>CALWLK010000013.1 GCA_944381505.1 uncultured Lachnospiraceae bacterium
GACCTTTTCCTCCTTCTTGAGGGGCAGAATATCGTCTTCGTTTTTGAGGAGTACCAGAGCCTCGGCCACCGTCTCCTCCGCCATTTCCTTATGCTTCGGGGCAAGTATGTACTTCCTCTCAGCCTCCTCTCCCGCCCCATGGTAAGGATCTTCGAAAAGTCCGAGCCTGTTTTTAAGAGTCAGTATACGCCATACCGCCTCGTCTATCGGTCTCTCATCTACTTCTCCTGACTCAACGAGCCCCTTAAGCTCTCTGATGTAGCATACAGACATAAGATCTATGTCTATTCCCGCCTTCACAGCCAGCTTTGCGGCCTCTCTGTTGTTCTCCGCAACACCGTGATTTACAAGCTCTCCCACAGCGGACCAATCCGAGATGGTAACTCCCCCAAATCCCAGTTCGTCTCTTAAGAGCCTTCTCACTATCTTCTCGGAGGCGCTGCAGGGCTCCCCGTTCAGGGACTGGAAAGCAGGCATTACGCAGGCTGAGCCTGCCTTTATAGCGGCTATCTTTGCAGGGAGATAATACTCTCTTATGCTGTGCTCCGAGATCTCGGAGTGGTTGTACTCTCTGCCTCCCACAGGAGCTCCATAGCCCACAAAGTGCTTGTCGCAGGCAGATATCCTTCCCTCCTTTGAGAGGTCGTTATCCTCTCCCTGATATCCTCTCACGTAGGCCTTTGCCATGACGGAATTCAGATAAGGGGATTCTCCGTAGGACTCATATACCCTGCCCCATCTGGGGTCTCTTACAAGGTCGGTCATGGGAGAAAAGCTTACGTGCAGACCCGCAGCTGCGGCCTCCCTTGCCGCTATCTCCATATCCCTCTCCACAAGCTCCGGGTTAAAGGTAGCTCCAAGGGCGAGGGGAATAGGGAATACAGTCTTAAACCCGTGTATCACGTCAGACATCATCAAAAGCGGAATGTGATGGGGATGTCTCTCCATATACCTGTCCTGAATGCTCCTTAAGCGCTTTGCACCCGCCACACCAAGTATCGAGCCTGCCAGAAGGCAGTCCTCCGTCGTAAGTCCCACATCGGCGGCAGGCCCTGTTATCACGGCGCCCTCTTCAAGGAAGCCGCCCGATACCTGCACCATCTGTCCGACCTTTTCCTCCAAAGACATGGAGTCCATCAGTGCTTTCAAATCCTTTATATCCATATAATTCTGTCTCTCTTTTAAGTAGTTTTTAAATCAAGCGGCCTTCGCTCTCTTGTAAGCGCGTATTGAGAATATTGCAAGTCCCAAAAGCGTCGCGCAGTACGGAATGGTCTTTACCAGATCGGAAGGCCAGCCGAGGGTGGCGACCGCATTTGAGAGGGCATCCGCAACTCCGAAGAGAAGCGACGTAGCCGCAGTTCCCAGAGGGTGCTGTCTTCCCATAGCCTCCGCCGCGAGAGCTATCCAGCCTCTTCCGCTCACCATATCTCTCGAGAACCAAGATACATATCCCATTGACATGAACGCTCCGCCGAAGCCGCACATCACTCCACTTATTATAAGAGCTATGGCCTGAGTTTTTGTGACGCTTATTCCTACTGAATCCGCAGCATCGGGCTTTTCACCCACAGCTCTTATGTGCCAGCCGAGGGCCGTTCTCTTGAGAAGGAGATAGGTAAATACTACGGAGGCCACCGCAAGATAGGTAAGCACGTTATGTCCTGAAATTACGGGACCTATTATTGGAATACTCTCTATAAAGGGTATATTCACGTTGGGAAGCACCTTGCTTGCAAGTGAAACGCTGGTTCCCTTATCGTGAGCCACAAGATAGAGGAAAAATATTGTGCCTCCGCTTGCAAGGCTGTTTATGGCTATACCTCCGAGTATTATGTTGGTCTTATAATAAAGAGTAAAGAAAGCAAGCACACCTGCCGCAAGTACTGCAAAAAACAGTGCGAAAAAGAGTCCCGCCAGAGCGCTTTCAAACAGGTAGCTGAAAAACATTCCCGCAAAGGCCGCAATAAGCATTATTCCCTCAAGAGCTATGTTGGGCACTCCCGCCACATCGGATACTACCGCCGCCATTGATGCGAAAAGAAGCGGTGTGGTCACTCTAAGGATGGAGTAGAAAAAGTCAGTGGTAAATATAAGATCTGTGAATGCCTTCATTATTTGACCTCCTTCTCTATCCAGCTCTGCTTATATTTGTGGAGAAATCTCTCAGCTGATATCAAAAGTATGATGATACTCTGAAGTATGGATATCATCTCCGTGGGTATATCCGAGGAGCGGTTTACAAGGTCCGCGCCTACTCTCAGCCAGCTTACGAAGAAGGCCGCTCCGATCACGCCTATGGGGTTGTTTCCCGCAAGCATGGCTATCATGGCCCCGTCAAATCCGTATCCGGGAAGCGCCGACCACTCAAACCTCTTGTGCATGCCTATGCACTCTATGATACCTCCCATGCCGGCTATCGCTCCCGCCGCAAGATGTACTGTGAGTATGACCTTTGCAACATTTATTCCCGAATAGGAGGCAAATGTCCCATTGTCTCCCACCATTCTTATCTCATATCCCCACTTGCTCTTAAACAAAAATATGTATACGAGCACGGCAAAAACGATGGCTATAATGAAGCCCACATGTATCCTTGTCCCCGGAACTATATTTGCAAGGAGTGAGTTTGTTCTGTATTTGTAAGAGACAAGGGATGCCACATCGGGATCTCTCATGACATTATTCAAGATATAAAGCCCTACTCCGAGAAGTATGTTGTTCATCATAAGAGAGGTGACAAGCTCGCTGGCGCCGTACTTTGCCTTGAGGACTCCCGGTATGACCATTACAGCCATACCTGTTGCGGCTCCCACAAGTATACAGAGGAAAGGAAATACCACAGGGGGAAGCTTGGGCCAGATAGCGACCATGGAGCCTGTTATACCCGCAATGAAATATATGCCCTCCGCACCGAGGTTAAAGAGATTGGCCTTAAACATTATAGCCATTGCCAATCCTGAAAATATAAGCGGCACGGCTGTCTCCACTATATTTCCTATATATCTCTTCGTGGAGAAGGGCCTTAAAAGGAATATCTTTATGGATTCAAGAGGTTGGTCGCTTACGAGTACGATGATCAAAAATGCTACCAAGACGGCTACCGCCATGGAAACCGCCGTCCTGATTATTGTAAATGAACGTTCTCTACTCATTCTCGGCCCTCCTTACAGTTTCTTTATCGTGTCTGTCCAGTCCCAACATATAAAGCCCGAGTTTTTCCTCGTTCAGGCCCTCGGTATTATCAAAATATGCGACTATCTCTCCGTCATACATTACCGCAAGGACATCGGAGAGCTTTAAAGCCTCGTTGAGGTCCGCCGACACCAAAAGTACGGCGCAGCCCTCATCTCTGAGCTCCATGATCTTTTTGTGTATGATATAGGCCGCTCCTATGTCAACGCCTCTTGTGGGCTGCTCCGCAATAAGTATCTCAGGTTCATGGCTGCACTCTCTGCCAACCACGACCTTCTGCATATTTCCGCCTGAAAGCATACCTACGTTCTGGTCGCTGCCCGAACATCTTATCTCGTATTCTCTGATATTCTCTTCGGCGAATTTCTTTATCTCCTTATAATCAAGGAGACCGTTTTTGCAGAATTCTTTGGTGTCGTAGCGGTTCGATATGATATTTTCCCCTATAGACTCATGAGCTGCCATGCCCTGCTCTATCCTGTCCTCGGGTATATATCCGAACTGCATCTTTCTTATATCTCGGACGGACATATCCTTTACGCTCTTTCCTCCGAGAAGTATATCGCCCTCCCTGAGTGAGCGCCTTTTTGTCATCAGATCCACAAGCTCGACCTGTCCGTTACCCTGCACTCCCGCAATGCCGAAGATCATTCCGCTCCTTACTCCGAAGCTTACGTCCTTAAGGACCTTCACCTTGTTTTTGTCTGTGTAGGAAACTCCCGACACCCTTATCTTAATGTCTCCGGGCTTCGGGCTGCTCTTTTCGATGCTTGTATCCATCTCGCATCCCATTATGAGGTTTGATATCTCTTTTTCGGAAACGTCCTTTGTCTCGTAGCAGCCCACAGTGCGGCTTGAACGCATTACAGTTATCCTGTCGGATATCTTTTTTATCTCCGGAATCTTGTGTGAGATAAATACTATAGTATGTCCCTGTTCCTTAAGGTGGATGAGCTCCTCAAAAAGTATGTCTGTCTCCTGTGGAGCAAGCACTGCCGTAGGCTCGTCAAGTATCAATATTTCGGCGCCTCTTGCAAGGGCCTTAAGTATCTCTATCTTTTGCTTTACACCTACGGGAAGAGTCCTCGTTACCGCCTCCGCGTCCACCTCAAGATTGTATTTTTTGCTGAGATCCTTTATAAAGCGCACAGCCTCAGCCTCGTTTACAAATGCGCCCTTCTTGGGCTCCATTCCGAGTATAATATTCTGTGCGGCCGTAAAGGATTCCACCAACATAAAGTGCTGATGCACCATTCCTATCCCATGGGCTATCGCATCTTTTGAAGAGGAGAACCTTACCGGTTCTCCCTTCAAAATTATCTCACCCTGAGACGGCGGCTCCATACCGAATAAAATTTTCATCAAAGTGGATTTGCCCGCTCCGTTTTCTCCCACAAGAGCGTGTATCTCACCTTTTTTCAGATTAAAGTTCACATCGCGATTTGCGGCAATACCATTGCCGTAGATCTTTGATATGTTCTTCATTTCCAGAATGTATTCCATCTCCGGGAACCTCCGTATCTTACGGGCGTACCGCCTCGCGGATCTCGTTTATCTTATCTGTCGTGATACCTGTGGTAGGTGTCATCTCGACTTCACCTGCTATTACCTGCTGCTTAAGCTCTTCGATCTGAGCTCTGTCCTCCTCACTGAGGAGCTTCTCATAAAATTCGTTCTCTGCGATCCCTACAGCGCCCTCTGCGATTCCGAATACCTCTCTCGTTCCGTAGGGTATCTCGCCCTTCATGGCTCTGTCTACAGCGTTTACCGCATTGTCTGAAATGTTCTTGATGGCGGAGGTGATTATCACGTTAGCCATATCAGGCTGTGAATCCTTGAGAGCCTCAGCCTGATCAGAGTCAACACCTATAACGAACTTGCCCTGCTCTACAGCAGCGTCGATAACTCCGAGGCCTGACTGTCCTGCAGCCGTAAATATCACTGAAAGTCCTTAATTATAGAGAAGGAGCGCGTTCTCCTTTCCCTTTGCGGTATCTGTGAAGCTTCCCACATAGGAGGTAGCTACCTTTATATCAGGATTTATGGCCTGAGCTCCCTCTATATATCCTACCAGGAACTCATTTATGCTGGGGTTGTCCATTCCACCCACAAATCCGATCTTGTCCTCTCCAAGCTCTGCAGCCTTAAGGGCTCCTGCCGCTCCTGCGAGATAGCTCATCTCGTTATTCTTTGTACCCATGATGTATACGTTTGCAGGCGGATCCGCAAGCTCATCATCAAGGTTTATGAACTTCTGATCGGGATACTCCTCAGCCACCTGTACGAGAGCATCGTCATTGTTGCTTGAGATGGTGAGTATCAGGTCGTAGCCCTGTTCGCACATATCTACGAGAGCGGGATAATACTTTGAAGTGTCGGTACCGCACTCTATGTACTCTACCTCCACTCCGAGCTGCTCCTTTATGGGCTCTATGGAATTAAAAGCCGCATCAAAGAATGACTTGTCTCCCAAATTTCCGGGGATCATAAGCCCTACCTTAAACTCCGCGGGATCCGCAGCCTCTGCGCTCTCCTCTCCTGCTTCCTCCTCAGCCGCAGCTGCCTCTGTAGCTGCTGCCTCAGTCTCCTCGGGCTCGGGTGCTCCGCAGCCTGCAAGCATAGCCGCGCTCATAAAAAGCGCAGTCAATGCAACGCCAAATTTTTTCATGAATCTCTCTCCTCCTTGAATCTTACATAATTTATATCAATAAACCTTCAGGTTTAAGGATATTTCAGCTTTACAACCTGTAAAAATCAAAACCTTTCCTCAAGTATGCTGTAAAATCTCTCTGTATCCACGCTTTTTGCGAAATAAAAGTCTCCCTCTGTACAGATGCGCGTGTCATAATAGTCGTTTTTGTCTACAAGAGTCCCTCTTGTAAGCCTCCCCGAAAGCTCCACCGTAAAAGAGCCCTTTTGGAGCTCGACTGTATTTTTATCCAAAAGCCACACCGGCAAGAGCACATCGTGAAAGGTAAGGGGATAACCTGTCTTTTTCCTGAAGATATCCACACCCTCGGAAAAGTAAGCCATCCTCGGGCCCTTATCCCTTGTCAGTATCTCAAATCTCTCATCTGAGATCTTTAAGTATTTTGTCACGTCAAGTCCCATCATAACCATGTGATCCACAGTATCAAAGACTATCTTTACGGCTTCGGGGTCGCAGACTATGTTCCACTCGGGCCTTGAATTGAAAAATGCCCCTCCCATTCCGACTATGTACGCTTGCTTCATGACCTCGGGAGCCTTAAGGCACGCCATGGCGAGGTTTGTCATGGGGCCCATGGCAAGTATTACAAGCTCTCTCTCATTTTTTACCTTTTCTATTATGAGATCCTCTGCGGATATTGAGCTTTCGTACTCCGAAGGCAAATGTCTCTCTCTGAGTATACCATACTGGATAGGCTCCTCCGTCGGATCGATTCCGTCCTCCACCAAGGCTCTGCCATGCCCCTTTATCACAGGCACATCCCTCCGTCCGTACATAGAAAGGAGTTCTCTTACCATCTCGGCTCTTTTTTCGGTATCTTTAAAGACTGTGGTGACCCCCTCAATATCAAACTCGGGACTGTTTAATATAAACATAAACGCCGCCGCATCGTCCACGTCGTCCCCGAGATCCGTATCAATGAGGAGCTTTATTTTTTCCGCCATTCGATCTCTCCTGTAAACCGCACTCTTTTTGCTGAAATTTATTATAATAGCCCTCTTGGAACTTAGTAAAGGACAAATGTCCTTTTCTCGGCAAATTCGATCATAAATTTACCGGCTTCTTCATAGGACAGGCTTTATCTCTATTCTTTTAAGCTTTATCCTGCTTCCCTCCCTTACCGAAATTCCAACGCAGCCCTTTTTGTAAGGCCTGTCTCTGTCAACATATATTATCACCGCTCGGTCATCCGCGCTTACTGTTATCTCTTTTCCTCTGAGCACAGCCTTTATTGTGACCTCCTTTCCGTTTTTCCAAGGGAAATACTCCTCGGAAAGGACATCGTAGCCGGAGCCGTCCTCCCTGCTTTTCATAAGAGCGAGCCTGTCCCCCTCAATAAGCGCGGCAAGATAAGACCTCAGGGCCCCGCCTACCCTCAAATTCACCCCGTGGAATAAGCCTTTGACGGGAACTATATCAAAAGTCACCTCATAATCTCTCATGGAACAGCTTCCTGTATACATCTCCCCGAAGTCCGCACAGGAGAGGTCAAGCTCTCCGTCCTCAAGGAAAAAGTTTCCCTTAAGCCTCGTAAACGAGCTGAGCTCTGTATGGCCTCCCGGCCATGTCTCTATGCCCTCCTTTTTCAGGTCAACAACATAATCCGGCTCTCCCGATATCTCAAACTCATCTGCAAATGCCGTAAACTCAAACCTCTGAAGAGCCTCCCCCAAGGGTCTGAATATAAAGCCGGCCTCGGACAAAAGCGCGCTCGTTCCACCGGGTATTTTGAAGGAAAGCCTTTTTTTCTCTCCTCTTCTCACTGTAACAGGCTCGCTCTCATATATGACGCCCTCCCTTTCATCCTTTGCGTAAAGAACGACCATTGCGTCCCTGCTGTAATCAGGTATGAATATAGTTCCCTCGATATGCTGTCCCGGGTAGCATACAGGTGAAAATGCGGGATCATATCTGCTGTCGGAAAAGTCCTTCGGAGTATAATATGTCTTTTTGTAAAGGTACAGGTCGTCCCCCGGCTCAGCAGAAAGCACGGAAAGCTTCAGAGAGCCCCTTCCCTTATCCGCCCACTCGCGGCTGTTTGACAGCAGATACTGCCTGTCGGCCTCTCCGCTTCCGCAGATCTCATATCTGAATCGCATGGCATGAGTTGATCCTTCATACTCGAAATGGCAAAGACTGTCTTTTTCGAGCATATCCCTAAACTCCTCGGGTATCTCTTCATTGTCAAGTCTGTAGGCAAGCCTTGCTATGTATGAAGCCGACGCCGGGATATCCTGAATGTTATAATAGCCCATAACGCTTGAGAAGATGACCAGATCATTTACAGGCTCCCTCCACTTTGCACCTATTTGCGAGAGACCTCCCGCGACGCCCAGCACTGTCGCTATATTTCCCACATTGCAGTCTGTATCCCAACCGCAGAGGTTGCATATCTCGATGCTTTTTGAAAAGTCTCCCTCCCCATAAAAAAGCGCCAAGGCCATTACGGCAGCATTGGGGATAATGTGACATATCCCCGGATACCTGTCGTAACCGTAATTTTCTTTGACGAAATCAAAGCAAGCCCTCCATGCCTCATCGGTCTTTGCATGACTGTCGTAGAAATCCTTCACGGCACATACCACTTCTTCATATCTGCTGCCCTTCTCAACAAACGAGAGGGCCCCTGCCACTATTTTCTTTATATCCTTCTCCTCGAAGGCAAGGCTCACAGCGGCAGCCACGAATGCGGCCCCGTTCAGTCCCTCACCGTCATGGGTCACAGAGGCCGCCGCCTTTGTCATCTTTACAGCCCTCTCGGGATTTGCGGGGTTAACCAGACCCCAGGTATCGGAAAATATCTGTCCGCCTATCTGCTCGGCCATTACTTTTCCGTTTTGGGTAATGCTCCCGCTCTCAGGCGCAGGTATCCCGTTTCTCAAATTGAGATACGCGGTATGCTCTGTGGACACACCGTAACCTCCCCACCAAAAAAAGCCATGTTCAAATGGAGCGTAATTCAAAAGAGCCTTCGCCACATCAGAGGGAGAAAGCTCCCTCGCCGCCGGGTCTTCTGTGCATATCCCCGAGTCCTCAAGAGCTCTCAGGAAAAACCACGGACCGTTGCTGTCGTCGTCTGCGGCAAAGTTTTTGTAGGAGGCCGGATAGGAGGGCAGGCTCTCCCCGTATATATTTTTGATCTTCTCGTAGCTCCAGCCCTCTATCGGCGCCCCGTAGCGTATCCCGATTATCTTAGCCAGCCATCCGCTGTATATCTTCTCTATATATTCTTTTTTCACGGCTTTTGTTCCTTTCCGAAAAAAGGAGACAGAGCTTCCCCTCTGCCTCCTTATGATCTTACGACTTTTGTTTTATTTTATTTGCCCTTTATCGAGTTGTACTTGGGCACGAGTACCTCTTTTCCTCCCATGTAGGGGCGAAGCACCTCGGGTATCTTTACAGAGCCGTCGGCCTGAAGATTATTCTCAAGGAAGGCAATAAGCATACGAGGCGGAGCCACGCAGGTATTATTGAGGGTATGGGCAAGATGGTTGCCCTTCTCCTTGGACTTGATCCTTATCTTAAGTCTCCTTGCCTGAGCGTCTCCGAGGTTTGAGCATGAGCCCACCTCAAAGTACTTCTTCTGTCTGGGAGACCAGGCCTCCACGTCACAGGACTTGACCTTGAGGTCCGCCAGATCTCCGGAGCAGCACTCCAGCTGTCTCACGGGAATGTCCAAGGTCCTGAAGAAATCTACTGTGTTCTTCCAGAGCACATCGTACCACTTCATCGACTCCTCGGGCTCGCATACTACTATCATCTCCTGCTTTTCAAACTGGTGGATCCTGTATACGCCTCTCTCCTCAATACCGTGCGCTCCCTTCTCCTTTCTGAAGCAGGGCGAATATGAGGTCATGGTGATGGGGAGCTTCTCCTCCTCTATGGTCTGATCTATAAACTTTCCTATCATGGAGTGCTCAGATGTTCCTATGAGGTAGAGATCCTCTCCCTCTATCTTGTACATCATTGCGTCCATCTCCGCAAAGGACATTACTCCTGTAACCACCTTTGATCTTATCATGTAGGGAGGTATGCAGTAGGTAAAGCCCCTTCCTATCATAAAATCCCTGGCGTAGGCGATCACAGCCTCGTGAAGTCTGGCTATATCTCCCATCAGGTAGTAGAAGCCGTTTCCGGCGACTCTGCCGGCGGCGTCCATATCTATACCCTCAAATGACTCCATGATCTCCGTGTGATAGGGCACCTCGAAATCGGGAACCACAGGCTCGCCGAATTTTTGAAGCTCCACGTTTTCGGAGTCATCCTTTCCTATGGGAACAGAAGGATCTATCATCTGGGGAATTACCATCATCTTTTGGTTAAGCTTCTCCGAGAGCTCCGTCTGCCTTCCCGAAAGCTCTGTGAGAAGGTCTCCGTCCTTTGCCACCTCGGCCTTTGCCGCCTCGGCCTCCTCGAATCTCTTCTGAGCCATAAGGGCTCCTATCTCCTTTGAGATCTTGTTTCTCTTTGCCCTGAGCTCGTCCGCCTCCTGCTGAACCTTTCTCAGCTCTGCGTCCAAAGCTATGCACTCGTCCACAAGGGGAAGCTTCTCATCCTGAAATTTCTTTTTGATATTTTCCTTTACCTTATCCGGATTTTCACGGACAAACTTGATATCTAACATGCTGCTCTCCTGAATCACTGAATTTTTATACTAAATACTATAAGATGTGCAGGCCAACTTATCAAGTATTTTCTCAAATATCACGCCCTCGTTTACAGGGACTCCCGCCTCCTCGGATATGGCGATACAGCAGGATATGAAATCCGATGCTTTCTTCACCGACCTCTCGAGGCTCATGCCCTGAAGCAGAGAGGACGCCATTATGGCGGAAAAGATATCCCCTGTGCCGGGCCTGTTTTCTCCTGTCTTTTTGGTGTTCAGAAAGCTTACGTTGTCGCCGTCGGCTATAACGTTTAAGATTCTCCCGTTTCGCTCTATGCCTGTGATGACCACCTTATCGGGGCCGTAGCTTCTGAGCTTTGCAACCATCTCCATGAGCTTTGCCTTAAGACGCCTCATAGTGTGCTCCCTCAGAAGGGCTGTTATCTCTCCGTAGTCCACATCTGTGAGTATACATGCCTCGGTGATGTTAGGCTTTATTATGGTGGCTCTCTTTATGAGGCTCTCCCTGATATACCCGGCGTACTCCTTTGTAAAGCCTCTGTAGAGCCTTCCGTGATCCGCCATGGCGGGATCCACGAAAACCATGGTGCGGTTTTTTTTGAATTTGTCTATAAAATAAGCCGTGAGCTTCACCTGCTCGTCATAATTCATGTAGCCTGTGACTATGCCGTCAAAGTTTATTTTGAGCTGTCCCCAAGCGTCCATGTAGGGCTTCATATGATCTGTAAAGTCATACTTATACTCTCCCGGAAATCCCGTATGGTTTGAGAGTATGGCCGTAGGTATGGGGCAGGCCTGAACTCCCAAAGCCGATATAACAGGAATAGATACGGAAAGCGCGCACCTTCCGTATCCCGACAGATCGTTTATCACTGCAAGTTTTTTAGGTTGTGTAATCATTTTGATCCTTCCACTATCTACGTCCTATCCTTAAGAAAAGCCCTGATTTTATAAGCGCGGGCCTTAAGGCCATATATATAATACCGGAAACCACGGCATTTGTCACTGAATTAAAGAGGCTTATCCCTGCGTTCCACGCTACAGTGAGATCCGCTGCGGGCTTGCCCAAAATGAGTATCTTATAATAATATCCCAACAGAGGATCCGCCACAGCATTGAACAAAAGTCCCGCAAAAGCTGCGATCATGACGTATTTCGTCACGTGCTTTTGGTCCTCGCTGAAGGTTATGTGCCCTATCCTGTGGGCTATGAAGCCTGTGATGAGTCCTATCAAAAACTTGAGTATAAAGGTCTTCGGCGCATATATGATATATATGGGATCAAGAAGGTCCCCTATGCTCATGCCTATTGCCCCGCCGAGTCCTCCCACAAGTCCTCCGCCTATGAGAGCCCCCAGCACGCAGACGGCGTTTCCGAAGTGTATACTCACCGCATCTCCCGCACCCAAGGGTATTTTTATCTGCAAAAAGGTAAATACCACATATGACAGGGCCGCTATAAGTCCCGTCAGAGCTGTCTTGTAAACATTTTCGTTGATCCTCATGATGTCATCTCCTCCGAATCAGGTTCTTTTGAGGAGATTATATATGAGGTCTTTTACTCGTTACAATACTCCGAGAACACTTGTAAAAAATGTTTAATATTTCCTTCAATGTCCCCTGAGAATACTGAAGAACCCGCCACAATTATATTGGCCCCCGCCTCTAAAATGTCGTCGATATTTTCTCTGTTTACGCCGCCATCCACCTCTATGTCGGTAAAAAGCCCCATCTCGTCTATGCTGTCTCTGAGATCCGATATCTTCTCCAAGGTGTACTCTATGAATTTCTGTCCTCCAAAGCCCGGATTTACAGTCATGAGGAGGACCATGTCAAGCTCTCCTATGATATTTTCAAGTGTCCATATGGGCGTTGCAGGGTTAAGGGCCACTCCGGCCTTGAGTCCCGCCTCCTTGATTGCGTTTACAGTCCTGTCAAGATGCTTGCACGCCTCGGCATGGACGGTTATTATGTCCGCACCTGCGTTTTTGAAATCATCAATGAATCTTATGGGCTCGTCTACCATGAGATGCACATCGAAGATCCTCTCTGTGCATTTCCTGACAGACTTTATGAGCGGCGCTCCGAAAGTGATATTCGGCACAAAGCTTCCGTCCATAACATCCAAATGTATGTACTCGGCTCCCGCCCTGTCGCAGGCCTTTATGTCCTCGCCCAGCCTGCTGAAATCCGCTGAAAGTATTGAAGGTGATATAACGTATCCCATATATTTCCTCTTTCCCAAAATGCCCGTAAGGAGGGCGTTTCGATATTTTTCGATTCCTTATCAGGAGTCTTAAAACTTTGTTTTATCTTCTGCGGCCGTTTTTCAACTCGTCATATATCTGCAGGTAATTTTCGTAACGCTCCTCGGAGATGCCTCCTTCTTTTACAGCGCGCTTTACCGCGCAGAGGCTCTCTCCCTCTCCCACGTGGAGGCAGCCCGAGTATCTGCACTCCCTTGAAAATTCGGAGAACTCGGGAAAATAATCCTTGAGCCTCGAGGCGTCGCTCTCCATCACGGCGAGGGAGGTAAATCCGGGGGTGTCCAAAATGTAGCTGTCGTCGGAAAGGGCGAAAAGTTCCGTGTGCCTCGTGGTATGCTTCCCTCTCCTTATCTTTTCGCTGAGGACTCCCACCTCCATGACGGACTCCCTGAAAAGCAGGTTCGTGAGAGATGATTTTCCCACCCCCGAGGGCCCTGCCAAAACGGTGGTCTTTCCCTTAAGGACCTCCATAAGCTCGCTGTATACTCCGCTTTTTTCATTCTCCGCCTCCGCTACCGAGCCTGTTATGACCTTGTAGCCCGCCCTCCGGTATATCTCCGAAAGCCTCTTGCAGCGATTTGCATCGTCAAGATCAGACTTGTTGAAGAAGATGGTGACGGGAATATCCTGCTGCTCCATATATACAAGGAAGCGGTCCAAGAGATTTAAATTAGGCTCCGGATCCTTCAGCGCGAATATAATGAGGGCTCCGTCCACGTTTGCCGCCGCAGGGCGTATGAGGGAATTCCTCCTCTCAAGGAGCCTTTCGATATTTCCCTCCTTTTCCTCCTCGGACAAAACGCTTATCTCCACGTCATCCCCCGGGAGGGGCTTTATCTTATCTTTCCTGAATATGCCCTTTGCCTTGCACTCATATACGGATCCCCCGCCTGTGTGTACATAATAGAAGCCTGCTATACCCTTTATTATCTTTCCACGCATACTTTTTTCGGACCTCTCATGTCTACTGCACTCCCGCAGGGGTAAAGGTAAGCGTATAGCTCTGTATGACCTCGTTTCGGGCTGCGTCCACCACCTGTATCTCTCCCGTGTCGACGCCCTCCGCACCCTCTATATTCATAAAGGAGACCGGTATCTGTGATCCTGCGGGGACAGGCATCGCATCTACAAGAGTCGTATATTTCACCTGTCCGTCCACCCTCTGCATAAGCCTTATGGTAACGCTTATGAGGCTTTGCTCCGCCACTCCGGGTCCCTCGGAGCTTCCGACGCTGCACACCTCGTTTATGGAGGCGTAATAGTGATTAGCAGCCTGCTGCTGTCCGTAGGCCACAGAGGGCTCTGCGCTGTTTTGGCTCACCACAACGCTTACGGCGGTGCCTCTTGCCACAATCTGTCCCGCAGGGACTCCTTGCTCCGTAATGAGCCCTTCCGCTGTGTCTGAGGGAGCATAGCTGACCTCTCCGAGAGAGAGCCCCGCCGCCGAAAGAGCTGCCTCGGCCTGCTCCGTGGTCATATTTGTGAGAGCGGGCATATTGACGTTCTCCGACTCCTTGCCGTTACTGATTATAAGGTTTATCTCTGAGCCCGCAGCTATCTCGGCTCCGGTTCCTCCCGAGGCGTCCTCCCAGTCAATAACGTTGCCTTTAGGCACTGTATCCGAGAATCTTCCCCTCGTGGAGGCCACGCTTATTCCCAGCCTGTCAAGCTCCACTCTGGCGTCAGCCTCGGTGTAGCTCTGAAGGTTCTTCAAAGTATAGGCTATCTCTGTACCGAGGGATACCGTGACATGCACGGTAATTCCGGGAGCCACCGCCTCGTCAGGCTTTATGTCCTGATCCATTATTATGCCTTCGTTGTAGCTGTCGCTGAAGGCGGTTTTTGAGGAGTCCATGGATATACCCATCTCCGCAAGCTCCGCCCCGGCGCTCTCCACAGATTTTCCGAGAAGATCGGGCATCAGGTCCTCTCCCTGCAAGGTCAGAGTGACCTCCAAGGTCCCCGGAGACACTTCCACGGAGATATCCTCACTTTCATCCGTAACGTCTGCAGAGGGCTTTATGCTTCGCGGACTGAATATGCCCAAGCCCTTTACCACAAGCATCACCGCAATGACTGCGGCTATGGCTACGGCCCCTATGCCTCCGAGCTTAAGGAGCCTGTTTATATTCTCGGCGCTCTGCGCCGCATTTCCCTTTCCCACACGGTTTTCAGGCTTCTCGGGACTTTTCTCCTCACCGGAAGGTCCCGTCCCGGCGGCGCCCTCCTTTATCCTTTGAAGCTCCTCACCGGATATCATTCTTGTGTCGTCGAGAGGAGACTCGTCCTCTGAGAGCTTAACAAAATCACCCTCCGGCTCCCTTATGGACTGCTTCAGATCCTTTATGAGCTCTCCCGCGCTTCCGTAGCGCTGTGAGGGGCGCTTTTTGATGAGCTTCATGATTATGTCCTCAAGGGAGGGATAGATATCCTTATTGTACTTTGAGGGAAGCTCAGGCTTCTCCTCCAGATGTCCCATGATGACATTTACGGTATTTTCTCCCTCAAATGGCACTCTGCCGGTTATCATCTCGTACATGGTTATACCCAGCGAATAGAGGTCCGAGCGCACGTCGGCAATGCCGCTTCTGGCCTGCCCCGGAGAAATATAATGCACGGATCCTATGACAGCGGCGTTTACCGTCTCGGAGGTAGCGGCCTTCGCTATGCCGAAATCCGCCACCTTCACCTTACCGTCCTTGGAGATTATCATATTTTGGGGCTTTATGTCTCTGTGGATGATGCCGTTTTTGTGCGCGGCCTCAATGCCCTCCGCAGCTTGGATGGCTATGCCTATAGTCTCCTTGTTGGAAAGTCTTCCCTTTCTCGCTATGTAATTCTTGAGGGTTATTCCCTCCACCAGCTCCATAACTATGCAGTGAAGGTCTCCCTCCTCTATAACGTCGTATTCCGCAACGATATTGGGGTGGCTGAGCTTTGCCGCCGACATGGCCTCATTCTTGAATTTCTTTATGAAGCTCTCGTCGGTGCAGTATTCCTCCTTCAGTACCTTTAAGGCCACCACACGGCCCAGCTTTTTGTCGAGGGCTTTATAGACGTAGGACATTCCGCCCTGGCCTATCTTTTCCTCCACCTCGTATCTCTCCTGCAAAACATCTCCCGGATTAAGCATGCTCCACGCCCTCCTTCTGATATTTTATCAGGACGACAGCTATATTGTCGTTTCCTCCGTTTTCATTGGCGGTCTTTATAAGTGTGTTTGACTTATATCCCAAGCTTCCGTTTCCGGCTATCACGGTGAGTATAGTGTCGTCGTCCACCATGTTGGTGAGTCCGTCGGAGCAGAGGAGTATATAGTCGTTGTTCTCAAGCTCCACCTCAAAGAAGTCGGGCTCCACCTTTGAGCTTATCCCGACTGCTCTTGTGATAATATTTTTGTGCATGAGATAGTCCTCGGAGCCTCTCTTCATCTGACCGTTTTTGACCATCTCCTCCACATAGGAGTGATCCCTTGTCACCTGAGTTATACCGTCTCTTATGATATAGAGGCGGCTGTCTCCCACGTTTGCCACAAAGAGCTTGTCCCCGGATATCACGGCCGCCACCAAGGTGGAACCCATTCCCGCAAGCTCAGGGACCTCCCTTGACTTCCGGTAGATCATGGTGTTTGAGACAGAGATGGCGTTGTTAAGTATTTTTATTATCTCCCCATCCTCTGTCTTCCCTATAAAGTCAGCCATGCTGTCCACGAGAAACTTCGAGGCATAGTCTCCCGCCTTATGGCCTCCCATGCCGTCCGCCAGCATGAAAAGATTGGGGAAAACGCCTATCTTCTCAGTCGTCTCGTAGATATAGTCCTGATTGACCTTTCTCTTTTTACCTATATCAGTCAGCGCATATGCCTGCATCTTCTATATATCTCCTCCTAAGCTGGCCGCATGCTCCGTCTATATCGCGGCCCATCTCTCTCCTCACAGTGGCGTTTATGCCGTAATGCTCAAGCGTCGCCTGGAATTCGTACACGTCCCTCTTATCGGGGCTCTCATAGCTACGCTCCTTCACAGGATTTACCGGTATGAGATTTACATGGCAGCAAAGACCTTTTATGAGCCGGGCAAGCTTTACGGCCTCTTCCCTGTTGTCGTTCACGCCCTTTACCACCGCATACTCAAAGGTAAGCCTGCGCTTCGTCCTCTCATAGTAATACTCGCATGCCCCAAGCACATCTTGTATCTCGTAGGCTCTCGCCACGGGCATGAGCCTCTCCCTTGTCGCCTGATCCGGGGCATGCAGAGACAGTGCCAGTGTTATCTGCAGGCCCTCATCTGCCAGATCTCTTATCCTGTTTACAAGTCCGCAGGTGGACACGGTCAGATTCCTCTGAGAGATATTTAGACCTCTCTCATCCGATATCATCCTTATGAATCTCACAAGCTCGTCATAATTGTCAAGTGGCTCGCCACTGCCCATGACTACCACATTTGAAACCCTCTCACCGGTATCTCTCTCTATTGCATATATCTGCCAAAGCATCTCCGCTGCGCTTAAGTTCCTCACAAGGCCGTCTATGGTGGAGGCACAGAAGCTGCAGCCCATTCGGCAGCCCACCTGAGAGGATATGCACACCGAATTTCCGTGCTTATATCTCATAAATACGCTCTCTATGACGTTGTTGTCGTGAAGGCGCATTATATATTTCCTTGTGCCGTCTCTCTCGGATCTGAGCACCTCAACAGGTTCCATGACGGTTATAACGAAATCCTCCGAGATCTTTTCTCTCAGCTCCTTTGAGAGATTGGACATCTCCGAAAAATCCTTAGCCTTCTTCTTGTGGAGCCACTCGTATATCTGCGCCGCTCTGAAACGTTTTTCAGAAAGCTCCCCTGTAACAACCTCCGAGAGCTCATCATAGGAAAGCTCACATATATCTCTTTTTCTCTCTGTTTCTTTTTCCATAATAACCCGCTCTCCCTATTCCGTCGGTCTCTCGAACACAGATATGAAAAATCCGTCATGCTCCGCCGCAGGCAAAAGCTTTGTCATGTATAGGAGCCTGAAGCCGCTCCTTTCCGCAAAAGAAAGGGCGTTGTCCTCGTCCTCCTCCCTTGTGAGGGTGCAGGTGGAATACAGAAGCCTTCCTCCGGGCTTCACATAGCGGCTCACAGTGTCCAGCATCCGCGACTGGAGCCTTGAAAGCTCCCCTATCTCCTTCTCCCCGACATTAAGCTTTATATCGGGCTTTTTTCCGGCTATGCCAAGCCCCGAGCAGGGAAGATCCGCGATCAGGCTGTCGATCTTCTTTTCATACCTCGGATCAAATTTAAGGGCATCCCAAATCTCAGCCCGTATATTTTTAAATCCGCACCTTGTGACGTTCTCCCTTATGAGGGAGAGCTTTCTCTCTGTGAGGTCTCTCGATATGATCCTGTACTCCTCCCCAAAGCTTTTTGCCATAAAGTCCGACACAGCTATGGTCTTTCCTCCGGGAGCCGCGCACACGTCCATGACAAGTTCTCCCTTCTCAGGGCAAAGAGCGGCCGCCGCCACAGCACCCGAGAGGTCCTGAACCTGTATGAGGCCCCTTTTAAAAGCCTCAAGCTTCTCCACTCCCGGGATGCCCGGAAGCTCGTATATCACAGGCATCTCCCTCACAACGGGCATGGAATGCAGAAGAAAACCTGACTCCTCGGAGGACCTGAGAACAGCCTCCACGTCTACTTTCCTGAGCTTTGGGACCTCCCTTAAAAGTATATCCCTTATTTCCTCCTCGGGAAGCTTTGAAAGGCAGAGCCTCACTTGGACAGGCCTCTCTCTGAGATAGTTTTCCGATATCTCGCAGGCTTTCTTCTCTCCGAACTCCCGTGAAAGCCTTTCAAAGAGACTCGCGGGAAGGCTGTAGCGCTCCTCAGGCTCTTTAAACTCAAAAAACTTCGGGGAAGCCTTCGTCTTGTCCCTCGCCATATTTCTGAGCACTCCGTTTACAAAGCCCGAAGGGCCGAACAGACCGTGGAGCTTCGCAAGCTTCACCGCCTCGTTGCACACAGCGCTCTCAGGCACTCTGTCCATAAATTTCAGCTGATAAACGGAAAGCCTCAGTATCCCCCTTATTACAGGGTCTATCTTTTCAACTCCAAGCTTCGAATATCTGTTTATCAAGGCGTCGCACTGAATGAGCATGTCAAGACACCCGTCGGTGCAGCGCTTTACAAAGGCCCTGTCCCTGTCCGAAAGCCGGGATGCCGACAAGGCCTCCGGGAGGACCAAGTGGCTCATTTTGCCCTCCTCCGTCACGTTCAAAAGTACAATAAGGGCGACCTCTCTCGAATTGGAGGCGTCCTTAATTTTGTACTCTTTATTTTTTTTATCGATTTTTGCCAAGACCTTACTTCACCCTATCAGCCAAAGCCGAAATCTCCTTTTTATCAATCTCTGTTTCTGTTGGCGAGTATAACGAGTCTGAGAAGCGAGAGCAGAGACGCCGCAAGAGCCGCCACATAAGTAAGTCCCGCAGCTCTCAGCACCTTCTTTGTGCCCACCAACTCATCTTCATTGAGCATACCTGATTCCCCGAGGGTCGCCAAAGCCCTGTTTGATGCGTTGTACTCCACAGGAAGCGTGATGACCTGAAGTATGACTGCCAAAAGGAAGAGCAATATTCCCAGATCCATGAGGAAGGGGGCGCTCATTATTATACCCAAGATAAGTATCGGCATTGCAAGGTTTGAGCCTATAGCACATACCGGATGTATCATATTTGAGAGGGTAAGAGGCGCATAGCCCACCGCATGCTGGATGGCATGTCCGCACTCATGGGCTGCAACTCCTATCGCCGCTATCGAGGTGGAGTTGTAGGTGCTGTCCGAAAGGTTAAGTATCTTCTTTCCCGGAACATAGCAGTCTGTGAGTTCTCCTCTTATGTGCTGTATCTGTACGTCGTAAATCCCATGGTTTCTGAGTATCATCTCCGCCGCCCTTGCCCCTGTAAGGCCCGAGCCGGCTCTCACCTTGTCATAGGTAGCAAAGGTCGATTTTACTCTCGCCGACGCCAGCATACTCAGAACTGCGCCGATTATGACTAAAATGTAAGTAGTGTCCCAAAACGGGTAAAAACCAAACATATATCCTCCTTAAATCATCCCAATACCGTTCCCACGGCTATCCTGTTTCCCCTCAGGAACTCCTCCGCCTTCATCCTCTTTTTGCCCTCGGGCTGAAGCTCGTTTATCTTAAGGAAATCCTTTCCTGTCTTTACTATAAGGCCGCGCTCCGAAGCTGAAACCACAGCCCCCGCCTTCGCATTCCTCACAAGATCCTCCGCTTCTGCAGGCAATTCTTCCTCCTTGAGCACGTCTCCGGACCAGAGGTTCGGCATTTTTTTATTGAGGCTCGTGTAAGCGCGCGGCCAAGGATCGAGGCCCCTTATGAGCCTCTCTATCTCGTCGGCTCCTCTCTCCCAGCTTATCTTTCCCATGTGTTTGTCCAACATGGAAGCGTAGGTGGAGAGGCTGTCGTCCTGCTTTTTCCTCACAAGCCCGCCGCTCTGTAAAAGCTCCACAGTCTCCGCTATGAGCTCTCCTCCGGCCTTTGAGAGCTTTTCAAAAAGACTTCCGCCTGTCTCCTTCGGATCTATCTCCACTTCCTTTTTGAGGAGCATGTCTCCCGTGTCAAGGCCCTCGTCCATGAGCATGGTGGTGACTCCCGTAATACTGTCTCCCTCTATTATAGACCACTGTATGGGCGCCGCTCCCCTCCATCTGGGAAGCAGGGAGGCGTGGACGTTTATGCAGCCGTACTTAGGTATATCCAAGAGTTCCTTCTTTAATATCTGTCCGTAGGCCGTGACTACTATGAGTTCAGGGCTTATCTCTCTTATCCTTTGAATGAAGACCTCGTCTCTCGCCTTCACAGGCTGCAAGACAGGTATTCCAAGCTCAATAGCCCTCGCCTTCACAGGTCCGGGGCTCAGCTCACCGTGGCGTCCCCTGGGCTTGTCAGGCTGTGATACCACAGCCGCTATCTCATGCCCCGCTGTGTACAGAGCATCCAAAGTGGAGACTGCAAAATCAGGCGTCCCCATAAAAACTATCCTCAAAGCTGTGATCCCTCCTTTCGGATCCTGCGTCAAAACCGGGTCTCATGCTCTCCAAATCAAATCTCTTCCTCACCATCGCCGGATTCGGTGTCATGCACGTTGTGAAGATCTCCCTCAACGAGTTCGGTGTAGAGCCTTCCGTCAAGATGATCGCACTCATGGCATATGGCCCTGGCCAAAAAGTCCTCCCCTGTGAGCTCAAACTCCTGCATATTTTCATCGAAGGCCCTGACCTTGACCTTTTGGGGCCTGGTGACGGTTCCCGCCATCTCGGGTACGGAGAGACAGCCCTCCTCCCCTGTCTGGCTTCCCTCGGTCTCTATTATCTCGGGATTTATCAGGACGTATTTATTGCCGTCCTCCACATCTATCACAACTATACGCTTTAATATGCCCACCTGATTGGCGGCGAGCCCCACCCCCATGCCGTCGTACATGGTGTCGAACATATCCTCTATGAGCTCCCGCGTCCTCGCTGTCATTTCCTTTACGGGCTTACATACCTTGTTCAATACGGGATCTCCCTCTGTCCTTATGGTCCTCAATGCCATCTCGTCTTCCTCTTTCTCTAATGTATTTTTATCATATCCGCCTGCCTGCAGGCATGAAGCTTATTCCCAATTATATTGAAGCCTGATCCTGTCGCTTCCCGACCGGTTTCTCAAAAATGTCCTCACAGAATCACGAATTCTAATTATTATATCATGATTCGGGTGCTTAATATATAAAATTTTTCTATAGATATCATTAACTTTGTATATCCCGGCGTTTACAGGCCCTATTATAACCGTATCCTCGGGGAGCTTTGAGGCTTTCACGGCCCCGTTTAACGCGCTCTCAAGACCAAGCGCCGCCTCCGACAAAAGCCCTTCGTCCTCACAGGACATGGAGATCGAGAGCATATTCACAAAGGGTGGATATCCGAGCATCCTTCTGAATTCCGCCTCCTGACTGTAAAAGCTCTCATAATCCTGTTTTACCGCGTTTACTATGGCATAGTGTGAGGGATCATAGGTCTGCACCACCACGTCCCCCGCTATATCTCCTCTGCCGGCTCTGCCTTCTGCCTGAGTGAGAAGCTCAAAGGTTCTCTCGGCGCAGTCATACTCCGAGGCGTAAAGACTCATGTCCGCGGCAATTATTCCCACCAATGTGACCTTGGGAAAATCATGGCCCTTCACTATCATCTGTGTTCCTATAAGTATATCCGCCTTTCCCTTGGCAAAATCCGAGAGTATCCTCTCATGGGCTCCCTTCGATGAGGTGGTGTCCGCGTCCATCCTGAGTATACGCGCATCGGGAAAGCTCTCCCTCGTCATGCTCTCAAGCTTCTGAGTACCCACTCCGAAGGCGGCTATATACTTTGAACCGCACTCCGGGCAGACTCTCGGCATGTAGGTCTTATATCCGCAGTAATGGCAGCTGAGAAGGGCTCCCTCCCGTCTGCCTGTCCTCCTGTCAAAATACCAGTTGTTGTGGGCCGTTAGGGATACATCGCAGTGAGGGCATTTAATCACCTTGCCGCAGCTTCTGCAGGACACAAAGCCCGCATACCCCCTTCTGTTGAGAAAGAGCATGGTCTGCTCCCCCCTTTTCAGCCTGTCGCTTATGAGCTCGTGGAGCCTGTCCGAAAATATGGTCCTGTTCCCCTTCTCAAGCTCTGCCCTCATGTCTGTAACGTGAACATTCGGAAGCACCGCGCCTCTTACCGCCCGCTCCATAAGCTTATAAAGAACGTACTTTCCATCGAGAGCTCTCTTATATGAGAGCATAGAAGGTGTGGCGGAGCCCATCACCAGCATGGCTCCCTCTTTAAAGGCCCTGTAGCGAGCCACTTCTCTCGCATCATATCTCGGCGTCATATCCGAATGATATGCTCTGTCGTGCTCCTCATCTATAATTATAAGTCCGAGATCCTTAAAGGCTGTAAATATTGCGGACCTGGGCCCTATCATTACATCGGTCTCTCCGTTTAAGGCCTTCTCATACTGCTCGTATCTCTCCCCCTCCGACAGCTTCGAGTGAAGCACCGATATCCTGTCTCCGAAATAAGATGAGAGAGCGCTTACAGTCTGGTAGGTGAGGGATATCTCAGGAATAAGGACTATGGTCTTTTTGCCCAGAGACTGCATGTACTCTATGAGCTTTATATATATCAGGGTTTTTCCGCTCCCTGTCACTCCATGTATAAGGGAGGGCTCAATATACGGCCTCTTGCCCTCGCTTATGGCTTTTCCCTCCGTCCTTACTTTTTCATAGCGCCTTATCAGATCGCCTATAATGTGCTCCTGCTCCCTATTGGGGCTCAAGGCCTTAAGGGAGATTTTCTTTTTTTCGGAGTCGGGCTCCCCCATATCAGCCCCCCGCCTTTCTACCGTGGAAAGCTCCTCTATGGCCTTTACAGGATCTTCCCGACGCCTGTTTTTCCTTACTCTTCTCTTTACCGGAAGGACGGTCTTTAAGGCCTGACTGTAGGTTGAACCATACTCCTTTGCAATAAAAGCAGCCAGCTCAAAGAGTCCCGCCTCCACGCTGTAGGCCTCTTTTATGACAGAGCTCACGTCCTTAAGCTTTTCCCTGTCAAAATCAGGAGAATCTGTTATATCCACCACATAGCCTGTCCGCTGCGCGTTCCCCTGCCCGAAGGGTATCCTTATCCTCGTCCCTGTCTTTATCTCGTCTCTTAATTCCTCCGGTATCCTGTATTCAAAATACTTGTCGACAGCCTCCGCGGAGATATCCACTATCACCCGCGCAAAGATATCCCTTTTCGTATTCTTTTTTTCCCTCAAGGTATCAGCCATCTTAAATAAATTCCTTCACCGCCCTTGAAAGGCCCATGCTGTTTGAGCCCTTAAAGAGCACTGTGTCGCCCTCACAGAGGTAAGTCCTAAGGAACTCTGTGAGCTCAGATATGTCTGAAAAATGCCTTATAAAAGGTGCTGTCTCCCCTGCATTGCAAGCAGCCCTTTCCTCCGTATTTTTCTTGGCATATTCAGCGAATCCGTCCGCGATATTTGCGGAGAGGTCACCTAAAAGAAGTATCCCGTCGGGGATCATACGGTTTTCCGCCATGTACTCTCCCACCTCTCTGTGGTAAGCCGCCTCGTTCTCGCCAAGCTCCAGCATATCCGCAAGCACGGCTATCTTTCTCTTCTTCACAGGCATATCCCACAGTACCTTAAGGCCCGCCTTCATGGAGGCGGGAGCCGCATTGTAGCTGTCGTCTATTATGGTGATGCCGTCCTTCTCATGTATCTCGCCTCTGCCCTTCATACCGGAAAAGCCTGAGAGGGCCTCAAAGGAATCCTCTATCCTTATCCCACACAGAGAAGCGGCGCAGACCGAGGCTGCCGCGTTCAATATCATGTGGTCTCCCATGACGGAGAGCCTCCTTCGAGCCGTCTCTCCAGTTCTCTTGTCAGTGATGGAAAACTCCGGGTAACCACCCTTTATGCTTATATCGTAGGCTCTGAAATCGCAGTTCTCTCCCCTTCCGTAAAAGAGTATCCTGAGCTCCTTTCCCTCGGCAATAGAGAGGGAGTGAAGCTTTTCCATGTCAAGGTCTCGGAGATATTCGTCGTCTCCGTTCAGTATCAGAGTTCCGCCGTCCCTCATGCCGTCTGTGATATGAAGCTTTTCCTTCATTATATTTTCGCGGGTCTTGAGCTGATTTATATGGGAAACCCCTATGTTCGTTATCACCGCGATATCAGGCTTGGCCACCTTGCTTATGCGGTTCATCTCCCCGAATTCAGACATCCCCAGCTCTATCACCCCTACCTTTGCACAAGGATCGGTCTCCGTAACGGTGATGGGCACGCCCACCTGAGAGTTTGAGTTTCCCTTGGTGGCGTAGACCTTAAATCCCGCCGAAAGAGCCGCGGCTATCATCTCCCTGGTGGTGGTCTTTCCCACGGAGCCTGTAACCCCTATATAAGGTATCTTCACATAATTGTCCCTGTAATATGACCCCAAGGCCTGAAGGGCTGAAACAGTATTGTCCACCGAAATAAGTGCAAAGTTCGACTCCTTCAAAGCCTCCGGGAGCTCCGCATTATGACCGTCAGCGTTCTTATCATAAAACCCGTCCTTAAATTCCTCAAAGCTTCTGTGCCTTGAGGTGAAGGCGCAGACCGCTCCGTTTTCGGCTGCCTGCAATATAAATCTGTGGGCGTCCACCTTCTCCCCTATTACCGGCACAAAAAGGTCGTCGCCCTTCATCTCACGCGAATTGAGGCTGATGTTTTTAACTATCAGCCTCTCGTCTCCATATATTATGTTTCCGCCTACGGCGGATGCTATCTCAGATACACTAAGCTTCATTCTTTATCCTCTCCGAATCGGTAAGATTTTCTTAATTATATCACACCGCGGGCTTATTTCCAATGAGGGCTTGCGGTTTTTAAATATACCGACTATAATGTTTCCTGTCTCAAAACAGTACTATATTCGATACCGCACTGAAGGAAATTCTTTTTCTCAATTAATTCAAAAAATCATTGGCAAAAACACAAAGTCTATCATTTCCGAATGTCAAAAATATTTAATTGATTATCTTTTATCAAAACTATAAAAGCTTTTAGGATCCATGAAAACCTAAAACCTACTTTATTATTTTATTTATAAACCCATTTATTCCACTGTTTATGTCATTGTAAGTTGTCTCAAAATCTCCGGTATACCATGGGTCCGCCACATCTCTGCTTTCACCCGCATATTCCATCAGAAGCCGTATCTTTCCCTCCTTGTCTCCACCGCAGATGCGCTCCATATTGCGTATATTATAGCTGTCCATTCCTATGAGATAATCAAACTTATCATAGTCACCGGACGTCATTTTTCGGGCTCTCTTTCCCGAATAATCTATACCGAGCTTTGACAGTATTCGTGCAGTCCCGCGATGCACGGGACTTCCGATCTCCTCGCTGCTTGTGGCGGCGGACTCTATATGGAAGTCCTCGCTCATTCCCATATCCGAAACCTTTTTCTTCATCAAAAACTCCGCCATAGGTGAGCGGCAGATATTGCCGTGGCAGACAAACAGTATTTTTATCATATCTCTCTACTCCTCTTTATAAATCTTTGTAAGCCAATAAAATTGTTTATTTTACCGCATTTTTAAATCAACTTACCTGATATGCTATCCTGAAATAATCCAAATACGCCTTATATCGATCCTGTGCAGTCAGGCATGTATCTGTCAAATAGCCTTTTTCATTGTCCCACTCTTTTAAGCCTCTGTAATAGAACAGCTTCAGGTTATCATCAATAATGAATGGAACGATATTATATTTCAAACATTCCTTGAACATGATCAGCCTGCCCACACGACCGTTACCGTCCTGAAACGGATGGATTTGCTCAAACTTTACATGGAAATCCAGGATATCTTCAAGCCTCTTTTCTTCTTTTGTGTTATACGCTCTCAGCAACGCTTTCATCTTATCGGCAACTTCTTCCGGTAGAGCGGTAGCCCTGCCGCCCACCTCATTAGGCAATTTCTTATAAGCCCCTACCGCAAACCAATCTTTTCCGGAATCGCCGGTTCCGCTTTTTAAAGTCAGATGAAGCTCCTTTATAAATCTTTCAGTCAAATCAGCTTTTGCATGGTCGATGATCATATCAATACACCGAAAATGATTTACGGTCTCAATCACATCATCTACGTTAATAGCTTCATTTTCTACGCCTATAGTATTTGTTTCAAAAATATATCTTGTCTGATCATGAGTCAGGCAGCTTCCCTCAATGTGGTTTGAGTTATAGGTTAAATCGATTTGTGTTTTATGGTAAATACCGCCGAAATATTTACAAGCTTTTTGTTCTTTCAAGATATTCAACAATGTGAGCGGATATTCCTTCTTTTTGTTGGAGCGCTCCGGCTTTTCAGCGCTCTCAGGAATATTCCAAGTCTTTCCGGTAATAAAGGCACCCTGCACGCGGCCGTGAGCACAGTAATTTCTCACGCTTCGCTCCGATATGTTCCATTTTTTTGCTATTTCAGCAACTGAAAGGTATCGCATCCGCTTTCCCCCGTTATCAATAGAATCCAGTACTATATGAATCTATATTAAGTATATCACATTATCGGCAATAAATCTATTAGGTTTCTACATTGTACAATATATTTTTGCCGTTTTCGGAAATTTTGTAAATTTCAATTGTTAATACATAAAAATAAGGAGCTGTTGCTCCATAGATGTTTACTAATCTATTTTGCAACAGCCTCCGCCTTACATTTGAGATCGTGACATAATCACTTCACAAATTTATATGAACAGCATTTTGGCGACCGGTCTTAATCAGTTCACTCAAATTTCCTATCGTAAAGCAGCGCCGCAATAAGTACTACAAAGCAGGAACCGGCATTATGAACCAGTGCTCCTGTGACAGGATTGAGAATTTCCAACAGGGAGAGCACAATAGCCACAAAGTTGATACACATGGACAATGTGATACTGAATTTTATGGTCTTTACCGTAGCATTGGACAGCCGTTTCAAATAAGGGATTTTGGAAATATCATCGCTCATCAGAGCAATATCGGCGGCTTCCACAGCAATGTCGCTTCCCATGCTCCCCATGGCCACTCCTACATCAGCGGTTTTCAGGGCGGGCGCATCATTTACGCCGTCACCGATCATACAGACTTTCCGTCCTGCTTCACGCATGGATTCCACACTCTGCACCTTTTCCTCCGGCAGCAGTTCTGACCGTACTTCGGAGATTCCCACCTGCTTTGCAAAATAGTCGGCGGTTTTCTTATGGTCGCCGGTGAGCAGAACGATACCGGTGTGCATGGTATTTAATCGGGAAACCATGTCTTTTGCTTCGGCTCGCAGCACATCAGACAGGGCAATCACCCCAATACAAGCATTCTTTTCCGCCACAAGAACAGATGCTTTCCCTTCGGTACGGAGCTTTTCCAATATGCTGTAGACTTGCCCATCAATGGAGACGCCCTGTTCCAAAAGATATTTCTCGTTGCCACATAACAGTCTCCTACCGGAGATTTTTGCGCAAACACCTTTGCCGGCCGCCATCTTGAAATCCTCGACATCACTGACTTCCAACCGACCATAGGTAAGGGTGCAGGTCTTGTCAATAGCAATCGTGTCCACCTTTCCCATCTTTTCCAGTGCTTCACCGGATTTAATAATGACGCCGTGTTTTGTGGCCTGCCCATTGGCCGCCATAATGGCGGTGGGGCGCCGGCACCGGCCAACTCGCCACGCGGTCGGCGATACGCTGCATTGGGGCTTGCTTATTCTCCGCATCCTCTACCATGCGGATCAGCTTTTGCAAGGAACTGTCTTCACCAACTTTTGTTGCCGCAATGTCAATCGCTCCAAAGCGGTTGATAGTGCCGCAGAACACCTCTTCTCCGCCGCTTTTATCTACCGGCAGAGATTCACCGGTCATAATAGACTGGTCTACAGATGTCTCTCCGGTCAGGATCTTCCCATCCACCGGGATAGTTTCACCGGCAAGAATACGAAGCACATCTCCTTTTCGGATGTCTTCTGCGGGAATAATTTCTTCTTTTCCCTCTCGGATGCGACGTCCCTGTGTAGGGGCAAGGCTGATCATTTTTTTCAAACCTTTTTTTGCTCTGTTGGTGGTAGCGTCCTCCGGCAGCGCACCTAAAGCCATGATAAAGGCAACTTCACCGGCAGCAAACATTTCTCCGATAGCAGCGCACCGGAATCCATATTCTGCCACTTGCTCCGACACTTGCAGGAAAATGACAATAATATACTTGGCTTGCTCTCCTGTGAAAGCAGTGAGATTTTCCTTCGCTATTTCAAGGACAGCTTAAACGAGTTGGTTCAAAACCAATTTGTTAACCAAAATCGGAAAAGAAATAAAGATATTCCATCGGATTTTCTTATCAATCACATTTCCGGCAGCTTCGTAGAAATGGTACTATGGTGGATCAAAGGTCGTATGAAGCAGACTCCTACAGAATTAGACTACTATTTTCGTTCGGTCATTGAACCTATTTATTAGATGCTCTCGGGACTTAGCCTGTTTGCCTGTGCAGCAAGCGCTCCGCAAAACTCGGGATACCTCTTATTCATATTTATAAGCTTCCCGTCCCTGCCGATAAAACAATGCTCGGAACGGCCCACAGCCACCACTGTACCCACAGCGTTTTTCATGCTGTAGCCGAGTTTCATCCTCACGCCATTAAACTCTTCCACATAAACGGATATATACACTTCCTCTGAAAAATCCGTGCTGTGCTTATATTTGCATTCCACTTCTGTCACAGGAGAAATTACTCCCATCTCCTCCATACGAGCATAATTCCACCCTAGCCTGTCAAGAAAATCTATCCTTCCCTCCTCCATCCAGCGTATATAGTTTGAATGGTGAGTCACGCCCATCTTGTCAGTCTCATAATACTGAACTTTATGCCTGTAGCTTTCCATTTGCCGTCGTTTCTCTCCTTCCCTATCAAGCGATATGATAGATATGATATATGCGTCAGTCCTTCCCGAACAGCTTAAACACCCGCTGGGGAACCTCAAATACAAAGAATATTCCAAGGACTATAGCCACTGCGGTCTTCACTGCCTCATAGCCTGTCTGCAGCGCTAAAGTCAGCTGCTCCGTCACTATATAGTACGAGGTCCAGTACACTCCCGCCCCGGGTATGAGGGGAAATATACCGGGTATCATGAATATCGTCGCAGGACATTTTCCCTTTACCGCAGCGATCCGCGAGAGAGCTATCACCACCATGGTTGCAAAGAGCGCCGCCCCCTCCGGGGGAAGCTTTACTTCCAAAAGGGAATATACCAGCCATCCCGCTCCCCCTATGAGACCGCAGGAAACATAGTATCTGCGCGGAACGCTGAACAGAAGGGAGAAAGCGACAGTTCCCACCACCGCATACAAGACCTCAAATATAACAGCCGTCATAAAAGCGCACCTCCTCCGAAAGCGTTGAGAAGGGTAAAGGCCATGCCCATGCCTATGGCGATGCCGAAAAAGACAAGCATCGCATCCAGAAGCCTCACGGACCCCGCTATGTAGTCGCAGCTTGCAATGTCCATTATACCGTTGGTGAAGGCCACTCCCGGTATCATAGGCATCACAGAGCCTATGATCATATAATCCATCCTGCTCCCGAATCCGTTTAAGTAAAACACCCCGCACAGAAGAGTTACCAGAGCGCCTCCTCCTATATTTCCCACTATCTTCGTGAGATGTGGCGCGCTAACATACAAAATATAAATATAGAGCACAAGTCCCACCGCAAAGGCCGCTGCAGCGTCATGGATATCCCCGCCGAAAAGCAGACAGAAGGCCGCGCTTCCTATTCCCGAAGCCGCTATCTGCGTGATATTTCGCTTTCCCGGCATAGTTTTTACTCTCTCCAAGGCTTCTCTCAGCTCTCCGACAGTATATTTTCCGGTCTCCATCTCCCTTGAAAGCTGGTTTACAGCCGCAACCCGGTGAAACCTTGCCGCACTTACGGGAATGTGTTGTACCTTGGCATAGTATCTTTCACGGTCATCCCCCACGGTGGTAAATATGCCGTTGCTGAGAACGAAGGCATTGCCTGATCTCACCCCGTAATGGGCGCATATCCTGTCGAAGGTCTCCTCAACTCGCGATATCTCGGCACCGTTTTCCAATAATATGTGTCCCGCCAAAAGAGCTGTCTCCATGACCTCATTCTCTCCCGGTTTCTCCACGGACGATTTGTTTTTTAATTCAAGCTCGTTTTCCGCTGCCATACGCTTTTCCTTACAGATTTCTGATGAGCTCATAAGCCCCGTTTATCCTCTCCATAGCATTTTTGCTGTCGGGCATGCCCACGGCACAAAATACCTTTATGAGCCTTTCCCTCTGACTGTCAAGTTCTCTTAGGTCTATCTTCTCAACATCATTGAACATGAAGAGATTCAGGGCCTTTTGTATATCCGATATATTGACTTTCTCCGGCATTGCAGCCTTCGCCTCATTGCGCTTCCTCTGCCTTGCCAGCTCTATTTTTCTTCTCAGGGAAACCTTTTTGAGCTCCAACTCCTCTATCCTCGCCACGGCGACGTTTCTCGTGAAAAACCCGCTGGCGTAGGCGCTTGATCTCATCTTTTTTTCCAAGAGAAGCCTGAAATCCACTTTCGGTTCGGATATGCGCATATACAGAAAAAGCGGGCCCTCAACCACATCACCGAACATTTTTTCCTTGAAAACAGCCGGCATAAACTCAAAATCTATACTCTCTATATTTGAAAATTCAAAAACGATGCCACCGCCTGTCTTATCATTATAACCGCCTCCGTGGTCCACATAAAGGAGCTCATGCTCATAATCCACAAGCAGATCTCCTGCTATCACATTCCCGTATCGGTACAGCTTCTTTGATTCAGGCAGAAGCTCCAAAAGGGCAGCCTGCCCCTCCAAATACTTGAAAAAGTCCATTGTTTCTTGAATTGTCCACATTAAGATGCCGTCTGCTATCATCTCCTTGGGGATCTTTGCCGAGCAGTCTATGCACAGATCTATTTCTCCGTCAAGGCATTTATTCTTAATTACGAAGCCCTTCTTTCCACATACCCCACAATATTTTGGTTCCGATTTTGGAAACAATCCCATTTCCTTCTCCTCTCTACAGCGCGGCAATAGCCTTCTTTATAGTGTCGTAAGCGTTGTTTATCTTCTGAGCATATGCCTCGGAATACTCGCTGTTATTTTCATCAGGGTGAAATACCTTTATAAGAGCGTTTCTCTTTAACTTCAATTTCTCAGCTGTCTCCTTATCCAAGGAATCTATCATAAACAGATCCATTGCGCTTGTGAGTTCCATAGGTATATCAGGCTTGTTTATCGTACCCTCGTACTCAGGGTTGAAGGCTATCGTACACCACTGAAATATCAGCTCCACCGAGGTTAGCTCCTCGTCGGCTCTGTACCCTTTTTTGTCGGGTACTATCTCTCCTTTTTTCGTGTATACGGTGATGTTGTCGATCTTAGGCGACATCACCAAGTCTATGGGCGACAGAGCGAAGGACAGAAATACATCATAGCCGTACTGCTCGTTGCCACCGAGCAAACCGGATGAGTGGGATGTGCCGTTCAAAGTGAATTCATGTGTACATATATCCCTGAAGGAAAACAGATCCACGTCCTCATCCTCAATACTTGCGTTTTTTCTGTCAGGCAATATATAGAACATGCCGAGAGACATATCTATATTGAGGGATCCAAAGGAATGAGTGGCCTTAAAGCGTCCTCTGACCTCATCCGACTTTCTCTTGATCTCCAGATATTTGTTGTAGTCCTCTATCTCCCAGTTGTCCTCCGCATAATCTCTGTATGCCTTGGATATCCTTCGGGCGCAGTCCCCGCACAGGACAGCCCCGTCCTTTAATCTCATCTTTCCGCCTTTTGCAGGCTGTCCGCATATACTGCAGTATTCCGTTCCGAAAAGTCCCATATGCACCTCCACATTTTTTTCATTTTACATCAAATGGGAATTATTCTCAACAAAATACCCTGCGCCGCCGACAGGTTTTCTCATTTCAGGGCTTGCCTGTATATGAGAAAGCGCACCGGCATGCGCAGGGCAAACATATGTCTTTTGAGTGGCCTCCGCCTTATAATGAGGGTCTTGATATTCGGACTTTTTCCGGCATCTCTAATAAAGCCCGTGCCCCGAGAGAGTCACCGCTCCGAGCGCCGCAAACACCGCAAGGCTCAGCGAGGCGACAAATATGATCCTCAGGTACTCATTTCTTATAGTCCTTATCAGCTTCTTTAATAAACTTCTCTGCATAAAGCACCTCCCCTTCACATTTATGTAATACCATCATGAAGGGGAGGTGCGCTATCTTTATTATGTATTATTTCGGTTAAATTCAGGTAAAGGGGCCGATTTTCCACAGCAGTCCGTATACGTCGGCTCCTCCCGGATCCATTCATTTTTTGATGATTATATTATTTGCAGCCTCCGCAGAAGGCGCAGGCTGACGGAGCTGTGGCGCAGCCCCCAAGAGCTGTCTCCCTGAGCTCATAGGGTATACGGCGTCCCACGGAATACATCACCGCGAGCATCTCGTCAAAGGGTATGAGCTGGCTCACTCCGCTGAGGCTTATCTCCGCCGCCACAAAGGCGTTGGCCACGCCTGCGGCGTTCCTGTTCTGACAGGGGTACTCCACCAAGCCTCCCACGGGGTCGCAGACCAAGCCAAGCATATTCATGAGCACCACCGAAGCGGCGTCCATTGCCTGCCGGGGCGTACCCGACATGAGCTCCACGGCTGCTGCCGCCGCCATGGCTGCGGCTACACCGATCTCTGCCTGACAGCCTCCCACAGCTCCCGCCACAGTGGCGTTCCTTGTAGCTATATAACCCACAGCCCCCGCAGTCATAAGTCCGTCAAGTATCCTCTCGTCGGAGATCTTGTATTCCTCCTGCAGGGACAGAAGGACTCCGGGGACTACTCCCGAGGACCCTGCGGTAGGAGCTGCGACTATAAGTCCCATGGAAGCGTTCAACTCCAGCACCGCCATGGCATAGGTTATCCCTCTTGAGATAACGCCTCCACAGACTGACATGCCCTTTTCGTGGTGAGCCGAAAGCTTCTTAGCCTCACCGCCTATGAGGCCTCCCATAGACTTTACAGGCTCCTTCAAGGGCTTTTTTGCGGAATCCTTCATTATCTCCCAAGCCTTTTTCATGCGCTCGTTTATCACGTCGAAGGGCTGCTCCGTGAGGTCCGCCTCTCTCTGCCTCATGACGTCGGATATCTTCCACTGCATCTTGTCACACAGATTCAAAAGTTCTTCGCAATTCTTAAAATCCATATGTCTTCACTCTCCTTACGGCTCTATGACCACTACTTCAAGGATATTTTGGTTTTCCCTGAGCTTTACCGCAATATCCTCCGGAAGCCTGTCATCCGATTCCACTATCGTATATGCAGTCTCACCCTTTGACTCTCTGAAAAGTCTCATAAAGGCCACATTTATGTTCCTGTCGCTGAGGCATTTGGTTATGTGGGCCACCACTCCCGGCTTGTCCCTCTGAACCACTATGACAGAGGCATATTCTCCCGTGAAGTCCACCTCCACGTCATTTATGCGGGATATGCGCGCCTTTCCTCCGCCGAGGGACTCTCCTCTCACGGACATCTTTGTGCCCTTGGAGTCGGTCATTATGATATCGACGGTGTTGGGATGCATATCCGTGTCATCCTCTCCCTGTACAAAGCTGTACTTTATACCTCGCTCCTCCGCTATCTTAAAGGAGTCTCTGATGCGGATATCGTCAGTCCCGAAGCCCATGACACCTCCAAGAAGTGCCTTGTCTGTGCCATGGCCCCGATAGGTCTTTGCGAAGGAGCCGTAGAGTATGAACTTTACCTCCTTAAGCTTCCCGTTCATCATCTTGCCCGCGATACGCGCTATAGCGTCGGCCCCTGCAGTGTGGGAGCTGGAGGGCCCTATCATGTTGGGCCCCAAAACATCAAATACACTGATAAAAGACATGTCTACCTCCCCTGACCTTATTTAAGTTCTTGTACATCAAGCCTTCTTTATAAACTTCTGATGTATGGTCTCTATTATGACTCCTATGGCGTTGTCCCCTGAAACGTTGCAGGCTGTTCCGAAGGAATCCTGAGTAATGTAAAGCGCTACCATTATAGCACAGATGGGGCCGTCCGGGTTTCCCGCCTCAGGCCCGAATATCATATAGAGGAAGGGAAGGGCGGTCATTATCGAGCCTCCCGGCGCTCCGGGTGAGGCCACCATGGCAACTCCCAAAGTCATTATGAAAGGCACCACGGTAGAAAGGCTTATGGGAAGAGACAGACTGCGGTAGCGCAGGCCGTTATGGTTATCATGGAGCCCGCCATGTGGATGTTCGCGCACAGAGGCACCACGAAATTCCTTATCTCCTCGCTTAGGCCGTCGGCCTTTGCACACTCGAGATTTACAGGGATGGTCGCTGCCGAGGACTGAGTTCCCAGAGCTGTGGCATATCCGGGTATCTGGTTTTTAATGAGCCAAAAAGGATTCTTCTTGCTGACAGTTCCGGCAATAATGAACTGAATGAGGATACATATAAGGTGCATTATTATAACCACAAGGAAGACCTTCCAAAGTATTCCGAGGATAGCAAAGGTCCTTCCGGATCTTGTCATATCGGTAAAAGTACCGCAGATATAGAGAGGCAAAAGCGGTATGATTGCTGAGTGGAGCACCTTGTCGATTATTCCCGAGAAATCCTTCATGAAATCGTAGAAGGTAGTTCCTATCTCCTTGCCCTTAAGCATTGAGAGGCAAAGTCCCAATATGAAGGCCAAAAGCACAGCCGCCAGAGTGTCCAAAAGGGGCTCCACCGGTACGCTGAAGTAGGGTGAAAGGGAAATATTTGAGGTGGCCGCTATCTGCTCCATAGCCTCCGGAGACATGAATCCCGGGAAGAGATTTGAGGCCACAAGGTATGAGCCTGATCCCGCAAGAAGCGTCGATGCGTAGGCTATGACCACAGTGATAAGCAGAAGCTTTCCCGCTCCCTGAGACAGATCAGCTATTCCCATTGTGACGTAGGCCAGTATCATGAGGGGGATCACAAAGGACAAAAAGGTGCTGAATATGCTCGAAGCGGTCACCACCGCCCTGGCGAACCATTCAGGCATGAATTCCCCAATGAGTATACCGAGAATTATGGCTATCAAAAGTCTCGGTACAAGCCCAAGCTTAAATTTTTTCTTTTCCATACGTTTCCTCCTTAAATGCAGTCCCACAATTCCGAAAAATATGCGGTTGACTGTTATTTGCGTATAGTTTATCCTATGAGCATACTTAAATCAAATTCATTGTTTTTATAATATTAATAAAAATTTTTTATTTATATATTCTCAGGGAGGATAAGATGGAACTGAGACAGATCGGAACCTTCATAAATGCAGCCCAATACGAGAGCTTTACAAAGGCTGCGGAGGCCCTCGGCTACACCCAGTCCGCAGTCACTATACAGATAAAGCTTCTGGAGGAGGAGCTGGAGACAAAGCTCTTTGATCGCATGGGCAAGAAATGCAAGCTGACGCCCAAGGGGCGGGAATTTCTCAATTACGCCTACGAGATAATGAATGCGGCCAACAATGCAAAGCTCTCCATGAAGGCCGGGGACGAGCCCGACGGAGAGCTCACCGTCGGCACCTTGGACTCCATATGCTATGCAAAGCTTCCCGGAGTAATACATTATTTCAGACAACATCATCCAAAGGTAAACCTTCACATAATAACAGGCTCCCCTCCTGACCTCATAGACATGATGGAGCACAACAAGGTGGATCTTATATACATACTCGACGAGCCGCTCTACAACAATAACTGGCACAAGGCCATGGAGATACCGGAGCCCATAGTCTTCGTTGCCTCCCCGGGGCTAGAGCTCGGTACAGGCGGAGCCCTGCGCTTTGACGACCTCATGGAGCAGCCCTTTTTCCTGACGGAGAAGGGAGCAAACTACCATCTCATACTGGACAAGTATCTCGCTGCAAGAGGGAGATCCATAGTCCCCTGCTTTGAAAACAGCAATCCGGATTTTATTTTGAAGATGCTTAAAGAAAACGACGGGGTCTCCTTCCTGCCATATTTCTGCGTGGAAAACGATATAGAGGAAAAGGCCTTAAAGCTCCTAAACGTCACCGACATAAAGAGCTTTATGTACCGCCAGATCTTTTACCACAAGAACAAATGGAAAACGCGGGAGATGGAGGAGTTCATCAGACTGGCGGCAAAAAAATAGAGGATATATCATTTCACATATACAGTTCCGTTTCCTCCAAGATATTTTGCTATCGTATCGGAATTTACCTCGACAAGGTCTACGTTTTTACTGTTGTTTATAAAGTTGTCATGCTTTTCGGCTATCGCCTTGTTTGCCTCGGGACTGTAGGCATACAGCTCTATCTCAAGATCCACAAGGTAGTAATACTCGTCAGCTGTCGTCACAAACGAATTCCCGTCAAAGTGATAATACTGCACGCCTACTCCCATGTGGTAATAGTCCGCCATTGAATCTCCTGTCTCCGGCCGATAGTAAAAGCTTCCCATCATCACGCCTTCCTTATGGAACGCTCCATTTGAATACCAACAGATATAGTATGCTGTATCCGCATTGCTTGCCCCGGGGACATAAACCGCCATCTCATATACGCCGTCGTTGTTGAGGTCCGCGAGATTAAACAATGATTTTTCTCCCCAATCGGAGGTGCTCTGCAGCGAAGCGTCGTTTACAAGGGCATTTGTATAAGCCAAAAGGGCCTGACGGTTAGTCTCATTGTCGTAGAAGACCTCATTGCCCGCTCCGGCATTTGTCCCTGCGGGCTGAGTCTGCACAGCTCCGTCAACTGTCCAGGCGCCGTTTGCGTCCACGGTATAACCATCAGGAGTTGTGGTATTTGACAACATATATCCATTGTTGTTAAAATAATAACATTCAGCTATTCCGTCATTGTTGCCATCAATCCACTTCCAAGTATTTGTCGGGTAACTTCCGTCATCGTTTTGATACCACCATCCGTTGGCATCTGACTGCCATTGTCCTGCATAGCCTGTGACTCTGCTTCATATACCGGTGTGACCTCATAGCTTGTCTCCATTAAAATGCGCATATACCTCAAGCTCTGAAAGCATCAGGATCTGAGGACTCCGAACAGCAGCATATCCAAAAGCTTTTCTGCCTTAAGCAGCATGGTCGTCCCGTCATCTTCGGCTCCGGCATGAAAGCGGGATACCATATCCCAAAAAAGTACTTCGATTATCTGGAGATAGGACGCTATATGTTCCATGTCCACACCCTCTCTCAGGCTCCCCTTAGATATAACTTCCTTCATAAAGCTCCGGTTCATCTTCCTTATCGGATCCCTGAGTTCTGAGATATCCTCCAAAAGCTTTTTCGGCGGCCTCAGCACAGCATTTTCAAACAGAGGCTTTTGACGGGGATAAAGCTTGAAGTAGCTCTCCCTGAGCATATAGTAGGATTTTATCGCTTCAAATGCAGGTTCAATACTTATCTCCTGTTTCTGCTCCGCTACATATCTCTCAAGCCCTCCGAAGACCACTCTGAGACAGGCCATGAAAAGCTCATCTTTATTGGAAAAGTAGTGATACAGCATGCCCTTGGATATACCATGGGAGCATATACCCTCCATAGTGGTGGCATCATAGCCCTTTTCAGCAAATTCCTCAAAGGCCGCCTCTATGATCTCGTTTTTACTACGCTCCTGCCGTTCCCTTTGCTTCATACTTATACTTCAACTCGTCACCGGCCTCATTGAGCTCGCCGGCCCATTCAAATCCTTTTTTAGCCATATATACGGCTATGATCTCATTGATGACCGCGGCTGCAGCTATAGTGCCCTGAATGATCTCAGCACATTCAGGGGCAGGTCCCTGCAGTATCGATACAGCTATGCCGGTAAATACCAAGGATACTCCTGAATGAGGGAGAAGCGTAAAACCAAGATACTTCCTTACCGTATCCGGAGAATGGGTGACCGCAGCTCCGAAATATGCACCGCTGTACTTGCCAATGGCCCTGGATATGATATATATGGCTGTATACAATCCGGCTCCAAGTATGAGATGATAATCAAGAGGAGCAGCGAGATTGAGTATAGCTACTATCAGGCCAAAGCTTATGACCGGATTCATCGTTTTCATTATACTATCAAGCTGCCTTTTAGTCACCATATTTGAGAAAACTGTTGAAAATGACATGCCTATCAGCATGAAATTCAGCACCTTGGCATGCAGGAAACCGTTGACTGCAAATCCGATGCCTGCAGATACAAGCATCATGCCGAGCATGATCGTCAACCTCAGTTCTTCATTACCGGCGCAACGCATCAGCTTTCCCGCTATGTATCCGGTAAATATACCGATAAACACAGGCATAAAAACCGGCAGCAATACCACCGGTACAGGTACCCCGGAATCAGATATCGAAGCAGATACAAAGGCTATGACAAGAAAAAATACCAGCGCTCCCACCAGGTCGTCAAGGGCCGCCATTGGTATCAGAGTCTTTGTTACCGGGCCCTTTGTCTTAAACTCATTTACCACTGAAAGAGACGGCGCCGGCGCCGTGGCGAGGGCTATGCCTCCAAACATAAATGCCAGATAGATGGGTATCCCGCTGAAATAAAAAATGATTCCGAATACAAGGCTCACCACAAGGAAGGTCCCAAGGGATTCGGTTATCGTCGTTACGATGATCCCCGGCCCGGCCTTTTTCATATCAGACCATATCAGTTCTGTTCCTATCATCAGTCCCACACAGCACTCCAGCAGGCTCTCTGCTGTGGTAAACCATGATGCTCCGAGGATATCCTCATTCAGGAAATCCATGGCATGAGGTCCCATTATCATGCCCGCTATCAGCCAGCCAAGTATTGATGGCAGTTTTAGATTTGAGATCAGCTTTCCGCATATAAAAGCAATACAGACAGCAGCGGCGAGCCTTGACAGTTCCGATAAAAATTCCATATCTGATCTCTCCCTTCATAGCAAAAATAGACGCTTTCGTCTATAAATATCGAGTATAGTACTTACAGACGAAATCGTCTATATTTTTCAAAAAATTTTTTTCTTGAAAACTTTTTGACTCTTTCACGGGTCTTATAAATAGAAGGATATGAATACAGTTACAGCTTAAAAGGAGAAATATATCATGAAAATGCGAAAAAAAAGGTTTATGTCCGCACTGATGATAGGCATCGGCTGCTTAAGCCTGATACCGGCAGGCTGCGGTGCCTCAGCCGCGAAAACTAAAGAAGCTTCATCGGAAAAAGCAGGTATTTATGAAGAAACTATAGATGAAGACAGTTCTATAACCGAATTCACAGATGAGAGTACATTGGAAACGAACACGGAATCCGACGATGAAAAGCTCAGGCTTATAGCCTCCCTTCCCGGCATGAATGATGAGGATACGAAGGATCTGCTTGGAGGCGGCAGGGAAAACCGGAGCGCCGACAAGTCATATTATATAGGCCGTATCTTCAATACAAGCCTTTACGGCACTGAATGCCGGGTCAATACTACCTGCGGCGATGATGGCACCGTCGAATCAGTATCTATATGGGTAGTAAACGGCAGTCGTGATGTAACGCAGGAGGAAGCAGAGCTTTGGATCGGACGTATCTCCGATCTCATGGGTTCAAAGCCCTCAGCTCCCTCATCTGTATCTGAGGGCGGCAGTCAAAACTACCGCTGGACCGCAGACGGCAATGCTGCCACATTATATCTTATGAAGGACATCCTGTCAGTAAGCTTTCAGCCTGCTGTGGGTGAACTTAAATAAACAATAAAGAGGTAAGGAAAAATGAACATGAAA
>CALWLK010000014.1 GCA_944381505.1 uncultured Lachnospiraceae bacterium
CGGCATTTCATGGATGATCAATTCAAAGAATGTGTTAAACATACCGGTGATCAGTACATGTTCCAAATGCTCGTCGATCGGCGGTGAGGGACTGCCTATATTTTTAAGAACCTCCAGGTAATCATGGGTTCCTTTGATCTCGATCTCTACCATCTCATCGATCAATTTTGAGAAACGAGTCCCTTCCGAATGGCAAAGTATGAGCTTGAATACATCTAAATGCTGATAGGCATACAGAAGCATTTCATCCATACATGCGCCCGATATATCACTTAAATGCTTTGGCTGATCCCTTTGCGGAATATTGGAAAAATCCTTTTGAGCCTTTTTGAAAAGCTCTATAAAATGGTCATATTGCTCGCAAACCAAAGATTCAAACAGGCTTTCTTTGCCGGCATAATAGCCGTAAAATGCGCCTGTCGTGACTCCTGCCGATTTTACAATATTTCGCAGGGAAGCAGATTTAAAGTCTTTTTCAAGAAATTCACGCATGGCTGCCGAACGAATCAGCTCGAGAGTCGTTGTTTCCGCTTCACTCATATTTTGTAATGCCTTTCATATAACAGTGTTACATAACACTGTTATATTTTAGCGCTCATAAAATGATCTGTCAAGAGATAAGACAGATCAAATAATGTTTTCAGCTTTTTCAGTTGATTTCCTATGGAGGGGATTATTTCTTTTTGTCGCCTTTTTCTTCGGCTATAGAATCGCAAAGCTTCTCGATGAGGAGCTTTTTTAAATATACGTCAAAGGCCAGCTCGCAGATAAAGGAAAAAAGCCTTAATTCCTCCCTGCTCTCCTCACTAAGAGCTGAGGTGTTCTCATTCTCCGCCGAGAAGGTGGTCTTTGCCAGCTTGAATTTCTCTTTGATGTCATTCTTGAGGACGTTCATCTGGGAGTATTCCATGTTGAAGACTTCCTTATAAATATCCTCCACATTGAGGCCGCCTGAGTTTTTGAAGTACTTTTTTATCAGGGGGTCGAGAATAGTCTCTATATCGTTCAGTGAGAGCACCGACTTGTAATAATATATAAAGAGCAGTACGAACATATGCTCCTTGGAGTATTTCTTCTTGTCGGGAGAGGGGAGTATCCTCGCCTTGGCGTAGTTATTTATCATGGTCTTTGTGAGGACCTTGTCGTCGCTGTGGCGCTTGACCTTTTTGAGTCTGTCCTCCATCAGGCTCGTCACCTGATCCATATACAGATCGATAGAGGGGATCTGCTCGGGCTTTATGTAGCTCAGCGAATCCAAAAATCTGAGAAGCTCATGGAGCTTTCTGTCATTCGATATCATAGCGTTACCTCCTATGCTATTATATAGTATCGGAAACTATATTACAAGTATCGGAGAACGAAACCGGACGGTTTCAGCGGTTTAAGGAATGTGAACTGTAAAGATAAATTGTAAATGAACTGCAAAGACAAAAGCTGTGGAATAAAAGAAGAAAATAGGTTATACTTGTCAACACGAGTTTGTTTTAAGGAAAGGCGAAAGCTTCGGAGGAAAAATGACAGAGACGGGAATGCTTTTAAATGAGAGACAGCTTGAGGCTGTGGAACATACAGAGGGGCCGCTTTTGATACTTGCGGGAGCAGGCTCCGGAAAGACGAGGGTCCTTACATACAGGATCGCATATCTGATAGATAAGGGCGTGTACCCTTGGGAGATACTTGCCATCACCTTTACCAATAAGGCGGCGGGAGAGATGAGGGAGCGTGTGGACGATATGCTGTCGGGGAGAGGAGCCAATGTCTTCGTGTCCACCTTCCACTCCATGTGTGTGCGCTTTCTAAGGAAAAACATAGAGAGGCTGGGCTACGGCAGAGATTTCAGCATCTATGATACCGACGACCAAAGGACACTTGCAAAACAGGTGATAAAGGACTTGAACCTCGACCCGAAGATATTCAGAGAGAGGGGAGTTTTGTCCGTCATATCCTCTGCAAAAAATGACATGGTCGACTGCGAAATGTTTGCGGAGAGGGCGGTGGATTTCTATGAGCGAAATGTGGCGAAGATATATTCCCTGTATCAAGAAAGACTTAGAGCGAATAATGCTCTTGATTTTGATGACATTTTGCTTTTGACCGTAAAACTTTTCAAAGAAAACCCTGACGTCCTCATGGGCTATCAGGAGCGCTTCCGCTATATAATGGTGGATGAGTATCAGGATACGAACACTGTGCAGTTCGAGCTGGTGAGGCTTCTGAGCGCGAGGCACAGAAACCTCTGTGTGGTGGGAGACGACGATCAGTCTATATACAAGTTCAGGGGAGCGAATATAGAAAACATTTTAAGCTTTGAGAAGGCCTTTCCCGGGGCAAAGGTGATAAAGCTTGAACAGAATTATCGCTCCACAAAGAACATCCTCGCCGCTGCAAACGAGGTGATAAAAAACAATAAGGGTAGAAAAGAGAAGCGGCTGTGGACGGAGAATGAGGCGGGAGAGGAGCCCTCATTCAAGGAGTATCCTACAGCCGGAGCCGAGGCTGACGGAGTGGTGAGCGAGGCGGCCTCCTGCGGTCTTGCATTAAAGGATCAGGCGGTACTCTACAGGACAAACGCCCAGTCGAGACTGATAGAGGAGAGGTGCATAGCGAGAAACGTGCCCTACCGCATGGTGGGAGGCGTGAACTTCTATCAGCGCAGGGAGATAAAGGATGTGCTCTCATACCTCAAGGTGACGGCAAACGGGGTGGATGATCTGGCGGTGGAGAGGATAATAAACGTCCCCAAGAGAGGAATAGGAGCGACCACGGTGTCGAGGGTGAAGGATTATGCGAGGGTAAACTCCATGTGCCTTTACGACGCCTTAAAGAAGGCGAGGGAGATCCCCGGCATAGGAGCCGCAGCAAAGAAGATATCAGGCTTTGTGGATATCATAGAGGGCTTCAGGGAAAAGAGCGAGGATCCCTCCACAGGCATAAAGGAGCTTATAGAGGCTGTCAAAAACGACACAGGCTATGCCGAGGAGCTCAAAAAGGAGGGGGAGATAGAGGCTGAGACAAGACTTGAAAATATTGATGAGCTCATAAACAAGGCCGTAAGCTTTGAGGAGGACTCGGGAAATGAGGACAGGTCTCTTGCAGGCTTCCTGGAGGAGGTGTCTCTCGTTGCGGATATAGACAACACGGATTTCGGGGATGACAGGCTGACCCTAATGACTCTCCACAGCGCCAAGGGACTTGAGTTTGACAAGGTTTATCTGGTGGGCATGGAGGAGGGGCTCTTTCCCTCGGCTTCCGCCATAAATTCAGACGACCCCGAGACCGAGGTGGAGGAGGAGAGAAGGCTCTGCTATGTGGGCATAACGAGGGCGAGAAAGATACTCAGAATGTCCTCCGCCGCTGAGAGGATGATAAACGGAGAGATGAGATATGAAAAGCCTTCCCGCTTTGTGGAGGAGCTGCCTGACGACACTGTGAGGAAGGAGCTTAGAGCAAAGAGGCCTGCGAGGTGGGAGGACTTCGACGATGACTATGAGTCGGCCATACCCCGATCGAGAAGCTTTAAGAGCGATCCCCAAAGCTTCGCGGGAAAATACGGCTTCGGCACATCGGCCTACGGATCGGCGGGGGGAGCCGGCTCAGACATACTTCATTTTCGTGGAGACGAGGGAGGCGTGCCGGGGAAAAACGTTATGGTCGGAAGATTCGGAAGCCTCGATCGCAGCGAAAAGAGACCGGCATCAAAAAGGCTTTCCTTCGGAAAGGAATTCTCCGTATCAAAGCCTCAGAGCCTTGAGTACAAAGAGGGGGACAGGGTGAGCCACATAAAATTCGGAGAGGGTACGGTGAAAAAAATAATCGACGGCCCCAAGGATTATGAGGTCACGGTGGATTTCGACAGTTACGGGGAGAAGCGCATGTTTGCGGGATTTGCCAAGCTGAAAAAAGTAAGATAAAAATAAGACACGAGTATGAAAATAATGTGGTTTAAATAATTGTTTAATGCTATAATAAGAAAAACGATAATTATCGGGCAATGCCCTTTAGGGCAGGGCGCGAAAGAAGGAGGTTGCGTTATGGAGAAACTCAACGACAGGATTTCAGCTTTCAGACAGGACACGGGGGACAGGATAGGGGAGATAATCAACGGCATAAAGCTTAAGACCCTGCTTGATAAGAGCGAGGACGAGGCCAAGACAAGGAGAGTGGTTATCGCTGTATTTGCCATTTTGGGAATAATAGCTGCTATAGCCGCCATTTCATACGCTGTTTACAGATTTGTGACACCCGACTATCTCGAGGACTATGAGGATGATTTTGACGACGATTTCCTCGACAGCATAGACGAGAAGGCGGAGGCCGAGGAGGCTTAAGGATAAGCGATAAATGGAGAATATCAACAACTGCGTGCTTGCAGGGATATGCGGCGGATGTAAACACACCGCCGTTTCCTATGTGGAGCAGCTTAAGATCAAGGATGAATTTGTAAAAGGGCTTCTTGACGGGGCCATAGAAAGTGATTACGAATATGAGGGCATCATAGGAAGCCCTCTTATTTTTGCTTACCGAAACAAGATGGAATACAGCTTCGGCGATGAGAAAAAGGACGGGCCCCTCACTCTGGGCCTCCACAAAAAGAGAAGCTATTACGACGTCATCGACTGTGACTGCTGTCATTTGGTGCACGAGGATTTTAACAAAATAGTGAAGGCCACAAGGGAGTATTTCGCAGAGTTGGGAGTTACCTACAAGGACAAGCGCAGTCACAAGGGATATCTCAGGCATCTCTTGGTGAGAAGAGCCGTGAATACCGGGGATATACTTGTGGACTTGGTTACCACCGGAGACAGCCCGAAGAGAGTGGAGATGCACAGCGACATAAACGACGACTCAAAAGTGCTCCAAATCTATGACAGGGATGAAGTGGTTTCGGGATGGTGCTCAAGGATAAGAGAGCTGCCACTTGAAGGAAATATAAGGGGCATCTTAAACACCGTAAACGACAGCATGGCCGACGCCATAAAGAACGACAGGACGGATATCCTTTACGGCGAGGACTTTATATATGAGGAGATACTTGGGCTTAAGTTCAAGATAACTCCCTTCTCCTTCTTTCAGACAAACTCAAAGGGAGCGGAGGTGCTCTACAAAAAGGCGAGGGAGTATGTGCTTTGGAACGGCACCGGCAGCGACAAAGAACCGGCTCGGGACTTATCGGGAAGCTCGCCAAGCGAGAGCCTTTCGGACAAAGTGGTATATGACCTTTATTCAGGGACCGGGACCATTGCTCAGGTCCTCTCCCCGAGCGCAAAGGAGGTCATAGGAGTTGAGATAGTGGAGGAGGCTGTGGAGGCCGCCCGGCAGAACGCCGAGCTCAACGGCCTTAAGAACTGCCGCTTTATTGCAGGCGACGTGTTAAAAACTCTGGACAGCATATCCGAAAAGCCTGACCTCATAGTCCTCGACCCTCCGAGAGACGGCATAAATCCCAAGGCTCTTAAGAAGATAGTGGATTACGGAGTGGAGAGGATAGTCTATATCTCTTGTAAGGCACAGAGCCTCGCAAGGGACTTGGGGCCCCTGCAGTACAGCGGCTACCGGGTGGTGAAGGCCTGCACCGTAGACCAGTTCCCGTGGACCGACAATATAGAGACGATAGTGCTTTTATCCAAATTTAATGCCATGTAGTATATCGCCCGGGTCAAACGGAAGTGTGGTCAGGATGTGGGGCAGAAGTATAAACTGCCAAAAAAGGAAGATACAAAAATTCTACAGTGCCCGCTGAAGAAGGAAGCGGCGATTGTGGAGGCGTTAAAACATTTTCAAATGATATAATTTTACACGAGGGCTTGGGCACTTTAGTCTAGGCCCTTTTTGAGGTCTCGAAGTTCACCATTTCGTGAATTTTATTTGCCTTTTAGTGCGAAATCAAGTATACTGGAAACGTAAAATATCAGGAGGTGCAGGATGGCAATTAGCTATAATCGTCTTTGGAAACGATTGATAGATCACAATTTAACTAAAACAGATATGATGCACCGCGCAAACATCAGCACCAATGTTCTGGCACGGTTGGGAAAGGGTGCGCCTGTCTCAATGGAAAGCATGGAAAAAATATGTAAGGTGTTAGACTGTAATATTGGCGATGTTATGGAATTTGTTCCTGATAATGAAAACGGAGGAAAAGACGCATGATTACAGGCGCAATCAAAAATAAAGTAGATAAAATCTGGACAGACATCTGGGCTGGCGGCATTACTAATCCTCTGACCGTAATTGAGCAGCTGACCTACATGATGTTCATTCGTTCTCTTGATGAAAAGGAACTGGAAACAGAAG
>CALWLK010000015.1 GCA_944381505.1 uncultured Lachnospiraceae bacterium
TCTCCAAGCCTCTGCTTGAACTCGTTTGTCTCCTCTATGCTGTAATAGTTCCCTTCCCTCAGTATAAGATACAGAAGATTTTCCACTGTCTCCCCGGATTCCTTGAGCCTTGAAAGCCTCTCCGCCAATATCCCCATGGACAAACCGTTTTTTATCCAAGCCACCAGCTCGTCGCTGACGGGATCGTCGGCCATCACCAAGGGGTAATTGTATACGAAATAGCACAGCTCCTGAAGGGAGTATAGCTTTATATCCGCCTTTTCCATATAAAAGGGGACCCCGGCCCCCGTTCTGCACAAAAGCAATGACATTACAGATCTGTCTCCTCGTTGATAATTGTGTCCGACTTCGGGAACAGCTCTCCGAAGCCGAGATCGCTTATTGATATTGAAAGCTTTCCTCTGTCCGGAAAGCCCAGTCTGAGTCCTATCACAGTAGTCCTTTGGGGGCGTTTCGGAAATCCCTCCAATGGAAGCCTTATGATCCTTGTACTGCGCTCACGATTCACCGGCTCGATTTGGATGTCCACGTAATCCTGTCCGTAGGGTATGAGCTCCACATAGCTCGTGGTCTCGTACCAGGGATCTCCTGCCTTTGCCAGAAGGAGCTTCGTCTCCTGCTCCCTCGCCATGACGTTTACGCTTATGTTTACCGGAAGATTTCCGTCGCATATGACGGCATAGGGGAATCGAACCCCTCCGTTATTCAGGTCGTCGGCCCTTGCGGCGGCTCCCAAGGCAAAGAGGCCCTTCTCTATTCCCACTCGTCTCCTGCTGCAGATGAATTTGAAAAATTCCTCGGGTCTTGCTCCGGTCTCAAAGGCCTCTCCGGTGAGAAAAACAGAGGAATATATCTTTTTTGACATGAGCCTTTCCGCGCAGGATCTCAAGATATGGTCCGCAAGTCTTCTGCCGGATTCCGTCTTTAAAATATCTGTGTTGAAGGACTCCTCAGGCTTCTTGCCTTCACAGACCACGTAGGCATTTTTCACTCCCCTTATGACCTTCATCTCATAGTACATGAGATTGTAGGAGGAGCAGTCAAAAAGTGCGACCTGATTGCTGAAAAGATCTCTGGGCCCCGCCAGCACATAGTACACAAAGCTCTCTGCGTGGCTCATTATGTGTATCCTGCCTGCCGACAATCCCACAGAGGTCCCTGCGGCCTTTATGGCGTCCATCTGGGCCTTGTCCATCTCTCTGAGAGTCACGGAAAGCCGTGAGACCTCGCTGTCTCCGGCCATGGCAAGACATGCTGATATGAGTTTTTCCATGAAGATGCGAAGAAGCTCCCCCGCTTCATATTTCACGTTGTCTATAGTAGCCGTGCTGCCCTTTTTCACAAGCTTAAGAAGCTTATCCACTATGACCCCGTCTCCCGACAGAGCCATGCGGTAAGCCTTCTCCCCGATCTCCCAGTCTCCGCTTTTCTTATTTAAGCAGAGCACCGTGGGAAAGGACATAAGTCCGTTGTCACCCATCTCAAAGATACTGCACATGCTGCGATCATTGCACAGATCTATTCCCAAAGCTATACTCATTTCAGTCCGTAATCCTTTATCGTGAACAACTCTTCATTCATTGCGTTTTTGAGGGCATATGCAAGCATCTTTTCCTTGAGCTCTCCCTCCGGGCCGCCTGCCTCGCAGAGGGCGGTTATCTCGTCAAGCTTTGAGGCTCTCGACTCCGTCCTCGGGCCTCTGCCCTGCTTTCCGGATATCATGCCCTTCTCCACAGGCTCCTCTGAGACGGAGCTGTCATATATCATATAGTTCAGCTCGTCGTCGGAAAACAGCACTATGTCCTTCACATATATGCCCTGATACACTCTGCGCATCTCTTCCCTGCGAAAATCCGTGTCCTCAGGCTTTATCCTTACGTAGAGCACCGGCCTTACGTATTTGCTGCCGTGGTACTCCACATAATACTTGTTCCTTATCTCAGGCGGTATGTCTATAAACTTCCCAAGCTTCTTTGTGTAATAAAATATATAGTCCTCGGCGATGAGCTCGTCCGTAAGGGCCTTGCACAGCTTTCTGCGCTTCTCCGAAAGGCTCTTTTTCTCCGAATAATGCTTTGTGAGGGCCAGAAGGTAAATGGTCGGAGCTTTCTCGTAATCCTTCATCTCCGAGAGCAGAGCTTCAAGGAAATCAAATACGCTCTCTCCCACCTGCTTTTCCTCCACGAAGTACTCTCCGCTCCTCATGGTCAGATAGGCCTTCACTATGTTTTCCGCAGCCTCTCCCTCCTCGAGATAATACTTGAACACCTCGTCTATGTGCTCCGTGTTCATACAGAAAAGCTTTGTGGCAAGAAGCCTCTCGCACATGCCATGGGAATATGAATCCCTCCTCTCCGCCTCCGAGAGCACGGAATACATGGCCTCCGGGGGACCGTCATACTCCCTGCACAGAAAGTTTATGATCTCAGGCCTCGCGGAGCCTCTCTTGAAGGCCTCCATACACAGACCTGTGAAAAACTCTCTCTCCTCCTCGGGGACGGTACCCATGGAAATGATACCCGCCACAGTCTCTCCCATATCCTCGGAGGACGCTGTCTCCGTCCCATATCTTTTGATCATTTGGTATGCGTTTATATATCTTTTGTCTCTGCAGAGGTCCGACAGCACTGCCCTCCTGTCCTCGGAAGTCAGCTCGTCAATGCTCAATCCCGCCAAAAACCCGGTGTTCCCGCCATAACGTATGAGCTCGGACACCAGCCTTTTCTTAAAGACGGGATTTAAGTCGAAGCTTCTCATCACATCCTCGAGTATGGCCTTTCCGTTGGCGTCCCTTATACCCTCCGAGACGATCTTTTTCGCGGCGGATATCTTGAGCATGGGATGCTCGGGATATATATCGAAGCACCGTCTCAAAAGCTCGGGCTTTGTGAGAACGGGGGTCTTTTTATATTTGACCGTGGAAAATCTGTTGCCGTATATGTCTGTAAAGAGGATCACCGCGTCCTCGAAAAATATCGGGACGTAAGCTGTGCCGTCGTTTAACCTTACTACGGTCTCCTCCGTTATCTCCGGATACCTGACCACCACCTGCCGCATGGAGCTTTCAGGGCAGTCTATCCTGTAGGTCTTCAATATTCCGGGAAATACCGCCGCCGCCTTTTGGTCTATCATCTCTCTGTATATCATCCTGTCGTAAATGACGGCAAGGTTTGAATCTATTCGGTTTTTGAACATGCTCTCGAGAGCATAATCCCGCATCTCGTCCTCGTATTTTCTGTAGAGCTCCGTATCGGGATTCATATAGAGAAGGACATTCTTATATACAGGGGCTTTGACCCTCTTGTCTATTCCGCTGTCCAGAGAAAAGTACAGAAGCACCTCCCCGGGCATCCTCCCGCTGTAGCCCTCGGGGCAGGAATAAAGATAATATTCGTAGAGCTGAGTGAGCTTTATCTCAAGCCTTATGGCCCGCTCATATATATAAAACGCGAAGGGCTCGGTGACTCTGCCTTGGATCAATATTGAGCAGAGCTCGCAGACAAGCTCCTCATCATCGGGAATATTGTCCAAAAGGAATTTTTGCTCCTCCGTAAGTCCCGTCTTCCTCTCGAAAGGCCCGTCTCCCTCCCCGCCGGGGGGATCCGTGATCTTTGCGGCGGCCATAAATTGCTCCATGGCAAGCATCCTGTCGCCTCTGCCCTTGATACCGTCGTAGAGACACCTAAGCCTCTCATCGTCCATAAAAGGAGCCTTCACGAAATCGTCGCACTCAAAAAGCAAAAGAAGCCTTTCGGCGTCTCTGTCGTAGAGCTTTTTCATGTCCTCCCCTGTCCTAAGGGCCATGAGATCCTCGTCGAAGGATACCGCTCCCGTCTTAAATGAAAAGGGTATCTCTATCTCCCCCGCTCCGGTGACGAGATAAAAGCTGCCCTCTATCCTTTGTCCCTCGGGAAAAAAGGAGGGATCCACAAGGTAAGAGATACGGTTTTGAGAGCCTATATAGCTCTTTGTCTCCACTCTCACCCTCAGGTTATCGCTGTAGCAAAGGCCCTTTATGTAGCCTGCGCCTCTGCAGCTGACAAAAAACTCTCCCCTTGCGGGAGCGTTCCCTGTAAGCTCTGCCTCTATCCTCTCGGGATATTCAAGCTCCGGTATTTCATTTTCGAAAATGCCCCTTGCGAGACGGTTTATCTTGTCCTTCATATCCTTTTCCAAACTCCGTTATAGGATATTCTATCACATTTATGTTCCCTTTTAAAGCATATTATGGTATGATTCAGATAATAAAAGGAGAGACTTTCTTATGATTTCCGAACCCTACACCCTCTATAAATTGATGATATTATACATGCTCAACGAGGTGAATTTTCCCCTTACAAACAGCCAGCTCACGGGGTTTTTCCTCGACAATGAGTACACCACCTATTTCACTCTTCAGAAGGTGATCTCCGAGCTCATAGACTCAAAGCTCATATACGACAGGCATGTGGGGAACACCACCCGCTATGAGATAAGCTCCGACGGCGCGGAGACTCTGGGCTTTTTCGGAAAAGACATATCTCAGGCTGTAAAGGCTGACATGGACGAGTTCCTCAAAAAAAACAAATTCCGCCTGCGCTCCGAGGTGGGCACCACGGCGGACTATTACAGGGCGGATGACAGAAACTATATAGTTCACTGCGAGGTCAGAGAGGGAAAGAGCCTTCTCATAGGAGTAGATATATCCGTCCCCGACGAAAAGGAGGCCATAGACATAGCCGGAAATTGGAAGGAAAAGAGTCAGGAGATATACTCATATATCATGAGACATCTCCTGGACACCAAATAGAGAAAGCGTTTTTTCTACAAGCCCTTCAGCATTTCCGCAGATCTGAATTTTTTGCCCACGAAGCGCTTTTTGAGAAGGCCCACAGCCTCCTCAAACTCCGAGAGGGCCTCCTCCGAGAGCACGAAGGTGTAGAGCTTTCCGAGGGGGGCCGAAAGCACCGCCCGCCACGCCTTAAGGCATGCCCCGGACGCGGGGATCGGAGGCTCCTCCGTATATTCACCCTCAAATACCATACACTTAAGTTCAAATATCGCCGTCACAAGCCTGTCGGGGATATTTTTATTTATGAGTGCCGTGAGGGACAGGTAGAGAAGCTTGAGAAGCTCTTCCCCCTCCATTCCCTCATGGGCATAGTAATCCGCAAACTCCAAAAAGTAAGAGCCTCTGCACATCTTCTCAAGCTCCGCGCTCAGCTCCTCAAAGCGTCTCACTATGTTTACGGCATGGAGATTGTAGGCATTTCTGCCCTTACTCAAGTAGAATTCGCCGAAGGAGAAGGGAAAGGAGGCACCCAAAAACGGGGAGGTGGGCTTTGACGCCCCGTTTGCAAACACGGTTATCTTTCCCAGCTCCCTTGTCAAGATCACAAGTCTCTTATTATATTCTCCCACAGGCATGGCGCTAAGCACCATGCCTGTCGTTTTTATCTCGTTATTCATGCTTTAAGCTTTCGGGCTCCGCCTCACATCACAGCTTTCTTGAGTCGTATCCGTAATTTTTCATGTAGAGCTCGCTGTCTCTCCAGTCCTTTCTGACCTTGACGAAGATCCTCAGGTTCACCTTGGCACAGAGCATCTCCTCTATGGATTTTCTGGCGTTTGTGCCGATCTTTTTGAGCATTGCCCCGCCCTTTCCTATTATGATCCCCTTGTGGGAATCTCTCTCGCAGACTATGGTAGCCTCCACGTCAAATATCCCGTCGCTCCTCTCATGGAATTTGTCGGTGAGCACGGCTATCCCGTGGGGTATCTCGTCCTTGAGGAGCCTTAAAGCCTGCTCCCTTATGAGCTCAGCGGCGATCTCCCGCATGGGTATGGTGGTGACGGTCTCCTCGTCGTAGTACATAGGGCCCTCGCCCAAAAGCCTGTATATGGTATCAAGCACCGAATCCACGTTCGTCCCCTCCATAGCCGACACAGGGATGATCTCATCAAAATCGTACTTTGCCCTGTAGGCCTTCATCACAGAGAGGATGTCCTCCTTTGATTGAAGCTTATCCACCTTGTTTATGACGAGGACCACAGGCTTTACGTTCCTCGCCCCCTTGGAGTTGAGCTTGTTGAGGAGCTCCGCTATCCTCTCCTCCCCTGCGCCTATGTAGGTCACGGGCTCCACTATCCACAGTATCACGTCCGCATCGGAGAAGGTCTTCTCCGCAACCTTGTCCATGTACTCACCCAGCTTGTTCTTCGCCTTGTGGATGCCCGGTGTGTCAAGGAATATTATCTGTCCTCTCTCATCGGTATATACGGTCTGTATCTTCTCCCTGGTAGTCTGGGGCTTGGGGGAAGTGATGGCTATCTTTTGGCCTATCAGTCGGTTCATAAGAGTCGACTTCCCCACGTTAGGCCTGCCTATTATCGCTGTAAATCCTGATTTCATCTCCACCTCGTTCCAATGTTTTTAAAACAAATCTCCCACCGTATTGAAGCATTCTCTGCTCCCCTCTATCTTTGATGCGTTTCCTATAGCGCATACAGCGTTTTGGGAGACAAGGGCCTCTATGTGATCCGCAAGGCTCTTTATCGTTTTTCCGTCAGTCGAAAGTATCTCCTCCCTCTCTCTTTTAAGCATCTCATCGTCTATACCCGAGAGAAAGGCGTTTACTCCTCTCCATGCCTTCTGAGAGGTCGTAAGGGGCATATCCAGATCCGATATTGCTCCTATTATGTACTTTGCCACCGTCCCCTCGTCAAAATCCGTCTCCCTGAGATAGGCGACAAGCTCTCTGTATATGTCAAGCGTCTCCTTTACATTGGGGTCTCTGTAGGAGACAAGGTAGGACCTTCCGCTTCTGGTAAAGCCCGACATGCATCCGTAGGCTCCGCCCTTCACCCTAAGATTAAGCCACAGATAATCGTAGTTTAAAAGTACCCTTAAGACCTGCAGAGCTCCCGTGTATTTGAGCCCCTTTCTGCTGAAATCTCCGCACAGAGCCACATAGTTTACCTGAGAGGCGGTCTTTAAGCCCTCGTTTAGAAGCCCCAAAGGAGCGGCGTTACAAAGGCCCTTCTCAGGCTTCTCCTCCGGCTCTCCTCCCCTCGCCTTTGCGGAGGGAAGGCTCTCTTTAAAGCTCTCGGCGGCCTTTTTGAAGTTCTCAAGGAGAGAGCTCTCGGAGCAGAGGGCCGGTATGAGATTTTCTCTTGTAAATATCTTCTTTGCCGTGCAGGAAAGCTTTGAGATAAACTCCTCTCCCCTTCCCTCCTCGAAAAGCCTCGAGGAGTTCTCAAGGAACTCATAGTAGGATATTCCGTCGGTCAGATCTGAAAACCTCGATATATGTGAGAAGTAGGAGCAGGCTCTTGTCACCGCTGCGCTGTGGGAGGAGCCCTCAAGCTTCATCCTGGCCCTCGACTTGGCCTCGGCAAGTATCTCCCGTATCCTCTTTTCATCGTCAAATCGAGAGGTGTTTATTACCTCTGATATAACGTCGAAACCAAAGCTGAGCTTTTCGTAAAGAACTCTTATCTCCGCGGAGAAGATCTCCCTTCCAAAGGCCTCTCCCGGGCCCACATGTGAGTATGCGCTGATATCAAAATCAAGACCGCCGGAATTAAGCAGTATCTCGCTTGCAAGATCTCTATAGCTGTGCCGGTCCGTATCCACATAGGCCAAAACAGACCTTAAAAACGAGGCATAGCAGAGCTCCTCCTTATTCAGTGAGGAGAGGTCAAAAAGCGCCTTCACATAGGCTATGCCGTTTGTATCCTCCTCGGTATAGATAAGGTCTCCCTCCTGTCTGAAATTTACCTTTGAGGGCTCCCTGTCTATATCCTTCACACTGAGGACAGGGAGAGTTGCCAGAGCCTCGGGGCTGTCCTCCTCATCCTGATAGCTCTTAAGTTCTCCTGTCTCTTTTATGACCGCTTCAAGCTCCTCTTTACTCATGGAAGCCTTCACAGCCGCAAGCCTTGCCGCAAGCTCCTCATCCTTTTTCCGGGTAAGCCCCTTCTCAGGCTTTACAGTTACGACTGCCGCAAATTCATTGTCCACGAGATACTTCCTTATAAGCTCCTCGAAATATCCCTCTCCCACCTTCTCCTTGAGATACCTGAAGGTCTCCTCATAGCAGAGGTGTGTGTAGGGAGAGCCGTCGTAGAGCCACGAATCCAGAGCCATAAGCCCGTACATGAGCCCCTTTGGCGTCCTGCCGTAATCGGCCTCCCTGTATTTGAACTCGTAAAAGTTGAGCCCCGCCATGACAGCCTTTCTGTCAAGTCCGCCCGAGGCGAGCTCCGAGAGCTTTTCTTTTATTATATTCAGGAATTCTTCTTTTTTGTCCTCGTCTGTGTTTTTTGCCGTGATGGAAAAATAGGGCTGGCAGATGCCGGAGATGTATCCGCCGAATATATCCTCTCCTACCCCCGCGTTTAAGAGAGCCTCTTTAAGAGGCGCTCCGGGCGCGTCGAGAAGTACGTATTCAAGTATCTGAAAGGCAAGGTAGAGCTTCGGGTCAAGATCATCCTCTATCACAAAGCTCTTTGAGAGGTAGGTGTGTTTCTCCTTGCTCTCGTTCTCGCCTATGGGATAGCTTATGGTCCTCTCCTTCGCCTTCTTGAAGGGGGCCTGCTTCTCTATGCGTGAGTCGGGGTCAAGCCTTTCAAATTTATCCAGATAATTATCCGAAAGCCATGAAAGTCTCTCCTCCATATCCATGTTCCCGTACAGGAATATGTATGAATTTGAAGGGTGATAGAATCTTCTGTGGAAATCCTTGAAGGCCTCATAGCTCAGCTTCGGGATACAGTCAGGGTCTCCTCCCGACTCGTTTCCATAGGTGGTGTCAGGAAAGAGGGCGTTCATGGTATATCTCTCAAGCACCGACTCCGGAGAGGAAAAGGCCCCCTTCATCTCATTATAGACCACGCCGTTTAACTTAAGCTCCCCGGAGGGCTCGGAGAGCTCATAATGCCAGCCCTCCTGCTCAAAGATCTTTTTCTCCCTATATATATTCGGGAAAAGGACGGCGTTCATGTACACGTCCATAAGGTTCTTAAAGTCCGCGTCATTGCAGGACGCCACGGGATATACCGTCTTGTCGGGATAGGTCATGGCGTTTAAAAATGTATTGAGGGAGCCCTTTGCCAGCTCCACAAAGGGGTCCTTTATGGGAAATTTCTCAGAGCCGCACAGCACGGAGTGCTCCATTATATGGGGCGTGCCGCAGGAATCCTCCGGAGTGGTTCGAAATCCTATCATAAAGACCTTGTTTCGGTCGTCGTTTTCCATGAGGAAGACCCTCGCGCCGCTTTTTTTGTGCACAAGCACCGTTATGTGGGACGAAAGCTCCTCTATGTCTCTCTCCTCTGTGATCTCATAATCTTTGTATCGCATTTTCAGGATGTCCTCCTTTACATATTTCCCATTATTCTGTCCTTTATTATTGCGGCGCACTCCCTGACGCAGAAGTGAGGGAAGAGCACCAGATCCGAGGGAGCCGATATGCCCGAGATGTTCTTTATGCCTCTCTCCTTCGCTATCATCACCGCCCTCATCACATGGAAATCGTTTGTGAGCACTCCGACGGAAACATCACTCTCCGCCGAAGAAGACTTTTTGTGAAGCACCCGTGTCCTGTATGCGTCCTCCTCTATCACGAGCTTCGAGTAGGCGATATTTTCCGTGGTGCTCTCCGAGAATATCTCCATTATCATATTCTCCCCGGGGATCCCCTTGAGATGGAGGTAATTGTACATAGCCACCGCCTCGGGCAAGTATTCGTCCTTTCCCTGTCCTCCCGAGAGCACGAACTTTGTGTCGGGGTTTTCCTTATAGTACTCATATGCCCTGTCCAGCCTGTTTTTGAGGCTCTTTGAGAGCCTGTCCGGATAGACCTTCGCTCCGAGAACTATCACATAATCCAGATCCTTTTTCGGAGGGATGCGGGAAGCGTGGAGCACTACTCCCACTGTCACCAAAAGCACCGCTATTCCGAGTATGAAGCTTGTGCTTATAAACACTATCCCCCTGCGTGGAAGGCAGTTTTTGTGCCCCCTTATGTAGATGCAAAACCATGACATTGCCGTACACAGGCCCGCAAAAAAAAGCCAAACAAAGCAGAAGGACGTGCCTATCCCCGAATAAGCCACTATAAGGACAAAGTACAGCACGCAGACAGCGGCTGCAAAAATAAACAGCGCCTCCATCTAAACCTCCGCTCTCACCCTCAGTATGTCATAGGCCTCCGGCGTCTCCGAAAGCCTCAGCTTCAAAAGCTCCTTGGGATGGGGGCAGGAGTCCATCGGCATGTCGGTCTCCCTGTCCCTTATCTCAAGGACTTTCGCCTTTACAGTCCTGAAGTCAGGCTTCATTATCTCTATCTCATCTCCCACGCAAAACTTGTTTTTCTGCTCTATGAATCCGTACCCTCCAAAGGCCTCGGACACGGTGCCGAGATAGGTATAGTTCTTTATATAAGTGCTGTTTTCGTAGATGTGGGAATCAGCCCCGGGTTTTCCGAAATAAAAGCCCGTGGTGAAATCCCTTATGGTGCACTTTCCTATCTCGTCCTTGTACTCCTCAAGTCTCGACCTGTAGAGCTCCGGAGAGATGAAGAAATCGTCTATGGCCCTCCTGTAGGTCCTTGCCACAGTGGCTACATAGAGAGCTGTCTTCATCCTTCCCTCTATCTTAAAGCTGTCTATCCCCGCCTCAAGGAGCTCCGGGATATGCTCTATCATACACAGATCCTTTGAGTTGAATATATAGGTCCCCCTCTCGTTTTCCGTGACCGGATAGTACTCTCCGGGCCTGGTCTCCTCCACAAGGCTGTATTTCCATCTGCAGGGATGGGTGCACGCTCCAAGGTTTGCGTCTCTCCCCGCCATAAAGGAGGAGAGCAAGCATCTTCCCGAGTAGGATATGCACATCGCCCCGTGGACGAAGCTCTCTATCTCGAGATCGTCAGGGATCCTCTCCCTTATCTCCCTCAATTCCTTCAGAGACAGCTCTCTGGCGCTTACCACCCTCTTGGCCCCCAGCCTGTGCCAGAAAAGAAAGGTCATATAGTTCGTATTGTTCGACTGAGTGGAGATATGTATCTCCATCTCCGGCATTATCCTTTTTGAAAGGTCAAAAAGCCCGGGATCCGAGATGATCACCGCATCCGCCCCGGTCTTTCCCAACTCATTAAAATAGCTCTCGGCCTCGGATATGTCGCTGTTATGGGCAAATATGTTTGCTGTCACATAGACCTTTTTTCCATGTTCATGGGCAAAGGCTATGCCCTCCTTCATATCCTCAATGCTGAAATTATCGGCCTTTGCCCTGAGGCTGAAGGCCTCTCCTCCTATATAGACGGCGTCCGCACCGTACATGACTGCGAGCATCAAATTTTCTTTGTTTCCCGCAGGTATCAAAAGCTCCGGTCTTTTAAGTTCTCTCATCCTATCTGTTCTCCGTATCAGGCTTTGAGCCTCTATTTGAGCTTTACCGAGAGGCTCACTCCGTCTCCCACGGGAAGCACGGCGCTCTCAAGCCTGTCTGTGTGTTTTATCTCATGCAGGAACTCCCTCATCCTCTCATGGATGGTCCTGTCTCTTCTCTCCACCGTAAACCGCGACTCCATGACCGTGAGGTCCTGAAGCACGTTGTCGCATATAAGGAGCCCTCCGTCATTCATCAGTTCAAGTATCATGGGGAGCCAATTTATATATTGGCCCTTGGCTGCGTCCATAAACACCAGATCAAACCCCGCCCCTATAGAAGGCACATGGATCCCCGACTCAAGAAGGGCCTTTAGGGCCTCTGTGGCGTCCGAAAAGAGCAGGCTTATCCTGCCCGAATACCCTGCCCTCCTTATATTTTTCAGAGCCTCGGGCACCCTCTTTTCATAGCTCTCCACGGTGATGATATGGCTCATGCCCCCGGCCGCCTTCTCCATGACTATGGAGCTGTAGCCTATGGCCGTCCCTATCTCAAGTATCTTTGAGGGCTTCTTCAAGGCCGTGAGAGTCCTTAAAAGGCTCTCCGTCTCACGCCTTATTATAGGCACTCTTTCTCTCTCGGCCTCCTCCCTCAGCTCAAAGAGAAGGCTGTCCTCCTCCCTCTCAAGGGACAAGAGATAATCCTCGGTCCGCATCACTCTCCGTCCTCCGAAGCCTCGGAGGACTCCTCAGCGCTCTCCGCTGCGGTCTCGGCAGTTATGTCTATACCCTCTCTCTGAGCGGCCTCCACCTGATCCTCGCCCACGCTCTCGTCGCCGCCTCCGACTACGTCCTGTGCAGCGGCAGTGGGCGCTGCGGTCTCCTCCGGCTCCGTGTTCAAAGTTAAGAGTATCTCCTTCGTGGTCATGGAGGTGTTCAGTATGAACTCCCCGGGATAGATATTTGTCTCATAGAGTATTCCCTGGACCTTGAAGGCTATCTCATTTCTTATGAGACCCTCCTCACTCAAAAGCTCCGCTATGCTGTCCAAGCTGTCCCCCTCGGATATCCTTATCTCCTTATCCTGTCCGGGCTCCGCCTCCATAGGCTCCTGAAAAAATATGTCATGCCCGAAATCAAAGCTTGTCTTGATCCCGTAGACGCATGCAAGGACTATGAGGGCAAAGAGTATCACCCGTCCTGCCACGCCTGTCAGAAATCCCGTTATTTTTTGCAGTGTATTTTCGTTGTTGTCCATTATAAAGCCGCTGCGCTCCTTTATGTGATTCAGATTCTTTTTAAGGAACCGTCTTTTGCCGAAGGCAAAATACAGATATATTATTATACCAATAAATGTCTGAACATACAAATCTTATTTGCTTAAATCCTTCTTTGCCCGACGCCGGTTATGCTCAGAGGGAGGCTCTCACCTCCCTCTGCAAAAAAATATCAAATTATGCGGTATTCGCCGCAACTCACTTACAATGAGTTTTCTAAACCTCCATTATTATGGGAAGTATCATGGGATTTCTCTTGAGCTTCTTCCACAGGTAATCCGAGAGGCTGTCCTTTATGACGTTCTTTATCTTGCCCCAGTCGCTTACATGCCTTACGAGGCAGTCATCCACAGCGTCTCTCACGACGCTTCTCGCCTCCTCTATGAGATCCTCCGCCTCTCTCACATAGACGAAGCCTCTGGTGACTATGTCGGGTCCCGACATAATGTGGCCCGAGTATCTCTCAAGGGTCATCACCACGACTATTATGCCGTTCTGTGCAAGGTTCTGCCTGTCTCTCAGGACTATGTTCCCCACATCTCCCACTCCCAGGCCGTCCACCATTATCCCGCCTGACTGCACATGATCCACTATCTTGCAGGAGTCGTAGCCTATGTCTATGACGTCCCCTGTGGAGGCCATTATTATATTCTCCTTGGGTATGCCTATGGCCTGAGCCACCCGGGTCTGTCCCAGCCTGTGTCTGTACTCTCCGTGGACGGGAATGGCGTACTTGGGATGCACCAGCGAGTATATGAGCTTCAGTTCCTCCTGGCAGGCATGTCCCGACACATGAGTATCCTGATATATGACCTCCGCATGCTTCTGCGAGAGCTCGTTTATTACCTTTGACACGGCCTTCTCGTTTCCCGGAATGGGATTTGAGCTTAAGACCACCACATCAGAGGGTCCTATAGTGACCTTTCTGTGCTGTGACGAGGCCATCCTTGACAGAGCCGCCATCGACTCACCCTGGCTTCCGGTAGTGACTATCACCGTCTTTTCCTCGGGGTAATTCTTAAGATTGTCTATATCTATGAGTGTCCCCTCAGGTATATTTATATATCCGAGCTCCGACGCCGTGCCTATGACGTTTACCATGGAACGCCCCTCCACGACCACCTTTCTGTCGTACTTGTAGGCGTCGTTTATTATCTGCTGCACCCTGTCCACATTGGAGGCAAAGGTTGCCACGATTATCCTGTTGTTGGGGTGCTCGGCAAATATGGCGTCGAAGGTCCTCCCCACTGTCCTCTCAGACATGGTGAAGCCCTGCCTCAGAGCATTTGTGGAGTCGGCCATGAGGGCCAAGACTCCCTCTCTTCCCAGCTCCGCGAATCTCTGAAGATCTATGGCATCTCCGAATACCGGGGTGTAATCCACCTTGAAATCTCCGGTGTGGAGTATGGTCCCGGCAGGGGAATGGATGGCCAAAGCGCTGGCATCCTGTATGGAATGATTTGTCTTTATGAACTCTATGTCGAAGCTTCCGAGCCTCACCGTGTCCCCGTGCTTTACCACATTGAGCTTGGCGCTGTCCAAAAGTCTGGCCTCTCTGAGCTTGTTTTCTATGAGGGCTATGGTGAGCTTGGTGGAATATACGGGAACGTTTATGTCCCTCAATATGTAAGGGAGGGCTCCTATGTGGTCCTCGTGGCCGTGGGTTATGACGAAGCCCTTCACCTTCTCGATGTTCTGCTTGAGATAGGTAACGTCAGGTATGACCAGATCCACCCCGAGCATATCGTCTCCGGGGAAGGCGAGTCCGCAGTCCACCACCACTATGCTGTCCCTGTCCTCGAAGGCCGTTATATTCATTCCTATCTGCTCCAGGCCCCCCAGAGGGATTATCCTTATGTGCTCCCCGCTCTGCTTCTGAGGCGATCTGAAAAGGTTCCTTGCCGCCTCGATTATATTTGAAGGCCCTGATTTCTTTTGAGAGCCTTTCTTTGCCTCTGTACTCTCCCTCTTTCTCTTTGCGGGAGCCTTGGCCTTTGCGCTCTGCTTCTCGCTCTCCTGTTTTTCGCTTGATTTTTTATCAGAGCCCTTCTTTTCAGCCGTTTTCTTCTCGGCAGCGGGCTTTTCCTTTCTCTCCGTGCGGGTATTCTTTGCCGCAGACTTCTTCTTATCTTTTTTTATCTCTTTTTTATCGCTTCCGCTATCCTCGGGCTTTTCATTTTTTGTCACCCTGCTTCTCTTTTGCGCGGACTTTTTAGCCGCCGTCTTTTTCACAGCGGTTTTTACTTCCTTCTCAGCCTTCTGCGCGTCTACCGCGTCTTTTTTCGTGCTGAGAAAGCTATCTGTTTTATCCAAGTGATATTGTCCTCCTTCTTCGTTTTTTCACGCTCATTTATAAAAGCATTTTCTTATCTCTCGATGTCGAGCTCGTCGTTAAGCATCTCCTCAAAGATCATGAATAGGCCGACAAGCTCCTT
>CALWLK010000016.1 GCA_944381505.1 uncultured Lachnospiraceae bacterium
CAACTACCGCCTTTACAACGTCACCCTTCTTTACAACGCCGCCGGGTGTAGCATCTTTTACCGAAGCGATTATTATGTCGCCGATGCGCGCATATCTTCTTGTTGAGCCGCCCATTACGCGGATGCAAAGGAGTTCTTTTGCACCGGTATTGTCAGCGACGGCAAGTCTTGTTTCCTGCTGTACCATATCCAGACTCCTTTCTCCTCTTATTTAGCCTTCTCAACTATCCTGACAAGTCTCCATCTCTTTGTCTTTGAGAGAGGTCTTGTCTCCATAACTTCAACCTTATCGCCCTCATTGCACTCGTTGTTCTCGTCGTGAGCCTTGAGAGTGTAGGTCTTCTTTACAATCTTACCGATCAAAGGATGTTTAACATTATCCTCGATAGCCACAGTTATGGTCTTATCCATCTTATTGCTGACTACCTTACCGGTACGAGTCTTTCTGAGATTTCTTTCCACGGTTAATGTTCTCCTTTCTCCGGTTATGCAAGCTTGGATTTCTCAGTGATAACAGTCTGTATCCTCGCGATGTTCTTTCTGACCTCGCTTATCCTTGAGGTGTTATCCAACTGATTGGTTGCGTTCTGGAACCTCAAATTGAAAAGTTCCTTCTTTGCTGCCACAAGGTCTTCCTTCAAAGCAGCGATATCCTTTGCCTTCAGCTCTTCAACATACTTTTTACTTTTCACTGTTATCACCGCCTTCCAAGTCTGCTTTGGAAGCGATCTTGCATGTAAGCGGTAACTTATGCATTGCAAGACGTAATGCTTCTCTCGCTGTATCCTCCGGAACACCGGCGATCTCAAAGAGAACGCGTCCCGGCTTAACTACTGCTACATAATGATCAACTGCGCCCTTTCCTGATCCCATACGAACTCCGATAGGCTTCGAGGTAACAGGCTTGTCGGGGAACACCTTTATCCATACCTGTCCGCCACGCTTGATATAACGGGTCATGGCGATACGGGCAGCCTCTATCTGATTTGACTTAAGCCAGCAGGGCTCGGTAGCGACAAGGCCGAACTCACCGTAGGCGATCTTGTTGCCTCTGGTGGCTTTGCCCTTCATAGAACCACGCTGCTGCTTACGATACTTAGTTCTTTTTGGCATTAACATGATTATTTATCGCTCCCTTCTTTCTTATTCTTTCCGGGGAGGACCTCACCCTTGTAGATCCAAACCTTTATTCCGAGCTTTCCATAAGTCGTGTCAGCCTCTGCAAAGCCGTAGTCGATGTCGGCTCTCAAGGTCTGAAGGGGAATGGTTCCCTCTGAATAGAACTCCGAACGAGCGATATCCGCTCCGCCGAGTCTTCCTGATACAGCGGCCTTTATTCCGAGAGCTCCTGACTTCATAGTTCTCTGCATAGCCTGCTTCATTGCTCTTCTGAATGAAACACGGTTCTCAAGCTGCTGAGCGATGCTCTCCGCAACCAGCTGTGCATCCCTGTCGGGTCTCTTTATCTCTTTGATGTCTATAAAGAGCTTCTTTGAAGTGAACTTCTGTGTCTCGCCCTTAAGCTTCTCTATTCCTGCTCCGCCCTTTCCGATAACAACTCCGGGCTTTGCTGTGTAGATGATGACTCTGACTCTGTCGGCGGCTCTCTCAAGCTCTATCTTTGCGATGCCTGCAGCGTAAAGCTTCTTCTTAAGGAACTTTCTTATATTGTAATCTTCCACAAGGGCATCCGCGAAGTCCTTGCCTTCTGCGTACCACTTGGAATCCCAGTCTTTGATGACGCCGACTCTAAGGCCGTGTGGATTAACTTTCTGTCCCATGCTCTCCTCCTTACCTCTTCTCGTCAAGAACAACAGTGATGTGGCTTGTTCTCTTCTCTATGCGATAAGCTCTGCCCTGTGCTCTCGGTTGTATTCTCTTCATAGTGGGCCCCTTATTAGCGTAGCACTCAGCCACATAAAGGTTATCCCTATCCATGTTGTTATTGTTCTCCGCATTTGCCGCTGCGGACTCAAGCAACTTCTTTACTAAGGATGAAGCATACCTCGGGTTGTAGGTAACGATTCCGATAGCTGTCTCTAAATCCTTGCCTCTGATGGCATCCAATACAAAGCATGCCTTCTGAACGGAGACTCTTGCGTATGAAAGCTTAGCGCTCGGTCTTCTGTCCTTATTGGCATTTCTTTCTCTCTTAATCTGTGATCTATGTCCCTTTGCCATAGTAAAACCTCCTTTCGCGCTTTAAGCTTACTTAACGCCTGTCTTCTTCTCGTCCTTGCCGTGGCCCCTGAAGGTCCTGGTGGCAACGAACTCACCTAACTTGTGTCCTACCATATCCTCTGTCACGTATACGGGAACATGCTTTCTTCCGTCATGCACCGCTATTGTGTGTCCTACCATCTGAGGGAAGATAGTGGAACGGCGTGACCAAGTTTTGATTACCGACTTCTGACCGCTTGCATTCATGGCGTCAACCTTCTTTAAGAGATGAGCGTCAGCAAAAGGTCCCTTCTTTAATGAACGACTTGCCATATTCCTTTATCCTCCTTAATTACTTGATGGCTCTTCCATCACGTCTTCTTACGATAAGCTTGTTGGACTGCTTGTTTCTCTTTCTTGTCTTAAGTCCGAGTGCAGGCTTGCCCCAAGGTGTTGAAGGGCCGGGACGTCCGATTCCGCACTTTCCTTCTCCACCTCCGTGGGGATGGTCATTGGGGTTCATGACTGATCCGCGGACTGTAGGTCTGATGCCCATGTGTCTCTTACGGCCTGCCTTACCGTAGTTGATAAGGTTATGGTCAACGTTTCCGATAACTCCCATGGTTGCGCGGCACTCGATGGGAACCATTCTCATCTCGCCTGAAGGAAGTCTCAGTGTAGCATACTTTCCTTCCTTAGCCATGAGCTGAGCGCTGTTTCCGGCTGAACGAACCAGCTGTCCGCCCTTTCCGGGGATGAGCTCTATGTTGTGTACCGCTGAACCTACAGGGATCTTTGAGAGGGGAAGGCAGTTTCCGAGCTTTGCCTCGGCGTTCTCGCCGTTCATCACCTTCATTCCGTCTGTAAGTCCGAGGGGAGCGAGGATGTAAGCCTTCTCTCCGTCCTCATAGCAGATGAGAGCTATGTTTGCTGTTCTGTTGGGATCGTACTCGATTCCGATTACTGTAGCGGCCATTCCGTCTTTTGAGTTTCTCTTGAAATCTATGATCCTGTACTTCTGTCTGTTTCCGCCGCCGTGATGTCTTACTGTTATCTTACCCTGATTGTTTCTTCCCGCAGTCTTCTTCTTTCCCGCAAGGAGAGCCTTCTCGGGAGTCTTCTTTGTTATCTCCGCGAAGTCAGAGCCTGTCATATGCCTTCTGGAAGGTGTATAAGGTCTGTATGTTTTAATACCCATAACCGGTCTTTCTCCTTCAATAATTTATTTTCGCAGTTTTCTCTGCATATTTCGGCTTATTCTGTTATTTATAAGCCCTGGAATATCTCGATATCCTTTGAATCCTCGGTGAGTGTTACGATAGCCTTCTTGGTCTTGGCTGTCTTTCCGATGATCATTCCTCTTCTTCTGTCCTTGCCGGCGGCATTGTAGGTGTTTACCTTCTCAACCTTTGTTCCGGGGAACATTTTCTCAACAGCCTCCCTTATCTGGATCTTTGTAGCCTCGGGAGCCACGAGGAAGGTGTATTTCTTCGCCGCCATGGCGTTCATCGACGTCTCGGTAACTACCGGGCGAAGGATGATATCATAATATTTTAAATCAGCCATTACGCATATACCTCCTCAATATCTGAGACAGCCTTCTTTGTAAGTACGAGAGTGTTGTACTTGAGCACGTCATATACGTTGAGCTCGTTTACCTGTGCTGTCTTTACGTCAGGAATATTCCTTGCGGAGAGAATAACGTTCTTGTCATTCTCATCAAGAACAACGAGAGCCTTATCGAGGTTGAATGCCTTGAGCACTGCAACAAACTCCTTGGTCTTTATCTCGTTCATCTTGAGCTCGTCGATAACCACAAGCTTCTGCTCGTTGACTCTTGAGGTGAGGGCAGACTTGAGAGCCGCTCTCTTCTCCTTCTTGTTGAGCGAAATGCTGTAGTCTCTGGGTGCGGGAGCGAATACGACTCCGCCGCCCTTCCACTGGGGAGCTCTTATGGAGCCCTGTCTTGCATGGCCTGTACCCTTCTGTCTCCAAGGCTTCCTTCCGCCTCCTGAAACTTCAGATCTGTTCTTCGCCTTCTGTGTGCCCTGGCGCTTGTTGGCAAGCTGAGCAACTACGGCCATATGTACAAGATGCTCGTTGACTTCAACACCGAAGATGCTGTCGTTGAGCTCTATCTTATCAACTTCTTTGCCTTGCATGTTATAAACTGCAACCTGTGCCATTTAAGTGTTCCTCCTTTCTCTTCTCCATCAAAATTATCTTGCTGCTTTAACAGTCTCTTTGATGGTGACAAGGGACTTCTTGGGTCCGGGAACGGAACCCTTAACCAAAAGCAGATTGTTCTCTGCGTCTACCTTTACCACTTCAAGATTCTCTACAGTTCTCTGAACGGAACCCATGTGTCCGGGCATTCCCTTTCCCTTGAATACGCGTCCGGGAGTTGTAGCTGAACCGTTAGATCCCTGATGACGGTGGAACTTTGAACCGTGCTTCATGGGTCCTCTGTGCTGTCCGTATCTCTTAACGGCGCCCTGGAATCCTTTTCCCTTTGAAACAGCGGTGGCGTCCACCTTGTCTCCTACAGCGAAGATGTCGGCCTTGATCTCGTCCTTTACGTTGTAATCGGATGCATTATCGAATCTGAACTCTCTCAAATATCTCTTTACAGCGACTCCGGCCTTGTCGAACTGTCCTTTAACAGGCTTGTTCACAAGCTTCTCTCTTATGTCTGAAAAGCCCACCTGAACAGCGTTGTAACCGTCTGTCTCCTCAGTCTTTACCTGTGTCACCACACAGGGGCCTGCCTGAAGGACAGTCACGGGAACGAGCTCTCCGTTCTCAGCGAAGATCTGAGTCATTCCCACCTTGGTAGCAAGTATTGCTTTCTTCATTGGTTTCCTCCTTTTAATCTACAGCGGAACGCTCTCGCGTTCATAATAGAACAGCGCACTGCCTTTTGCAGTGATGAAGTTCCTTAATTTATAAATCCAAATGACCTTCCCGTAGGATTACTCAGCCTTCTCTGCAGCAGGCTTCTTGGGAGCCCTGGGGGCCTTCTTTACAGCGGGCCTTGTGATGAGCTGCTTTCTGGGTGATTTCTTTCCGTTCTTGTCCTTCTGATTTTTCATCTGAACATCGATGTAAACTCCCGCAGGCATATCGAGTCTCTGAAGTGACTCCATTGTCTTGGGGCCGGGATTGATGATGTCGATCAATCTCTTGTGTGTTCTCTGCTCGAACTGCTCTCTGGAATCCTTATACTTGTGTACCGCCCTGAGGATGGTAACAACCTCCTTCTTTGTGGGTAAGGGCACGGGTCCTGAAACCTCGGATCCTGTCTTCTTGCAGTTCTCCACGATCTTTGCGGCTGACTGATCGATAAGCTGATGATCATAAGCCTTGAGTGTGATTCTCATTATCTGACTTGCCATAAAAAAAGTCGCCTCCTATTCGTACTTTGAAATAATACCGGTACGACGAGTGGTGACTGTACACGCAATCGGGTGTTTCATGTTGGCACTTACACCCGCGCTGCCCTAAAGCAGCCTATTTTCTCTTGGTACAGTGACTTGTCGTCGAGTTTAACCTGACATTCGCTCCGTGTAAAAACCCGCATAGCTTATGTATTTGCGTTTGCGGCAACCTTACACATCAACGCTATCATGCCACAGCCAACCAAGAATATCACAAAAGCACCTGCAATGCAAGTGCTTTCGTGCTATGTATAGGGTATGTATTTTGTATTTTTTTCAATACAATCTGTTTTGTCCGGAAATTCGTCTTTTTCCTTTAATCTACGGTGAACTCAGGCTCCTCGGCGTCTATTATCTCGCCGTATCCGCCGCTCCTCTTACCGCTGCCGTCGGACTTGTACTCGATCTCTCCGTCGGACTTGTACTCTTTGTTCTTGAGGATGCTTCCGCTGTTGCTGACAAGGTATACCTCGCCGTTTACTCTGATGAAGGCTCTGCTTCCGTCCGTGGCCTTCTGAAGCCTTCCCATATAGTAAAGCCTTCCGTCGTGCACTCCGTCGTATCCGTAGCCCGAGGAGTTGAACTCGAAGGTCTCCTTATTGCCCACTCCGTCGTCTATCCTGTGGGTGCCCTTCTGAGCAGGCTCGGCCTCTCCCTCTCCGAAGTACATGGCCTTGTTGCCGCTCGAGGTCTTCACCTTCCTGAGTCCCGACACGGGATTTCCCATATCATTGAAGAGATAGGTCTTTCCGTCCACTCTCTCCAGCCCCTCCGTAAAGAGCTCTCCTCCGTTCCCGTCGTCGGTAACCTCTCCCGCAAGGGGCTCCCCGGTCCTTCCGAGGTAATACCAATCCACGTCGCCGCTGTCAAAGTCGTCTGCCTCGGGGGCCTCCGCCGACCACCAGGTGGCTGTGAGGACCTCGCCGTACTTGTATCCGCTCACGCCCTCGGAGTCAACGCAGAACCTGTAGCCTGTGATGGCAGGAGTTTTGTCCGCTACCTTCACCCATCCGGTCTGCATAACGCCGGTGTCGTCAAAGCAGTATCTGGCGTCGCCTATCTTCTTCTCAACGTAGTCCTCGGAGTCCTCGGCGCGAACCACCTTGCCGCTGTCAAGGAAATAGAACCAATACTTGCCGTCATTGCCTGCGGTCTGAGGTCCTGTGCCGTCGTCATCATAGTCCTCGGGGGGCTCTATGAGCTGCCAGCCCTTCTTCATAACACCGTTGTCGGCGCAGTAATATCTGTCCTCATCCACCCAGCCTGTCTGCATGATCCCGTCGTCGTCAAAGAAATAGTAAGCACCGCTTATCTGCTTCCAGCCGTCTGTGACCGCCTTTCCCGAGGAACCGAAGTACATCCACTTGAGCTCCCCGTCTATGCTTATCTGTCTCCATTGGTTCACCACCATGCGGCCGTTCTCATCCACGCAGTATTGGCCGTCGTCCACGAGGCTGTTGACAGCCATATATCCGTCGGAGTCTATCCAGCGCCACTGATTGTCGGAATCGCCTTTGACCCAAGTGGAGCGCTCAAGGTCGCCGTAGTTATTGTAGTACACATATCTGAGTGTGCCGTTCTCATTTACCTGCTGCCATCCCGTGGCCCCGAGGGCGGTAAAGGATGCCGCAGCGCAGAGGGCGGCGCTCACAGACAAGATCAAGAGTCCTCTCTTCTTCATACCCTTCTCCTTATATATTGAATTAAAAGCTGACACAGACATTATATAGTATCAATTATAATTCAGTATACCGGCATGTAGGAGTTTTAACAATAAAATTATTATTGCAAAATAATTACAAAATCCGGAATTTCCGTAACCTGACCGTAATTTGCCGCCATATGCCCGTTATATATTAAAGAAGAAACCTGTTTACTAAATTTCCTCCTTATGCAATAATACTATAGGAAATGATTTTAAAGTAATAAAGATAAGGAAAAGATCGCATGCGAACAGCCGACAGATGGAAGGATTACGAGGTCATAGACACCTCTATGGGAGAGAAGCTGGAGAGATGGGGAGAGTATATGCTCATACGCCCGGATCCTCAGGTCATATGGAAAAGCCCCATGAGCTCCCCCTATTGGCGAAATCCCAACGCTCACTATCACAGGAGCCAAAAGGGAGGGGGAGAATGGGAGTTCTTTGATCTGCCCTCTGAGTGGAGCATAGACTACGAGCTCCCTGAGGGAGTTTCTTCTTTAAATAATAAGGCCGCCCACGGAGACAGGTTGAGCTTCAACTTAAAGCCCTTTGCCTTCAAACACACAGGGCTTTTCCCTGAACAGGCGGCAAACTGGGACATGTTCTCCACCCTCATAAAAAACAGGATATCCGAATCCGGAGAGGCACCGAAGGTCCTCAACCTTTTCGCATATACAGGGGGAGCCACACTTGCCGCAGCGGCGGCAGGCGCCTCGGTGACCCATGTGGACGCCTCCAAGGGCATGGTGACCTGGGCCAGAGAGAACGCCCACCTGTCAGGGCTTTCGGATGCCCCCGTAAGGTGGTTGGTAGACGACTGCAGGAAATTCGTGGAGAGGGAGATACGGCGCGGAAACCGGTACGAGGCCATAATCATGGATCCCCCCTCCTACGGCAGAGGCCCCAAGGGAGAGATATGGAAGATAGAGGAGAGCATATGGCCCTTTGTGGAGCTGTGTACGGAGCTTCTGTCAAAAGCGCCCCTGTTCTTTCTCATAAACTCCTACACCACAGGGCTGCAGCCTGCTGTGCTGAGCTATATGCTCAATCTCTCCATAAAAAAGAAATTCGGAGGAACCGTGTCCTCCGATGAATTGGGCCTTCCCGTTTCAGGCTCGGGCCTCACGCTGCCCTGCGGCGCCTCGGGCATATGGATCGCAAAATAAAATATCTTCTAACGCCCTCCGTTTATAAGGCTCCAAAAACGGGGGGTATATTTTTTAAGGGGTCTTGAGACGATAAACGCAGAAAGCACGCACATTGCAGGCATAAAAAAGTAAAGGCAAAGAAGGGCTTCTGTTTCCAAGGAGCCGTGAAAAAGCATATCCGCCACTCTGTATATCCCCCTTATTATCATATAGTGGAGAGCATATACGAAGAAATTTATCTTCATGTACTCAGGCACAGTCCTATCCCCTCTCACAAAACCTGATATAAGGAAATAGAGCCCCGCGGGCATAAAGCTGCGCTCAAGCACCGAAAGCCCCGTCACAAGCTCCGCCGAGAGGGAGTCCGCAGCTCCCGTAAGCCCTATCCTCCCCTCGGTGATGAGGAACACGAAAAGCTCCGTGACGGCCGCCCCGATGAAAAAGGAGCCTGCTTTCAACAAATCTTTTTTTCGGTCGCTTTGCCCTTCCGTCTTATTGATCCCCAAAAATCCCTTTAAATGAATGGAGCAGTAGGCTCCCGTCAAGTAATAAAAGAGGGCGTCCTCATTTACTATATGATAGGGTATCCTCGTCCAAAAGGCCGCCGCCATAAGAGAGAGGAAAAGCATGAGGGCTCCGACCCTTTTGTCCCTTACGGCTATATACACAAAGGGGGCCAGCACCGTAAGGAGTATGAGCTCCTTCATATACCAAAACACAGGATTGTACCTGTGGTTTACGAGAGCGAAAAAAATATCCTCAAAATCAGTGTTAAAGCCCGTTTTGTCCGCCACGCCATGGAGGATGAGGTAAAAAAGATTCCACAAAAAATAGGGTATGAGGAGAGACCTTACCCTCCTCTTCCATTTCTCACGGAGCACTGAAAAGGTCAGTCTCACGCCTATATTTCTGTAAAACAGGAGGGCCGACACCATAAAAAAGCCCGGCACAGCCGCCTGCCCCAAAAGCTCGGAGAAGATATTCTCCACGCAGGCCGCCGTGACCGCTCCCTGCCCTGCTCCAAAAGCCCGTGCCTCGGCCATGAGGGCAGCCGTCTTTCCCGTAAAAAAGTTAATGCCGGTAAGAAGGTTACCGGCATACTCCATATTAAAAGCATGCACAAATATGACAAGTATCATAAGTGCAAAGCTCTGATAATTTATTATCGCTCTGAATCTCTTATCATCGGACATCGGAAATTTTAATCCTCAATGCAATGCTTCTCTCTGTATTCGGCAAGTCTCTTGTTTATCCTGTCAGTAGGGCTTAAGAGACTGCTCAAAGAATTGTCGTGGTTGAGGCAATCTATTATGAGAGCCACGTACTTTGACATATCCACGTCTATGTAATACTCCCTCCTGAGAAGCTCGGGAGTCTGATAAACCATGTTGGTGGTTAGTATCCTATCTATGATACCGTCCTCATAGGCCTCGTCGAAGGACTTGAGCCCCTTGGTGAACAGTCCGAAGGTGGCGCAGCAGAACACTCTCTTTGCCTTGCGCCTCTTTAACTCCTTGGCAACGTCTATCATGCTCTCCCCGCCGGAGATCATGTCGTCCACTATGATTACGTCCTTTCCCTCAACAGAGCTTCCCAAAAACTCGTGGGCCACGATGGGGTTCCTGCCGTCGATGACGGTAGTGTAGTCCCTTCTCTTGTAGAACATTCCCATGTCTATTCCCAGAACGTTTGCAAAATATATGGCTCTGGACATTCCGCCCTCGTCGGGGCTTATTATCATCATGTGGTCCGAATCTATGGCGAGATCCGTGATATTCTTCAAAAGGCCCTTTATATACTGGTAGGTGGCCGATATGGTCTCAAAGCCCTTTAAGGGGATGGCGTTCTGCACTCTGGGATCGTGGGCATCAAAGGTTATTATGTTCTCCACTCCCATGTCGCAGAGCTCCTGAAGCGCCATGGCGCAGTCCAGAGATTCCCTGCCGGATCTCTTGTGCTGCCTGCTCTCATAGAGGAAGGGCATGATGACGCTTATCCTTCTGGCCTTTCCCGCGGAGGCCGCTATGAGCCTCTTGAGATCCTGAAAATGATCGTCGGGGGACATATGGTTCACAAGCCCCGATATGGTGTAGGTCAGGGAATAATTCGTCACGTCCACAAGGAAATAGAGGTCGTCGCCTCTCACGGAGCTGTTGATGACCCCCTTTGCCTCCCCGGTGCCGAACCTGGGTGTGGAGGTGTCTATGAGGTAGCTGTCCCTCTGGTAGCCTGAGAAGGCGATGGTGTGCTTGTGCTCCGACTCCCTCTCGTTTCTCCAATTCACAAGGTATCTGTCCACCTTTTTGCCGAATTCCTCACAGCCCTTTAAGGGAACCAAGCCCAAAGGACCTATGGGAACAGTCTCTATGGTCTGATTACCCGGACGGGACTTTGAGATCTTCTCGTTCATCTCATTTTTTTTGTTGACGTTATCTGCCATTTTTTCCTCCTTGCAGACGCAGGTCCCTTCCCAAAAACGGTATGACCGTGTAATCCTTCATTATGCGGGAAGCGATCCTGTCGGTATACAGGTCTCTTATATCCTTCATACTCAGATTGGTAGATATCAGGGTGGATCTCCTGTGTATCATTCTGTAATTCAGAAGGGAAAATAATCTTGAATTTATAAAATCCGACGAGGACTCGGTGCCGAGGTCGTCAAGGCTCAAAAGGTCGCAGTTAAAAAGCAGGTCCTTGCTGTCGGAAAGCTGCTCGTCGTTCTCCTTATCCCTGAACACGGCCCTCGCAAGAAGGTCAAA
>CALWLK010000017.1 GCA_944381505.1 uncultured Lachnospiraceae bacterium
GCTGTATGGTAACATGCAGGCCGTGTAAACCCCACTCGAAGCAAGACCAAACAGAAGGCATAAGGCGGCCCGTCTGCCTTCGGGTAGGTTGCTTGAGGCTTATAGCGATATAAGTCCTAGACAGATGGCCATTCTCGACATAACCCGGCTTACAGCGCTGCTTAAGCATATTTAAAGATCGACAGCTTCCCGATCCTTTACCACTATGTCTATAAAGTCCTTTGCGGCCTGTTTCAGGCCGCGTTTTTTATTGTAGACGGCATATATGCTCCTTGAGGCGGAGTGCTCGGAGTCGGATATGGGATATATGAGTATGTCGGATACTGCTTTGGCAGACTGAGCAAGCTTTTTTGAAATGATAGATATACCCATGCCCCTGCTTACCATACGGCAAAGACAGTTGTTGTTATTTACCGAGGCTCTTATATCCATGTCTTTTAGTGCGTAACCGGAGCGGGAGAGAAGGTACTCTGTCTCAAGCCTCGTTCCGGAGGCATCCTCCCTGATTATGAAGGGCTCGCCGAATATCCTTTCCACAGGTGGAGCGCTTTCAAGTAGCTCACTGTAATATGACGTGGCGGGAGTGACTATCACAAGCTCGTCCGTTCCTATGGGTATGAATACGCAGTCTGAGGATCTTATTTTGGACCCGACTATGCCTGCCTCCACTATGCCGTCGGATACCTTTTCAACTATGTCTTTACTGTCCGAGATAGTGACCCTCAGGGTGATATCCGGGTGAGACCTTTGGAATTCGGAAAGATATTCGGGAAGGTCGGAGCCTCCCGCTACAGAGGATGAGCCCACATGGAGAGTTCTGTCCTTGTCGGAGATCAGCTCGGTAACAGCCTTATCCCTGAGGCTTATTATCCTCTCGGCATAGTCGTAGAGCTTCTTTCCGCTTTCGGTGATCTCAAAGCCTTTGGTAGTCCTGTTTATAAGCTTGGTCCCAAGCTCGGACTCAAGAGATCTTATATGGGAGCTCACAGTGGGCTGGGAGAGATAAAGGCGGTTTGCCGCTTCGGAAAAGCTCTTGTATCTCACCGTATTTACAAAAGCCTCCAGCTGATGAATATCCATATGATAACAGCCTCCTTTGCTTTCTTTATTTCGATTATATTTTATTTATAGAAAAAATCAATAAATGAATAGAAATATTTAAAATATCAATTTAACATAGCCTTAACCTGATGTTATAATAGGCAGGCTAAATCAGTTATATCGAGGCTTCGATATATCTGAAATTATTGAAAACTATAGGAGAAAATTATGAAAAAGAGATTTTTGGCAGGCCTTATGGCAGCTCTCATGGCTGTGTCCTTTGCGGGATGCTCCTCCGACACTGCCGAGACTGCGGCTCCTTCAGAGGAGACAACAGCAGCAGCTGAGACTGCAGCTCCTGCAGAGGAGACCGGGGAAGAGACTGAGGAGAGCAGCGAAGCCTCAGAGACTCCCGAGCTTTCGGGAACGATGAAGGTGGTTGCCACCAGCGAGGATTATGTTACGCTTTTCGACAAGTTTACCGAGGAGACCGGGGTCAAGGTTGAACTTCTCTCCATGTCTTCGGGAGAGGTGCTCTCAAAGCTCAGGGCCGAGGGAGGCACTCCCTCTGCGGATCTTTGGTTCGGAGGCGGAATAGACGCATTCATGAGCGCAAAGGACGACGGACTTTTGGAGCAGGTTCAATTTGATGCCGCTTCCGAGCTCGCGGATGAGTACAAGGATTCCGAGGGCTACTGGTACTCAAAGGGTATCACCATCGTAGGCTTCCTTGTGAACGAGGCTCTCACCGAGGAGCTTGGTATAGAAACCCCCGGAAGCTGGACGGATCTGCTTGATGAGAGCTATCAGGGAGAGATCGTTATGTCAAACCCTGCGGTATCCGGAACAAACTATGCGGTTGTAAACGCACTCCTTCAGACCATGGGCGACGAGGAGGGCTGGAACTATTTCGAGAGCCTCAACAATAACATCGCTTACTACGGAAAGCGCGGCTCCGATCCCCTCAACAAGGTGACCTCCGATGAGTTTGCCATAGGTATCTCATACATCGACAGAGGTGTGGAGGCAACCATAGAGGGCAGTGATATAGCTATAGTTTATCCCGCCGACGGTATTCCTTGGGTTCCCGAGGGAGTGGCTGTATTCAAGAACTCGGAGAACGTTGAGGCTGCAAAGTATTTTGTAGAGTGGCTTTTCAGCAACGACGACAACCTGAGGATGCTTGCCGACATAGACAAGAAAGACGGCCTCAAGCTTATAAAGCCTTCCATCGAGGGCATAGAGCTTGGCTATGACACGGCCATCCTTATGAAGGAGGACCTCTCGCTTTTCGGTTCGGAGCGCGACGCTGTGCTTGAGAAGTTCGAGGCCATAATGGGTGACAAGGCGGAGGCGTAATGAAATTCGGTTCATCTGAAAAGGCCAAAGTCATTAGAGGGAAGGTATCTTCGGATACCTTCTTTCGTGTATTCTCGGAAAGGGCCGACAGGATCGTCTGCTATGGACTTTTGGGCCTTATCCTGCTCTTTATACTTTATCCCATGGTGTGCATATTCATAAGGAGCCTTATGGGGGAGGCGGGGATAACTTTCGGACATTACGCCGAGGTGTGGGGAAAATACAGAGAGTATCTGTTTAACAGCGTGGCTGTGGGAGTCTCTACAGCTGTGCTCTGCACCTTAATATCCGTCTGCACCGCGCTGTTCATATATACGAGAAACGGAAAGCTCAAGCTGTTTCTTTTGGGCGTGATACTTGTGTCAATGGTAGCGCCGCCCTTCGTGTCTTCCCTTGCATACATACAGCTTTACGGACGCAGGGGCTGGATCACCTACAGGCTTCTGGGCCTGTCTTTAAATCCCTATAATGCCGTGGGCGTGGTGCTGATGCAGAGCATTTCCTTCGTGCCTATGAACGCCCTTTTCCTTTTGGGACTTCTGGCAAGGATAGACACGTCTAGCCTCAAGGCGGCGAGGGACCTGGGGGCCGGGCCCTCGGAGGTACTAAGGGACATAATACTTCCGCTTTTGAAGCCTGGAATATACGTTACGCTTTTGCTCTCCTTCGTGAGATCTCTGGCAGATTTCGGTACTCCCGTTATTATAGGAGGAAGGTTCAGCACCATAGCTTCCGAGATATACTTAAAGATAGTAGGCTACTCGGATCTGGAGACGGCCTCCGCCATGAATATGTTCCTTCTTGTGCCCTCCATAGCCTTCTTTTTTCTCTACAGACATTTGATGGAAAAGACAGGCATGCTCTCGGATTCACAGAGGGCCTCCTCGGAGCCCTTTTCTCTGGGACTTTCAAAGTGCAGACTGATGGGGGCGGCAGTGGCTGCGGCGGCGCTCCTTTTCTTTGCGGTGATGATACTTCAATACATCTGCATTTTCGCCTCGGGATTTATGAAAAGAAGAGGCCATGGATATGTGTTTACCATGGAGTATTTTGAGGAACTCATGCGCTATGATCTGTCCACCATGACAAGGAGTGTGATCTACGCCCTAATCGTAGCCCTTGTGGGGACATTTTTTGCCATACTGTTCGCATATTTTACAGAGTGGAGAAGGCTTAAGGGCAGGAGCTTTTTTGACTGCCTTGTGACTATCCCCTATATGATACCCGGGACCTGCTTTGGCATAGGATATATACTTGCCTTCAATCACGAGCCCCTCAAGCTCACGGGAACCGGTATAATAGTCATTGCAAATATGATATTCAAACAGCTTCCCACCTCCACCAAGCTCTGCACGGCGGCGATATCCCAGATACCGAGGGCTCAGGAGTATGCGGTGAGAGATCTGGGAGGAGGGAGATTCTCCGTGCTCCGGGACGTCATACTTCCGGGGCTTCGGCCTGCATTCTTCGGAAGCTTCTCCTATAACTTCTCCACAGCCATGACCACTGCGGGAGCGGTCATATTCCTCATAAATCCCGGAAAAAAGTTGGCTGTGTTCAAACTTTTTGATGCGGTGTACTCGGGAGAGTACGCCGTCGCGTCCCTCATATCCATGCTTATTATAGTCATAGTCCTTGTGGTGGAGGGCTTGGTGTATTTATTGTCTTTGAAGGGAGAAAAGAGAAATGTATCTTGAGATAAAAGAGCTCTCAAAAAGCTTTGGGGAAAGGAAGATAGTGGACAGGCTTTCCTTTACCCTTGAAAAGGGCGAGCTCATGTGTATACTTGGATCATCCGGATGCGGAAAGACCACTACGCTCAACATGATAGGCGGATTTTTGACTGCGGATTCCGGGAGGATATACTTGGATGGGGAGGACATTACAGACCTTCCTCCGGAGGAGAGGCCTGTGGCAACAGTATTCCAGTCCTACGCGCTTTTTCCCCACATGACAGTGATGGAAAACGTCACCTACGGCCTCAAGTTCAAAAAAATAAAGAAGTCCGAGGCTAGGGAGAGGGGCCTTAAGTACCTCCGGATGACGGGGATGACGGAATATGCCGATGTGAGCGTGCAGAGCCTTTCAGGAGGCCAGCAGCAGAGAGTCGCACTCTCAAGGGCCCTTGTCACGGAGCCGAAGCTCTGCCTTTTGGACGAGCCTTTCTCAAATCTTGACGCCTCTCTCAGAGAGAGACTGCGCTTCGAACTGAAGAAACTGCAGAGGGAACTGGGGATGACTATGCTCTTTGTGACTCACGACCAGGAGGAGGCCATGATACTGTCTGACAGGATGGCTGTGATGGACAGTGGAGTATTTGTGCAGTGCGACGAGCCGAGGAATATATATAAGGCTCCCGCATCTGATTTTGTCAGAGATTTTTTAAAGCCCGACAGGATACTTTTTTCGGAAGACGGAAGTATAATGAAGAAGATAAGCGAGTAATATTGATAAGTCAAAGAGGGAAAAACAATGAGGATACTCAGCATCAGCGCTCAGAAGCCGGACAGCACCGGAAGCGGAATATACATGACGGAGCTCGTCAAGGCTCTCCTTAAGGAAGGTCATAAGGAGGCTGTCATAGCGGGGATCACAAGGGAGGACAGGATAAGCCTGCCCGAGGAAGTCGGCTTTTACCCCGTATATTTCGAGAGCAAAGAGCTTCCCTTTCCGGTGGCGGGAATGTCCGACGAGATGCCCTACAGGAGCACCAGATACAGGGATATGACTGAGGATATGACGGAGAGCTTCATAAAAGCCTTCAGCGAAAGAGCTGTGGAGGTGTCGGAGCTTTTTAAGCCGGACCTCATACTTTGCCATCACCTTTACCTCATGACCTCCGCAGTGAGGAGGGTCCTCCCCGAAAAGAAGATATATGGTTTTTGCCACAATACAGACCTCAGACAGATGCAAAAGACCGATCTCATGCGGGACTACATTAGAGAGGGCATAAGGGAGCTTGACAGGATATTCGTGGTCGAAAAGGAGCAGACGGAGATCATAAAAGACATATATGGTGTCACCGAGGATAGGATATCCTGCGTGGGTACGGGATATAACAGCTCGGTATTCAGGGACATGAAGCTGAGAAAAGATGATGATAAGATACGCCTCATATTTGCAGGAAAGATATCAGAGAAAAAGGGAGTAAAGAGTCTTTTGAGATGTATTGACAGTGCAGACTCCCACGGAAAGGATATGGAGCTTTTGCTTGCAGGCGGAGCGGGAGATGAGAGAGAGTACGAGGAGATAAAAGAGCTTGCTGAAAACTGCCGCACCCGGGTGAGGTTTTTGGGAAAGCTGTCTCAAAACGAGCTCTCCCGGTATTACAATATCTGCGACATCTTTGTGCTTCCCACCTATTTTGATTCCATCCCTCTTACGCTTATAGAGGCTATGGCCTGCGGGCTCAGGGTGGTGATAAGCGAGCTTCCGGGGCTTGTGCCTTGGATAGAGGAAAATGTGCCGGGAGCCGATGTGCTCTACGTGCCTATGCCTGAGATGAAGAACACGGACGAGCCCTTGGAGAGCTCACTGCCGACTTTTGAGAGGAGACTTTCCGAGGCAATAAGCATCTCCTGCGGAAAAAAACACACCGAAAAGCCCGATCTTTCGAGGGTATCGTGGTCCTCAGTCGCTAAAAAAGTACTCATTTAACAATTAATTACAAAAATGTATTCTTTTTTCACCGTTTTTGTGTTAATATTAACAATAGGTTGATTTTCAGTATAATAAATGACGGAGGCATTTTCATGGCAGACAAAAAATTTATTATAACTATCGGCAGAGAATACGGAAGCGGCGGAAGGACGGTGGGCAAGAAGCTTGCCGAGGAGCTGGGCGTGCATTTCTATGATGACGACGAGATACTTAAGCTCACCTCGGAGCGCTCGGCCATCGGAGAGCAATATTTCAGGCTGGCCGACGAGAAGGCCGGGAACAATCTTTTCTACAAGCTTTTTGACAGCATGAAGCCAGAGCTTGGCGAACCGAGGGTCGGAGAGAAGATGACTACTCCGGAGAATCTTTTTCGCTTTCAGGCAAAGCTGATAAGAGAGATAGCCGACAAGGAGGAGTCCTGTATAATAGCGGGGAGAGCCGCCGATTTTATACTGGAGGAGGAGCACAGAGACGAGCTTATAAAGATATTTGTCTTCGCTCCCTTTGAGACCAAGATCAAAAACAGTATGAAGGTATACGGAATAGACAGGATGGAGGCCGAAAAGAGGGTCAGAAAGATAAATAAAGAGAGAGAGGGCTTCTACTATTACTATACCGGAAAGAACTGGATGGACATGAACAATTATGACGTGGCCATCAACTCGGAGAAGATAAACTTCGATCAGGTAGCCGAGATAATAAAGGGTGTAATGAAAGCAAGAGGATTCGAGGTCTGATGAGACTCGTATCCCTGTGAAAAATAAAGAAATGCGGTGAAGGGGGACATAATTTTATGAAAACTTATCCTACAAAAGACATCAGAAATGTTGTTTTGCTCGGTCACGGAGGCGCGGGTAAGACTACCATAGCAGAGGCGCTTTTGCACATCACAGGCGTTACCGGGCGCATGGGAAAGGTTGACGACGGAAATACTGTAAGCGACTACGACAAGGAGGAGATAAAGAGAAAATTCTCCATTCAGACCTCTGTAGTGCCTGTTGAGTATAAGGGAGAGTCGGGAGATATAAAGGTAAATATACTTGATACTCCGGGATATTTCGATTTTGTCGGAGAGGTTGAGGAGGCGGTATCTGCAGCGGATGCGGCTGTTATAGTCGTAAACTGCAAGGCGGGAATACAGCCCGGCACCATGAGGGCCTGGGAGCTCTGCGAGAAGCACAATCTTCCCAGACTGTTCTTTGCCACCGATATGGATGATGACGAGGCTTCCTTCAGGGAGCTTGTTGTAAAGCTCAGCAAGGAGTTCGGACGTAAGGTAGCTCCCATACAGATACCTATAAGAGAGGAAGGAAAATTTGTCGGACTCGTAAACGTAGTTAAGATGAAGGGCCGTAAGTTCACAAAGCTTTCGGATTATGAGGAGTGCCCTATACCGGATTATGTGACAAAGCAGCTAGACACAGCAAGGAGCGCTCTCCTTGAGGCGGTTGCCGAGACTTCTGACGAGTATATGGAGAGAGATTTTGAGGGCGGAGAGGTCACTCACGAGGAGATATCCGCAGCCCTCAGAGAGAATGTGCAGAACGGAAGCATCGTTCCCGTACTAATGGGCTCGGGCATCGACTGCCGCGGCATGAAACATCTGCTTCAGGCAATAGACAAGTATTTCCCCGCTCCCACGGATGTGGAGTGCGTCGGTACAGACAAGGCGGGAGGAGAGAGATTTACCGCCAAGTATAATGACGAGGCTAACCTCACGGCGAAGGTTTGGAAGACTATAGTGGATCCCTTCATAGGTAAATTCACACTTGTTAAGGTCATAACAGGAGTTCTCAAGGCCGACAGCACCATATACAATGCTACAAAGGATCAGGACGAGAAGATAGGAAAGCTGTACATGCTCAGAGGCAAGGAGCAGACAGAGGTTTCCGAGCTTCATGCGGGAGATATCGGAGCCATCTCAAAGCTCACAGTCACAGCTACGGGAGATACCATAGCGCTCAGGAACGCGCCTGTAGAGTATGAGAAGCCCGACATATCAAAGCCTTACACATACATGGCTTACAATCCCAAGAACAAGGGGGATGACGATAAGGTTTCATCAGCTATGCAGAAGATGCTTGAGGAGGATCTCACACTCAAGGTGGTAAACGACGTTGAGAACAGGCAGTCCCTCATTTATGCCATAGGAGATCAGCAGCTTGACGTGCTCAAGTCCAAGCTCGAGACCAGATATAAGGTTGAAATTGAGCTTTCAAAGCCTAAATTCGCATACAGGGAGACTATCAGGAAGAAAGTCAAGGTACAGGGAAAGCATAAGAAGCAGTCCGGAGGACACGGACAGTACGGCGATGTAATCATGGAGTTTGAGCCCTCAGGAGATCTTGAGACCCCTTATATCTTCGAGGAGAAGGTATTCGGTGGCTCTGTGCCCAAGAACTATTTCCCTGCTGTGGAGAAGGGACTTCAGGAGAGCGTAAAGAAGGGGCCTCTTGCAGGCTACCCTGTAGTAGGACTCAAGGCTACATTGGTCGATGGATCCTATCATCCCGTTGATTCCTCGGAGATGGCCTTCAAGATGGCTACTATCCTTGCTTTCAAGCAGGGCTTCATGGATGCGAGCCCCATACTTCTTGAGCCCATTGCAAACCTCAAGGTCACTGTACCCGACAGCTTCACGGGAGATATAATGGGAGACCTTAACAGAAGGCGCGGAAGGGTTCTCGGCATGAACTCAAATCATCACGGCAAGCAGATAATAGAGGCTGATATACCCATGTCCGAGCTTTACGGATACAATACGGACCTTCGTTCCATGACAGGAGGCCTCGGAGATTACGAGTATGAATTTGCCCGCTACGAGCAGGCTCCCAATGATATTCAGGCTGCCGTTGTGGCTGCGGCCGAGAAGCTGAATGAATAATTATAAAATCTGATTTTTAAGTATTTATTTGCGGGGAGGTTCTTTTGCTTTGCTTAAGAGCTTTCCCGCGAAAATGATTTTTTATTGCGGGAGGAAATTTGATTTAAAATGGACAAATATGTCTGTACGGTCTGCGGATACATATATGACCCTGAGGTAGGGACCGACGATGAGGAGATAGACCTTGGAACTCCCTTTGAGGAGATACCGGATGAGATATTTACCTGCCCCATGTGCGGAGCAGCAAAAAGTGAATTTAAAATGCTTTCCGAAGATGGAGCTAAATAGCGAAGATGTCCGAGCGTATCGATAATTTCGGGAGACCGGGCACTGTGTATGCGCCGGTAAAAGGGAGGGCCATTGAGATCAAAAAGTCTTCGGATCCTGTGTTTTCAATGCGGATCCTGGGGGACGGTGTGCTTATGGAGCCTGAGGAGGGGAAGGTGTATGCACCCTTTGACGGCAGAATCGGGGTCATAGCTGATACCGGCCATGCCATAGGGCTTATCTCCAATGACGGCGCGGAGCTCCTCATACATGTGGGCACAGACACCTCAAGGCTTGCAGGGGAAGGCTTTTTTCCGAAGGTGTCCGAGGGGGAGGATTTCAAGAGGGGAGACCTTCTGTTGGAATTCGATCTTGAGAGATTGCTTTCGGAGGGCTATGATGCAGCCATACCTGTTATAATAACAAACCTCTCGGAGCTGTCCGAATTGAGGTGCATTGAAGGCCCTGCGAAGGCGGGGGAGACAGTGGTAATGGAATACAAAATAAGGGAGAACGTCTCATAGCGAGGCGTTCTTTTTTATATGATGTTTAAAAAACGTACCCTAAAGCATTGCCAAAATCGACATGGGGCGGGGGGAGAGCACGCACGGAAGAAGAGGGAGAAGGG
>CALWLK010000018.1 GCA_944381505.1 uncultured Lachnospiraceae bacterium
GGAACATAAAAGAGAGAGAACAGGCTTTTAGAGGCAGGAAAAGGGACAGAGAAGGTAAAGGAGAAAATTTTGTGATGTTTGATTTGGATGGGATATGGTGAGGGATTTGGAGTGGGATGGGAACAAAACGTGTTCCCACCCGATCCAATTCCACCAGCCTCTCCGCCCGAAATCAAGCGGCCTAACACAATCGGTCCCGGTTTTGGAGTGAGGTAAAATTAGGAAAATTAAAAGCAGAGAGCGAAAAGGACTAACCACCTTCCCGCTCTTTTTTCATACCCTATTTTCCCTCTTATCTTCCGCTTTTCATAAGGCTTTTGATAAGATAAAAAGCAAAGCGGACAGATCCAACCGGTTATCCTCGACATTGCCTTCATGATCCGACAAGATAATCTTCTTGTATAGTGTATTACTCTACATATGGGGTTCAATGAAGATTAATACCGCACTCAAAGGCAAGCAACATGTATTTTTCCGCATTACTAAGGCCATATGAGGACAAATCTCTGATATCCCAAATATCAGAGCTCAGATCGTCTGCGCCATATAAAAATTGGATGAAAGGGATATGTCTGTAGCGGGCGGCTGCTATCATGGAGGCACATTCCATTTCCACTGTAATACACCCCTCGGCTCTGCGTTCTTTAATGAGAGACAGTGTTTCTCTGTAGATAGCGTCCGAAGTCCATGTCTTTCCTTTTATATAGGGATAACCGAGATCGGACATAACTCTCTCCAATATTTGGACAGAGTGCGGATCGGCTTCAATTTCAGCTGAAGGTGCTACATAATGATAGCCGGTGCCATCGTCACGGACAGCGGAAACAGGAATGATCAGCTTGTTCCCTACAAGCCTGTCATCCAACACCCCGCAGGAACCAAACAAAACAAATCTTTTTGCTCCCATGGCGATGATTTCCTCAAACCCCGCAACACAGGCGGGAGCGCCTACTCCGGACATATAAAAAGCTATATCCGTATTTTTATATCTGAATTTATAAACGGGGCAGACGCCATTTGCTGTATAGAGCTCTGCAATTTTCTTTGTATCCGGAAATGAGGAAAATTTATTGATGATATTCTCGGAAAAGGTGGAAACGCATATCTCCGGGAAATCATGGATCTTTTTAGTAGTATCGGATGGATTGAATAAAGCAGGTTCCGATATGGACGTTCTTTGAAATATTGTATTCAAATTGATTTCCTTCCTTCATTTGATTTTTCACAGGGGTTAAAATGGAATTACAAATCTTCCTCCTCAATAGCTTTCAAGGATTTATTGTCAGCGGTCTTCCATTCCGTTCGCCCGTTCGCGCTCCTGCCCATCACCACGGCGGCGGCTAAGGATGGACTGGTAAATATATGATCCCTTACGAAACGCCATTCAGAATCTATGATCCCTTTTTCGATCAGATCATTCCGCAGCTTTAACAGATTGGCAGGCATGCTTGGAACCGTGCTTACGGCAATGGAGGATCCCTTGAGCACAGCAAATCCGTCTGAAACGACGACCCCTCCGGCGTCTGCACCGCGCGCGGCTTTTATATAAAAATCAACCTGAGAATTCTTCTTTTTCATGGAGCTGTCCTCCAGAGTATCAAAGGTTTTGTAGCCTAAGGTGTTTACCAAAAGCTTTGCATTGCTGATAAATTCCTGAAGCATTGCCTCGTCATATTCGGAAATAGAAGATCTGGTCGGTATGTTGTTGTTCAAAACAACAGATCTTCCCGCCTCTTTGGCCAGGTTATAAAAACTGTTCTCAAGATATTTTACATGGGCCTTGTTTAAGAGATCGTCCTTGCTGACGACAACGATACAATCGCTCCAATATTCGGTATCTTTTAGATGCTGTTTCAAACGTGTCAACATCTTTTCAGCTTCGCCTATATAAACTGTGTCAAGATTGTTGTCATCCTTTCCGAGCAAAAAATATACACCCGTATTCTCTGCGTCATCTCGCTCGGAAAACTCCTGTAATTCATTGCGGGAGATCTTATACACACGACCGTTCCAATTTGAAAGCTCACACATTATCCTGCCGTTCGGATTACCGTCAAAAATACACATTTGAATTGTCTTATTAAAGGCCAAGAAGGTCACCCCCTATATTTGCAGTTGAAAAATATTATACTGTTTTCAAGCTTATATATCAATGATTTGCGCTATAAAGAAATGTAAGCTATAATCTGATATAAGATATAATAATGTGATCTGTTTTTCTGAAAGGAGACCGTCTATGTACCGCAAGACAAAACTCTCCGACTGCAGAGCCATACATAAGCTTATCTGTGAGTTGGAGTCATCAGAGCTTTCATATGAAAAATTCTATGATATCTTAAACGAACAGCTTAATGACAGACAGCATTACTATTGTCTCTTGTGCGAACGGGATAATAAGATAGTGGGTGTCCTCAACTTAAGGCTTGAGAGGCAGCTCCACCATGCGGGGGCTGTGGCGGAGATAATGGAATTTGCAGTCTCAAAAGACTACAGAGGGAAGGGTATAGGAAAGGAAATGTTTGAAAAGGCCTGTGAGATAGCCGGGGAGGCAAAGTGCAGGCTTATCGAGGCCGCATGCAATGAAAAGAGGGAGCAGGCCCATGGATTTTATGAGGCTATGGGAATGAAGAAATCTCACATTAAGTTCTCGATGGATCTGTAAATCAAATATCACATTTTTACACTGTAATGATGTTTAATATAAGTCCCGTAAAAAGGAGAGGGAAAATTGCTGTATAAAAACATTGAAAAGGGAAAGTTCCTGTCACGTCCCAACCGCTTTATCGCCCATGTGGAGATATCCGGGAGAGACGAGGTGGTACACGTAAAGAATACCGGGAGGTGCAGAGAGCTTTTGCTTCCGGGAAGCGAAGTCATATTGAGCCGCTCGGACAATCCTTTGAGAAAGACCGCATATGATCTCGTCTCCGTGTATAAGGAGGGCCTGGGCCTCGTAAATATAGACAGTCAGGCTCCCAACAAGGTGGTGTCCGAATGGCTTGATACAGAGGACTTTTCCGCGGTGAAGCCCGAGTATGTCTACGGCTCCTCGCGCATAGATTTTTACATGGAGAAGGAAAAAGACAGGTACTTGATGGAGGTGAAGGGCTGTACTCTGGAAATTGACGGAACGGGCTACTTCCCTGATGCTCCCACGGATAGGGGAGTGAAGCACCTGAGAGAACTTATAAAGGCATCGGCGGAAGGCTACAGGGCATACGCCGCATTTGTGATACAGATGGAGGGAATAACGAAGGTCCTTCCCAATATCTCCACCCATCCGGAGTTCGGCGAGGCCTTAAAGGAAGCCGTGGACTGTGGGGTGAGAGTGTTATATCTCCCCTGCAAGGTGGAGGAGAGGGGGCTCTTTATAGACCGGGAAAAGGCCCGAAAGCTGAACAGAGAGATGTTTGATTAGAACATTCTTGCCGCCAGCTTGCAGGCCAATAAAAGCACAAGCCCGTCCTCGGCTTTTCTCGGATCATATCCTGTGCAGTCTATGACCTTTTTTATCTTGTACTGAACAGTATTCTTATGAATAAATATTTTCTTTGCTATACCGTCAAGTGACCCGTTCTCCTCAAAGTATATATTCAGGAAATCCACGGTATCCTTGATGGCTTCTCTGCTCATACCTTTGAAAATGTTTGCGACAAATGTGTTCACCGCATCCTGCGGTATCTGAGTCAAAATTATCTCCAAAGACAGATCTTCATATATTTGGATCTTGCGGTCACGGCGCTTGGCGGCTATCAGGGCCGCTTTTTCAGCGTTCAGGTAAGCCTGGTGCACGTTTACAAAACTGTTTATCCCCAAGCTCAGCCCGCAATATATATCCGAATCAGACTGCTCCGAAAGCTGCGAGACAATGTCGTTTATGGCCTCCACGGCAAATGAATCTCTGTTGAAATCAAAAAATACTATGAGCTTTTGGCCCACATAGTGGTGATGTATATATATGCTGTCTCCCAGCTTTCCTCTGAGCATGGATATGAGCTTGTCATCGATGGAAAGCTGCTCAGCGCCTGAGATGACGTCCTTTAAGGTGAAGACTCCCACTGCTTTTATCCTGTTTATGGGAAAACGAAGCTCATAGGCTCTGTCCTGAAAAACGGATATAGCCATGGCGTTTGAGGGCTGAGGAGGGGAGAACAGCAGCTCCTCGCAGAATATCCTCTTCTGCCTTGCTATGTTTTCATTTTGCAGGGACTCCTCGGTCTTCATATACATGATCCCTGCCATTTCTCCTATGACTATGGATATGTCTCTCAGCTCATCGGGGTTTCCCGTGACGCCTATAACGCCTATGGTCTTTCCTCCTATATGTATAGGTACGTTTATTCCGTTCTTGCTTCCCTCAAGGTCATCTCCCGGGTATATGTCTATCTCATAGGCATTTTTTTCTATAAGCTCCTTTGCCCCTGTATGTATATCTCCTATTCTGGATACGTCGGTGGAGGCGACGATCCTGCCGTTCTCGTCCATTATATTTATAGGCTTATTCAGTATCTTCCCGATCCGCTCGGCTATTTCCTGAGAATTCAGATAAGTTATCTTCATAATTTACACCCTCCCTTCCCGTTATCCGGAACCAGTATAGCACAGCGCGGTGCCCCTTTAATTTGTTCTGCGCAACATAAAAAACCAAATAATTATTGTTACTGAAAACATTTAAAAAGAAAATCAATTTATATAAAATAAATAAAAAGCTGAGGGATTTATTGAAAATTTAGTGCATTATACATAAGGGGAATAGTGTGAGAAACATAGTCATAGCACCTGATTCATTTAAAGGCACGATAAATGCGGAAAAAGTCTGCGAGATAATTTCCGAGGTCATTTTAAAGTTCATTCCTGATGCCGATATAAAATGCATACCCATGGCCGATGGAGGCGAGGGGATGGTGAGTTCATACCTGAAAGCCTTCGGCGGAAGAAGAGAAAAAGCGTGTGTGATGGGAGCAAACGGTGAAAAGATAGTCGCGGAGTACGGGATCTTAAATGACAACAGTGCAGTCATAGAGACGGCCTCCTGTGCGGGCCTGCCACTGATGGGAGACAGACTTGACCCCTCCCATGCGACGACCTACGGCTTGGGGGAGCTCATAAAGTCAGCGGCTGATAAAGGCTGCAAAAAGCTCCTCATAGGCCTCGGAGGAAGCGCTACAAACGATCTGGGGATAGGCATGGCGGCAGCTTTGGGGTACAGGTTCTATGACGGGAAAGGCAGACAGGTTGAACCGGTGGCCGAAAACATCCCTCTTATCGAGTTTATACAAAGACCGAAGGAGGAATTGAGGCTTGACATCACTGTGGCCTGCGATG
>CALWLK010000019.1 GCA_944381505.1 uncultured Lachnospiraceae bacterium
AGGAGGGTTATGGTCATGGCGTGGGCGTCCTTGCCGAGCTTCTTCCTAATGAGGTCTGTGCCCGCCAGCATATTTGACCACTGGTCGTCTCCTCCGAACTGCATATTGCAGCCGTAATCGCAGTAGAGGCGGTAGAAGTCATAGGCCTGCATTATCATATAGTTGAACTCGAAAAAGGTAAGTCCCTTTTCCATCCTCTGCTCGTAACACCTTGCGGCCAGCATATGGTTTACGGAGAAATGGGCGCCCACCTCTCTCAAGAAGTCTATATAATTCAAGTCAAGGAGCCAGTCGCCGTTGTTCACCATTATGGCGTCGCTCTTTCCCTCGCCGAAGTGTATGAACCTCTCCATCTGCTTTCTGAAGCAGTCACAGTTGTGGGCTATAGTCTCCTTCGTCATCATCTTTCTCATGTCCGTGCGCCCTGAGGGGTCTCCGATCATGCCGGTGCCTCCGCCCACCAAAGCTATGGGCTTGTTGCCGGCCATCTGCAGTCTCTTCATAAGGCACAGTGCCATGAAGTGTCCCACGTGAAGGCTGTCTGCCGTAGGGTCAAAGCCTATATAGAAGGTAGCTTTTCCTGCGTTTACCATCTCGCGGATCTCGTTTTCATCAGTAACCTGAGCGAGGAGCCCCCGCTCGATCAATTCCTCATATACTCCCATCGAATTCTTCCTCTTAATTATTTTTCATGTTTTAATGCCTGAAAAAGTCATTAGTCCGTCCCGCTTATCTTATATCATAACCGGAAATTAAGCAAGAGCGGTTTTCTATCAGGCGTCCTCTCTCTCTATGAATCCCTCTCCCACCACCTCTGTGGCGTTTGAAAGAATCAAAAACGCATCCTTGTCCACCTCGTAAATGATATCCTTTACCTGGGGCACCTCTCTGCTCTGGACCACCACGTAGAGCATGTCCTTGCTCTTTCCCGTGTACATGCCCTTCGCCTTTATAGCGGTGACTCCTCTCCCCATCTCCGACATTATCCTCTCGGCTAGGGCTGTGCTGTTGTCGGAGATTATATATATCACCTTTCCGAATTTGAGTCCGTCTATTATCCTGTCGGAGATGACGGTCACAAGGAATACTGATATCACCGCGTAGAGCGCCTTGTTTATTCCGAATATGCCTGCTCCCAAAAGCACCACCATGCCGTCCAGCACCATGAGTATCTGGGCAACGCTCTTATGGCGCATGAAATGCTGTATATCGGCCGCCATCATATCTGTTCCTCCTGTAGTGGCTCTGTTCATGAACACAACGCCTGTGCCCACTCCCATGACTATGCCTCCGAATATGGCAGAAAGGAGTATGTCACCTCCGTCGATGACATTGTGCTCCGGAATGACGGCAAGCGCCACCGAGAGAGTGACTGTGGCCACCACAGTCTTTATCATAAAATTCTTTCCTTTTATAATGAAGGTTATCAGGAAAAGGGGGATGTTGAGAGCCGTGTTGGTGATCCACAGAGGGACATTCCATAGTCCGTTGAATATGACTGCAAATCCGCTGACTCCCCCTGTGACCAGGTTTACCGGATCCAGTATGTTCTTTATGGCATAGCCAATTATAAACGAGCCTATGATTATGAGTATATACCCCTTTAGCACAGATTTCTTAAATGTTCCGAACATTCGATGCTTTTTCCTCCCCTGCATAATATATGGCGCTTTTTACCGCACGCTTCCAGCCTGATACCAGTCTGTCGCGCCTCTCCTCGGATATAGCGGGCAGAAAGACGTCAGAGTCTCCGCGCATATCCGCGATCTCTTTTTTGTCCTTCCAAAAACCTGTTGAAAGCCCCGCCAAGTAAGCCGCTCCGAGAGCCGTAGTCTCCACGCACCGGGGCCTTATGAGCTCGATCCCCGATATGTCCGCCTGAAACTGCATGAGAAAATCGTTGGAGGAGGCACCTCCGTCCACTCTCAGGCTCAGCCTGTCCGTTCCCGTATCTCTCTTCATCGCGTCTATAATGTCAAGGGTCTGATAAGCTAAAGATTCCACCGCAGCTCTCACAAAATGCTCCTTTTTCGTGCCCCTGGTTATTCCCGTGACCATTCCCCTCGCATCAGGATCCCAATAGGGGGCTCCGAGGCCTGTAAACGCCGGCACTATATACACTCCTCCTGTGTCCTCCACCGCCCTGCAGTAGTCCTCAGAGGCCGGAGCGCTCTTTATCATCCTCATCTCGTCTCTCAGCCATTGTATGGCCGCTCCCGCCACAAAAACGCTGCCCTCCAAGGCATACTCCGGTCTTTCTCTTCTGCAGGAGGCCGTAAGTGTTGTTATAAGTCCGTTTTCAGACTCCGGGAATTCATTTCCGGCATTCATGAGGAGAAAGCACCCTGTCCCGTAAGTATTCTTCATCTCACCCTTTTCAAAGCAGCATTGCCCGAAAAGAGCGGCCTGCTGATCTCCCGCAATGCCCGCAATGGGTATCTCCTCACCCGTTATCTCAGGGCTCGTGTGCCCGTAAATCTCGCTGCTTCCCCTTACCTCGGGAAGCATGGAGCGGGGTATATCGAAATAATCCAAAAGTTCCTCGTCCCACTTGAGGCTCCTTATATTAAAGAGCATGGTCCTTGCGGCGTTGGTATAGTCCGTCACATGCACTTTACCCGAGGTGAGCTTCCAAATAAGCCAGGTATCCACTGTTCCGAAGAGAAGCTCTCCCCTCTCCGCAGCCGTCCTCGCCCCCGGGACGTTTTCAAGTATCCATTTTATCTTTGTGGCGGAGAAATAAGGATCGCAGACAAGACCGGTCTTTTCCTTTATGGTATCTGAAAATCCGCTTTTTTTGATACTCTCTATCATGTCAGCGGTGCGTCTGCACTGCCAGACTATGGCGTTATACACAGGCTCCCCGGTATTTTTGTTCCAGACTACAGTGGTCTCTCTCTGATTTGTGATCCCTATGGCCGCTATACCGGAGGCCCCTACGGATTTAGCCATCGCCTCTGTCATGACAGAGAGCTGAGAGGCCCATATCTCCATGGCATCCTGCTCCACGTAACCGAGCTTCGGATAGATCTGTTCAAATTCCTTCTGAGCCGTGCTCAAAGGTCTCCCCTGTCTGTCAAATATTATGGCTCTTGAGCTTGTAGTGCCCTGATCGAGAGCCAAAATATGATCCCTCATACTCTAATCCCCCTGTAAAGTCAAAAAATGTCAGCTGATGCGCTCGCCAATCAGATCTCCCATCCTGCTGCAGCTCACCTTTTCCATTCCCTCGGACATTATATCTCCGGTCCTGAAGCCCTCGGAAAGCACCCTCTTTACAGCATCTTCCACAGCCTTGGCCTCCCTGTCAAGGTCAAAGCTGTATCTGAGCATCATTGCCGCCGACAATATGGTGGCTATAGGATTTGCAATATCCTTTCCCGCTATGTCGGGAGCCGAGCCGTGGGAGGGCTCATAGAGGCCGAGTTTCCCCTCTCCGAGGGAAGCGGAGGGGAGCATCCCCAGAGATCCCGTGACTGCGGCCGCCTCGTCCGAGAGTATATCCCCGAACATATTTTCAGTGAGCACCACGTCGAAGAAGGAGGGGTTCACGGTTATCTGCATGGCACAGCTGTCCACAAGCATATCGTCGCAGCTTACGTCGGGATAATCCTTTGCCACCTCATGGACCACCTTTCTCCAGAGCCTTGAGGAGTCAAGCACGTTTGCCTTGTCAACGCTCGTCACATGTCCCCTTCTCTTTCGGGCAGTCTCAAAGGCCTTGACCGCAATGCGCCTTATCTCCTCCTCGTTGTAGGTAAGGGTGTCCACAGCAGTCAGCTTCCCGTCTATCTCTTCTGTATATCTCTTTCCGAAATAAAGTCCCCCTGTGAGCTCCCTCATGATAAGCATATCAAAGCCCTTTTCAGCTATATCGGATCTGAGAGGGCTTGCCGCAGACAACTCTTCATAGAGAAGGGCGGGCCTGAGATTTGCAAAAAGCCCCAGTTCCTTCCTTATCTTCAAAAGGGCTGCCTCCGGCCTTTTGTCTGCGGGAAGCTCATACCAAGGGGAATTTCCAACATTTCCGCCCACTGCCCCCAGAAGCACGGCATCGGAAGCCTTAGCCGTTTCCAAGGCCTCGTCTGTGAGAGGTACGCTGTATTTATCTATAGAGCAGCCCCCCATATCTATATCCTTATAATTAAACTTATGTCCGTATTTTTTCTCTACAGCTCCCAGGGCCTTCACAGCCTCTCTCACTATCTCAGGCCCTATTCCGTCTCCGTATATCCTGCAAATATTAAACTCCATATTTAAGCCTCCGTTCTATTTTCTGATGGGGGGGCTGTCAAAGCCCTAATATATTTATTATATTGCCTTTTTCCGGTTTCCACCACCCCCATATTGGTTATGGGACTGAAGAACTTCAGGTAATATCAAAAAAGCCGCCTGCATAGAGATACAAAAAGGCCTGTTCGCCTCTTTTCCCTATGCAAGGCAGCTTTGTAACCGTCTTTTTTTAAAGCTATGCTATCATAACTCCGTTTGCGTCAAATAAATGTCCGTCGGGGCTCGTGGCATTTGAAAGTCTCGCCCCGGTGGAGTCAAGATAATATACCTTCCCGTCTATCTGCTGATAGCCTGTGAGCATGACTCCGCTCTCGCTGAGATAATACCACTTGTCGTTTACATTTCTCCAGCCTGTGGCCATCTGTCCGTCCGGCAGGCAGAGATACCAGGAATTGTTGTACCATACCCAGCCTGTAGCCATATAGCCCTCGCCGTCAAAATAATACCACTTGCCGTTTATGCTCTGCCAGCAGTTTGCGGGATAGCTTCCGTCATAGTTTTTGAACCAATATCTTCCGTCGGAGTTCTGAACCCAACCGTAGCCCTCGTTTGCGATGGGAGGCGTGCTTCCTGAGCCGACCACACCCGGCCCGGGATTGTAGGGCCTGTTCCAGTTTGCGGGCGGGCCTCCATAGCTGCCTCCTCCGCTGTTGCTCACATCGTCTCTGCTGACGTTTACTATGGGACTGAAATCAGACCAATCGCTCTCCCTGCCCCCTATATATATGGCCTTGACCTTCGCCTTGTATCTGGCGATATATCCGAAGGAAAAATCACAGGAGGTATCGTCCCTTACAGTCTTTGATCTGTACTCTCTCCACTCATCGTTCCTCTCCCTCCAGAGTTCCACCTCATACTTGTCCACCTCGTACTCCCCGGTGCCCGTCGGCTCATCCCAGCTTACCGTGCCGTCATCCTCCAGAGTGACTCCCGTAGGCGCGGGCAGCGTCGACTCATCCGCAAATGAGCAGAAGGCTCCGCCTGCCGCCAAAAGGAAAGCCGACATAAACACCGCAAAATATTTAAGTTTTGTTTTTCTTTGCATATCCTTTCTCCCTGTTTCCATTACCTTTCCCCTTTATATTTCACTTATTGTCTTCCGTAGTTGACAGCGGCATATGCGTCGGGATAGCCGCCTGAAAGGACCTTCCCCGAAAGGCTCTCCGTCTTTACCGCAGTATTAAGGATGGCCGTCTTTACCCCCGCAAGGTCAAGGTCCGTCCTGTAGGAATATATGAACGCCGCAAGCCCTGTTATTACAGGAGCGGCCATTGATGTTCCCGTGAGGAACTGAAATCCGTTCCCCGGAACGGTGCTCAAAATGTAGCTTCCGGGAGCGGCAATATCCACGCTTTGCGCCCCGTAGTTTGAGCTTATGTCAAGCTCCCCGTTAAACATGAGGTTGGCAACGGATATTATATTGTCCGAGGTGTAGGAGGAGGGATAAACTCCATAGACATCCGTGTCATATCCTATTCCCCTCACGTCCCCGTTGCCCGCTGCGGCCACAAAAAGCATTGAGGAGCCCGCTATCAGCTCGTCAAGCTCAGGTATGTATTTCGTGCTTCCGAGACTCAGATTGCATATGGAGGCACCGTTTGCTTCCGCATATCTTATGGCCTCCATCACCGCCTCGGGGCTTCCCTCTCCGTTTTCATTTAGGGCTTTCAGAACCATTATCTTTACATAGGCATTGTCCGTCATCCCGGTGATGCCGCCGTTGCCTCTCTTTGCACCTATGGTGCCTGCTGCGTGGGTCCCGTGCTTGTCCGCGTCTGTACCTGTATTTATTATATTATTATTGTCCGAAAAATTCCATCCGTAAACGTCATCGATATAACCGTTGCCGTCATTATCTATGCCGTCTCCCGGTATCTCGTCCACATTTGTCCATATGGCCTCTGAAAGCTCCGTATGCCCGATGTACACTCCCGTATCTATGAGGGCAACTGTAACATATCTCCTCTCGGAGCTGTCGGCCTCATACTGCTCTATGGCAGGAGTGAAATTGATGTCCGTTCCCGCGATGCTCTCTATGTTTGCGTAATCAAAATCCGAGGGCTCGGGATTTCTGGGCGGGATACCCATCCCTCCGTTTTCTATCCAGTCCGACCAAGACTGATACAGCCCCACAAGGCTGTCAGCCTTGATGGCTCTAAGATTAAGCCTGAGTTTTCCGTCGTTTTTAAGGCCCCACTGATACACCGAAAGCTCATCCCCCGCAGAGAGATTTTGAAGCCCGGGGCCTATGCCCGAAGCGCCATAGGCGGTCATGCCCTGCATGATAAAAAAGGCCGTCAAGAGTAATATGGAGACCGGCCGCCTTCTGCCCTTTCCTGAAAATAATGCCATATCCTACCTCCGTCTCACAAAAGTCGCAGTTCAAAAGTCGTCCCCTACCGATACCTTTCATACTCGCAATTATACGAGATATAGATTAACATTCTTTTTTTCAAATGTATATACGGTTCACAAAATCTTCAGCATTTGTAAAAATTTTTCAAGAAAATACCCGGATCCCCAGGCTCACTAAAGCCCTCTTTTTTCCTCCTCCGAAAGCCTTTTAAGTCCTTTTATACCGCTTATATAACACCAGATATCAAACCCCGTAAAGAGTATCATAAATCCCGTCACCACCGCCTTCTCCGTTCCCTGAAGCTCTGCAAGCCCTGTAAACAGGTTATATACAAGGTAGCTCAGATACAGGGCGCACAGAAGCCTTATGGAATAGGACATCTTCCTTTTTCTGTGGTATTCCGCCCTCTCGGCCTCGCTGCTTTCCTCAATACCCTTTATGTCGGAAGGCTGCAGCGCCTCATCTTCCCCTCTCTCATTTAAATCATCCATCTCATCTCTCCCTTGATTCTCCGAATTTACTTTGGAAAAAGGCTCCGCGATATGAAATCACGAAGCCTTTGAATTAAACACGATATTATCTGTACATCCGATTCGGAAGATTACTCGATGATCTCTGTAACGCTTCCTGATCCTACTGTATGTCCACCCTCACGGATAGCGAAACGAAGTCCCTTCTCCATAGCTACGGGATGGATAAGCTCAACAGTCATCTCAACGTTATCACCGGGCATGCACATCTCTGTTCCCTCGGGAAGCTCGCAGACACCTGTAACATCAGTTGTTCTGAAGTAGAACTGAGGTCTGTAGTTGTTGAAGAAAGGTGTGTGACGTCCACCCTCGTCCTTTGTAAGAACGTAAACCTGAGCCTTGAACTTCTTGTGGCATGTTACTGAGCCGGGCTTGCAGAGAACCTGACCTCTCTCGATGTCGGTTCTGTTGATACCACGGAGAAGAGCTCCGATGTTATCACCTGCCTGAGCCTCGTCAAGAAGCTTACGGAACATCTCGATACCTGTAACAACAGTCTTTCTGGTCTCCTCGCTGATACCAACGATCTCAACCTCGTCGTTGAGGTGAAGGGTTCCTCTCTCAACTCTACCTGTAGCAACGGTTCCACGACCTGTGATCGTGAATACGTC
>CALWLK010000020.1 GCA_944381505.1 uncultured Lachnospiraceae bacterium
GAAGGTCAAAGAGCTCAGTGGCCGTCATGTATATGACAGAGGAGCCTCTGTCCAGTATCCGCTTTGAGATACAGTTCAGAAGGAAGGTCTTTCCGGTGCCTGTGGGGCCTGTAAACAGAAGGCCCGGCTTCTCGTTATTTCCGAAGCTGTCGCAGAATTTAAGGCACTCATTTCTCACGGCCCTCATGTATTCCCGCTCGGTCATTCCGCTCTTTAACCCCGGAAGGGGCTTTACGTCGTCAAAGACCTCCTCGTTGAAGCTCTCAAAGTTCTCCTTCTTAAGGACGTCTCTTATACCCGATTGGTCATAGAGGAACTCAAGTTCAAGTCTTTTGAAGCAGCGGCATTTTTCGGCGCCTATATAGCCTGTATCTTTACAATACATACAATCATAGGGCATGTCAAGATAATCATCGGGAAAATCCGCCCTTAAAAGGAGCATTTTCTTTGTCTCCTTAAGTTCCTCGATCTCTCTCTTAAGCTCCTCTGTGTCGGTGTCAGCGCCCCTCACCAGCCCTTTGGCATTCTTTAAGGCGAGGCTCCTTATCCTCTCATCGGCCTCCCGTATCTCAGGTATCTTAAGGTATATCTCCTCTGTGCGCGCCCTCTGCCTGAGGCTGTTTTTTATCCTGCGCTCCTGATAGACCGTCATTATTTGGTTGTATTGGCTCCTTGTAAGTCCCATGGCCCTACTCTATTCTTCTGAGGAAGGACTGCTCCATCACAAGAGCGTCGTAGTCCGTATCGCCCCTTGAGCCGGCTCTCTTCCTCGTATTTTTTCCGCTCTTTAATTCGTTTTTCTTCTTGAGATCCTCCTTGGCCTTGTCAAAGGCCTCTGTCTGCTTCATGGCCGACTGCAGATCCCTTATGCCCTGAGAAGCCCAGTTGAGACCGGTCTTCTCTATGTATCTGATGTCGCTGTGTCCGCCCTGAACGCAGTAATCCACCAGATAATCAAGCACCTCCGAGGGAAGCTTCAAGCTGTCGTAGAGATAGCCCAGCACATTCACCTCTCTCGGGGTGAATATCATGCTCATATATTTCTGGGCTATCATGAGAAGCTGCCTGAAATCCTCATCCCCCGAGAGCCTCTCCTGCTGCTCGCGGCTTAAGCTCGGGGCCTTGGCCTCGGGCTTTGCCTTGGCTTTTGCCTCGGATCCGGCCTCGAACTCGGGACTCTCAAGCCTGTCCATGAGTATTCCCTGCTCTTTCCAATACTTTATGGCCCTGTTCACATCCCCCTCGGTGAGCTCCAGCTTTTCCGCAATGTCCGATATATTTATACCCGACGCCTTGTTCCTTATCACGTAAAGATAGACCTTTACGTAATCCCCGTTGGCCTTTGGCATATAGTTGTCCAAAAAGTCGTTGGCCACCAGCGTGGCATCTATGTCAAAGATATCCTGATAACTCATTTTTTACCCACCCCTGAAACGATAGTGACTCAATCATAACACATGAAAAATCAAATTGAAACCTCCCCTCGGGGGCTGTGGTTTTTTGTGGATATTGTGTATTAATTTTTAACAATCCTTATTTTCCGGAGCTTTTGAGACAAAAATATCCACAGAAGCAAAACCCCGGGTTTTGTTAATAACTCTGTGGATACTGTGAATAACTACCTTGAAACGAGCCTTTCTCCAATATTTACCACGTCCCCGGCCCCCATAGTTATCAACAAATCACCTTTTTGTACTTTTTTAAGTACAAAATTTTCGATGTCATCAAAGGAGGGGATATAGTTTACCTTCTTTCCTGAAAGCTCTATCCTTTCGGCAAGGTCCCGGGAGCTTATGCCCACCTCGTTTTTCTCTCTGGCTGCATAAATATCCGTAAGGATCAGCTCGTCCGCAAGGGACAGGGCCTCAGAGAATTCATTTAAGAGGGCCTTGGTCCTGGAGTAGGTGTGAGGCTGGAAGATGACCCAGAGCTTTTTGTGGGGATAGCGCTTTGCGGCCTTTATGGTCGCCTCTATCTCCTGAGGATGATGGGCATAATCGTCTATCACCGTAAATCCATTTACCTCTCCCTTTATCTGAAAGCGCCTCTCCGTCCCTGTAAAAGACTCAAGGGCCTTGGAGGCCGTCTCAAAATCTATGTCCGAGCTCATGGCCACAGCCATTGCGGAGAGGGAATTGTAGACATTGTGCTCCCCGGGGACTCCCAAGGCCAAACTGCCCATATCCTCGCCTCTGTATATAAGCTCGTAGGAGGGCCTTCCGAAATCGTCGTAGCGTATGTCCTCCGCCGTAAAGTCATTCTCCCTTCCGTGGCCGAAGGTCAGTACCCTGCACTTAAGGCCCGAGAGGAAAAACTCCTTGTCCTTTATGTCACCGTTAAACACCAGAAGTCCGGTGTCATCCTGAGGGAGTCTTCCTATGAAGCTCTTGAAGGAGCCCCTTATCTCCTCTATATCCTTGAAGAAATCCAGATGGTCAGCCTCTATATTGAGTATCACCGCCGTAGTGGGGAAGAAAGACAGGAAGCTGTTGGTATACTCGCAGGCCTCCGCCAAAAAATACTCCGAGGATCCCACTCTTATGTTTCCGCCGATGGAGTCCAGTATGCCTCCGACAGTCACGGTGGGGTCCTTTTCGGCCCTCATAAATATCTCTGTTATCATTGAGGTGGTGGTGGTCTTTCCGTGAGTTCCCGCCACGTTTACCGCATTTTTGTAATTCTTCATGAGCTCACCCAAAAGCTCCGCCCTCGGCATCATGGGTATGCCCTTTATGAGGGCCGCACGAAATTCGGGATTGTCCGGATGAATGGCGGCTGTGTACACCACCACATCGGGCTCCTCTATATTGTCCGCAGCCTGAGGATAGGATATTCTCGCCCCAAGCTTCGCCAAGTGCTCGGTGAGAGGGGAGCTCTTCATGTCAGAGCCTGAAACCTTAAAGCCCTCAGATATAAGTATCTCGGCAAGGCCCGACATGCTTATCCCTCCTATACCTATGAAATGAACGCTGCAGGGATTATTAAAATCTATACGGTACATAAAATCCACCTCTTATAAGTTTTCAGGCGCAGGCTTTGAGCTCTCTGCCCCGCGCCCCTTTCTCTATGACTCCTGTCCGAGGAACAGGCGGCCCTTATATTTTTCCAAGATCGAAAGCAATATATTTCCTATGACGCCTACAGCAAGTATCTCGCCTATTCCCACTGTTATGATGAAATAGGAAAGGGCGCCCTCAAAATTGTAGGCATATTTCAAAACGGGCGGTATGATGGCCATATTTGCAAGTATGGGAGGAATGCAGACAAAATACTTATTCCCTCTGAGCATATATGAGCCTACAGCTCCCACAAGCGTCGCCAAGCTTCCGAATACTATATCGGGCAGCATAGCTCCTCCCAAGATATTCCCCAGAAGGCAGCCCGCAAACAGTCCCGGGACAGCCGCAGGTGTAAAATAGGGGAGCACGCAAAACATCTCCGAAATTCTGAACTGGATGGGGCCGAAGGAAATCGGCTCAAACATCAACGTCAGCGCTACATACAGGGCGGCGATAAGCGCAGCCTCTGTGATCGTGCGGGAGCTCCACGCCCGCGTTTTGTTCTCTCTCTTCATATTCAATTTTCTCCTTTAGTTTTGTTTTAGGTGTGGAAGGTCTCGAACACACCGAAGGTCAAGGTCGAAATGTCAGTTCTTCCTTAACTGACTTAGTATAGCATTGAGATATGAATTTCTCAAGCTTTATCGAAAACTTAAGAGACGATCGCATATGCAACCGTCTCTTTCCACAGTTTATTCTTTATTATTTAATCTGCAATTCTACCTATCAAATATACAGGGACCGTATCGAATTTATCCCCTCGTCCTCCCTTTACAGGAGCGGCCTTTACGGCTCTGTCTATAAGGCCCTTTTCTTTAAAGAATTCCAATGATTTGGCTTTGTTTATACCGCTCTTTACCTCTATTCCCATCTTTGTATAATCATTTTCCACGACTACAAAATCCAACTCATACTCGCCGCATACTGCAAAACAGGGCTTGTCTCCTCTCACTTTCTTCTTTGAGGGCTGTTTATCATAAAGCCGTGAAAGCTCCGTATAGGCAAAGTTCTCTGTAATAAGGCCTCTCACCGCATCGGCGGGTACGTTTACAAGCTCAGATACATAGTTTGCTATTCCGCAGTCACCGAAGTAAGCTCTGCGATTGCTGATAACATCAGCTATGTCCCCGTTATTATACATATCGCAGTAGCCTATGATACCCGAATATAAAAGCCAAGATGCCGCACTCCTCACCTCGTTTCTGCTGACGGGCTCCTTCACGGAGTCCTTCACAAAATCGGTAACAAGCTCGGTAAAATTCCTTCCTGTACCCTTCTTCTCATCCGCCATGCGGACGAACACGGCCTTGTATACCTCATTGAAAATGCTCAAAGCATTGCTGTCGGTAAAGAATCGACTCGATTCCGCGGTAAAGGTCCTTACAAGGTTAAAGATTATATCCTTACTTTCATTTATATTTCCGCTCTTTATGTATGCGGTGACAGACTCCGGATAGCCTCCCGTCTCAAGATATGCTCTGTACGCTCTCTCCAGCTTTTCGTATACCTCGGGGGCGGAGCCTCCGTAAAGGTCCGCATTCACATAGTCATCCTCAAGGTCAAGCCCACGGGCAAATTCCCTGAACGAAAGAGGGTGCATCCTCAGATATGATATCCCCGCGGGAAGGAAAAAATCCTTTGAATTCACAGTCCTTACAAGGTAGCTTCCGCTCACTATGATGTCGCAGGAAAGCCTTTCCCTCATATCCCTTATGGCATTGTATACCGTGGCCCTCTCCTGTATCTCGTCGATTATAAGTACAGTGTCCCCATTGTCACGGAACTCTCCGATATCTGCGGCCCTGCAATATGAATCCATAAAGTCTCTCTCCGAAAGGCTGTCCTCAAAGCCGTACTCGTCACGCACAAGGTTCACATATATGACCTGAGAATAGTGACTGTATGCGAACTTCCTTATCTCGTGAGTCTTCCCGACCTGACGGGGCCCTTCCACCTGAAGGACTGTATCATGCCTTTTTTCTTTCCACTCCGAGAGATCGTTTTGGACATCGCGCCAAAGCTCTATTTCATTTTCCTTAAATCCGATCGTGCCATGCATAAGCCGTCCTCCGTCTATTAAGCTTATTATACCATACCGTCTGAAAATGGGGCAGTGCATTTGTAGGGATGCTCTGCTCCATCTATAAACTCTTTGATACCATATCAGGATCGTTGATTGCATTATCCAAAAGCCTGCTGAGAAATCCTGTATAGCCTTTTCCCGTAGCTTTTGCTTTTGCCAGCGTATCAGGGGATATTCTGAGCGCTATAACAGGCTTCTTTGAAAGCTCTCTTTGTTTTCGGGCGGATTCAGCCATCTGAGCAAGCTGCTCGGAAGTAAGCTTCATTTCCTGAGTTATCTTTTTTCTAACAGTTGCCATAATACAGTCCTCCCTCCTCTGTCGCCACTCGTCATAAAATTCAAATCTGTTTTATTGAAAAATACAAGTGCGGCTGTATCGAAGTTGATACCGTATAAGTATAACTTAAAGTATTACACTTAGTCAACTTTATATAATTATCGCTTTGGAAAAAAGATTTATATTTTGATTTATCCGCTTTGATTTTCTGATGGAAGTTGCATTTTTTGTTGGGGGTGTTATATTTATTGTGTTATAAATCGGAAAGGAGAAAACTGCAATGGATATCAACGAATTGAAGGACAGCCTTGGAGATCTCGTTAAAAACGTAAAGGGCGGAGACCTCGACAAGATCAAGGACATGGTAAAAGACGGAGTAGACATAGAGGACGTAAAGGGCCTCATAAAGGATGGCGTTGAAAACGCTGACGAGCTCAAGGAGAAACTCGAGGGACTTACAGACAAGCTCCCTGATATGGGAGAGATCAAGGATCAGCTCGGAAAGCTTGAGGGACTTAAGAATCTCTTTGGGGGAAAGGATAAATAATATCCCTGTTGCCAAACACTATTATTTGAAAATCAGCACCGCCCGTCTAACGGGCGGTTTGCTCCGGGGCTGTAAGCCCCTGTTACCTGCCGCGTCTCAAGGCGCTGCCTTTCACTTCCGTTCAAGCCACAGTGCACTTGCCACTTTTACTTACC
>CALWLK010000021.1 GCA_944381505.1 uncultured Lachnospiraceae bacterium
TTACTTCCGCTCGTCTTCATTTAGCAGCGCAAAATTTGAGGACTCTTTATCTCCTTATTCGGTATAGCGGAGGCGGCTGTCAATTCGACATAATTTTCTTGTGATACTTTACCGTACATGAGCATTATCTCAGGGTATTGTAGTATCTACCCAATAAAAATGTGCCACCGATTTCTCAGTGACACATCCAATGGTTTTGATATTATCAGTGCAGTGTTAATCTTTTAGATCACCAACAGCCTCATTCCTGTTACCTGAATAAAAAGAAATTAACAATAGCATCTCCGCCCTATACTAAAACATATGAATTATATGAACGGGGCATTTCTCAGCGCATCTGCCGCATGCCGTACAATTATCATAGTCGATGACAGCCACATTGTTGTCCATGTGGATGGCGTCGAACTCGCACTGCTTTGTGCAGAGGGTACAGCCTATACATCCCGCCTTGCAGACATTCTTTACTTGAACACCTCTGTTGTGGGAGGAGCAGGCCACTCTCACCTTAGAATCCTTGGGGACCATGGCAATCAAGTGCTGGGGGCAGACCTTTGTGCAGGCCATACATCCTGTACATTTGTCCTCATCAACCTTGGCTATTCCGTCCACGATGTGCATGGCATCGAACTTGCAGGCCTTTACGCAGGCTCCATAGCCCATACATCCGAACTCGCAGCCCTTGTCTCCCGCTCCGGGGACAACGCTCAGAGCGTTGCAGTCCTCAAGTCCGTGATATTCGTACTTCTTGATGGCCTTGTCGCAGGTTCCCGAACACTTTACAAAGGCAACCATCTGCTTCATGTCGCCGGCCTCGACACCCATTACGGCGGAGACCTTCTTTGCAAGGTCAGGCCCTCCTACGGGACAGGCGTTTACGGGAGCCTTTCCGTCGGCTATGGCCTCAGCGCAGGCGTCGCAGCCTGCAAAGCCGCAGCCTCCACAGTTTGCACCGGGAAGGAGCTCTCTCACAGCCGCTTGCTTTACGTTTTCCTCAACCTTGAACTTCTCAGCCGCGATAACGAGGACCACTCCGACAATTATGCCGACTCCCGCCACCACAGCCGCAACAGCTAAAATCAATTCATAACTCATAGTATGTACTCCTCCCCTCTTAAATCAGTCCGGAGAATCCACAGAAGGCTATCGCCATGAGGCCTGCCGTCACGAGGACTATGGGAGAACCCTGAAAACTCTTGGGCACGTCATTATACATTATCTTTTCTCTGACTCCCGCCATGAGTATTATGGCTATCGTAAATCCCGCCGATACTCCGAAGCCGTTTACGACAGACTCAATAAAATTGTAAGAGCTCTGTACGTTCGTGAGGGCAACTCCGAGTACGGCGCAGTTGGTGGTTATAAGGGGAAGGTATACTCCCAGCGCTCTGTAAAGGCCCACCATATTCTTCTTTAAGAACATCTCAACGAACTGCACCAGAGCCGCTATCACAAGGATAAATACTATAGTCTGTGAGAACTCTATCTTAAGGGGCACCAGTATAGCCGTATATATGATGTTGGTAACCATTGAGGCGAGGATTATTACGAATATTACCGCCACGCCCATCCCTGCGGCCGTCTCCACCTTCTTTGATACCCCGAGGAAGGGACATATACCGAGGAACTGGCTCAGCACCACATTGTTTACCAGAGCGGAGCCCACCGCTATGAGCAATAATTGTGTAAATGTTGACATCAGCGAGCCACCTCCTTATCCTGCTTCATATTCTCCAAAGCCTTGTCTGCGGCTTCCTCCGCGTGGAGCATACAATTTTGACAATTTCCGTCGCAGCCTGCCGGCTCACCCTTTTTCTTCTTGACATTTGTAGCCGAGGGCGCCTTGAATTTGTTCTGCAGGGCTGTGAGCACCGAGAGTACGAAGAATGCTCCCGGAGCCATTACGAATATTCCCACATGGAAGTCCTCAGGTATAACCATGTGTCCGAGGATGGTTCCCGCTCCCACAAGCTCACGGCAAAAGCCTATGATGGTTAGGGCGCAGGTAAAGCCGATTCCCATTCCTATACCGTCGCAGGCGGAAAGGAGAGGGGTATGCTTTGCTGCATAGGCCTCAGCCCTTCCGAGGATGATACAGTTTACGACTATAAGGGGTATATATATTCCCAGAGTCTGATAGAGTGCCGGCACATAGGCCTGCATCACCAGCTCGACTATAGTGACCAGTGTCGCTATGACTACTATATACCCCGGTATCCTTACCTTGTCGGGTATAATGTTTCTCAATGCCGATATCACAAGATTGCTGAATATAAGTACCGCCGTGGTGGCCACGCCCATTCCGAAGCCGTTGGTGGCGCTGGTGGTGGTGGCAAGGGTAGGACACATTCCCAGCATTATGACAAAGGTGGGATTTTCCTTGATAATTCCGTTAAATATCCTCTCAAGATACTTGTTTTTCATCACTCGTTCCCTCCTTCCGAAGACTCAGCGGAAGCTGCCGTAAATACCGCCGACGCATCAGATGATACTGCGGCATGCACAGCCATGTTGGCGGCGTTTACAGCATTTGTCACTGCATTGGAGGTGATGGTGGCTCCCGAGATAGCGTCTATCTCTGTATCTCCGGCCTCACCGCTCTTTGTGACTGTCAGAGCCAAAGGTGCGTCTCCCTCAGCCATGGCAGGCTTTCCGGTAAACTGATCCTTGAATTGAGGCTCCTCGGCCTTCATTCCGAGACCTGCGGTCTCTGCAATCGCAAGGAAGGATATGCCTGTACTCTTTATCTCTCCTGTATCTCCGTCAGGCATATATCCCACTGTTATCTGAATATCTCCGCCATAACCCTCATGGTCCGTCACATCTACCACGTATCCCATGACATTTCCGCTTCCGTCAGTTGCGGTGACAACATTGTTTACAGTCACATCTCCGTAGACTCCGCTCTCGGAAAGCTCGGCGTTTATGTTCTCCACAGCGGCTGCAAGAGCCTCGCTCTCGGACATGTCAACATACTTATCGGCGCCGGGAACCAGCTCCTCATATGCCGAGTAGAGAGCGGCCTCGTTGGCCTTGTCTATAGGATCCTTTGTGAGGACGTAAACTCCTCCTAAAAGAACTCCCGAAACAAGTGTTATAGCAAATGTCTTTACGACCACCATGTTGTTGAGCTTTGACTCTGCGGATCTCGTCTTGCTCTTCTGATACTTTCCTTTTCCGAAAGCTGTGGGAACAGTGTACTTCTCAATGAGAGGGCAGAGAACGTTTCCGAGGATGATAGCGTAAGAAACTCCCTCCGCGGATCCACCGAACAGTCTGAAAAGCCCTGTCAGTATTCCTATGATTATTCCGTATATTATCTGTCCGTTTGGGGTCAGGGGGCCTGTGACATAGTCCGTAGCCATAAAGAAGGCTCCGAATATGAGTCCGCCCGCACATATCTCGCAGAGGAGGTAGTAGGGATCAAGGCCTCTGCCGCCGAAAAAGGCTGTAAATACAAGCACTGTCAAAATATAGCTTGCAGGTATCCTGAGTGTGATGACTCCGCGAATAAGAAGATATGCGGCTCCTATAAGGAGGGCTATCACACTGACCTCTCCTATAGTGCCCGGTATATTTCCCACCAAGAGCGAGGTGATGTCCACCTCTCCCCCTGCCTTAATGTAGGCGAGAGGCGTAGCTCCCGACACTCCGTCCACCACTGTAGTGGCCCAAGGCATGCTCTCCACCGAGAAATCCGTCATCTGCCTTGCGAAGGATATGAGCAAAAAGCACCTTGCCGCCAATGCGGGGTTCATAAAGTTCTGTCCCAAGCCTCCGTAGAGCTGCTTTACCACGATTATGGCAAAAACGCCTCCCAGCATGGGGATCCAAAGGGGTATGTAGGGCGGCATATTGAGGGCAAGTATCATTCCCGTAACTACCGCGGACATATCCTTTACGGTTATGGGCTTTCCCATAAAATATTCGAAAGCGTATTCGCTGACTACGCAGGCGAGCACTGTCGCAGCGGTCACTAAAAGAGAATACATTCCGAAGTGATATACTCCCCAGAAAAGAGCGGGAAGCATTGCTATACATACGTCAGTCATCAGCCTCGCGGTAGTGACCTCCGTCCTCTGATGGGGGGAGGCTGACACATGAGGCTTTTCAAGCGTAAATTCGATATTGTTCATATATTTTTCCTCCCTCCTTATTTCAATCTCTCAAGGGCTGCCGCTCTTGCAGCCTCGGCAGCTTCTGAGGCTATCCTCTCGAGCTCTTCTCTCTGCCTCTTCTCCGCAGCCTCGACCCTTCTCTTGTTCATGACCATCTTTCTGGCCTGTTTGAATATCTGAGTCAGCGGGCGTCTCGCGGGACATACATAGGAGCAGGTCCCACACTCCATACATTCCATTCCGTTCAAAGCCTCGAAGCCCTCAAGGTCTCCGTTTGTCGCGGCCTTTACCATCATGGGCGGAACGAGAAACTCGGGACATGCATTGACGCATCTTGCGCACCTGATACAGGGCGTCGTAGGTTTTTCCGCCACCTCATCATGCTCGAAAACACAGAGAGCCGACGAGGGCTTTGTCACAGGCACATCCAAGTCGAAAAGGGCCTGACCCATCATGGGGCCTCCGCATATGACCTTCTTTGCCTCCTTCTTAAGTCCTCCCACAAATAAGAGCGCGTCCTTATATGAGGAACCGATCCTTACTCTCAGGTTTGAGGGTTCCGCCACTGCGTCTCCCGTGATCGTGATCACCTTCTCCATAAGCGGAGTACTCAATGCTACAGCTTCATATATGGCTATGATGGTAGCCACGTTGTCAACTATGGCTCCCACATCTGCAGGAAGCATGGAAGAATTTATGTAGCGCCCGGTCACAGCGTTTATGAGCTGGCGCTCGCCTCCCTCGGGATATTTCGTCTTCAATGCCCTGACCTCTATCCTTTGCTCTCCCTTACAGAGCTCCGTCATATGGGCTATTGCCTTGGGCTTGTTGTCCTCTATGGCTACGACTCCCTTGGCGTTGGGGAAAAGCATAAGGCAGATCTTAAGGCCTGCAACGATCTTCTCTCCCTCCTCCATCATAAGCCTGTAGTCGCTGGTGAGGTAAGGCTCACACTCGGATCCGTTGGCTATGAAATAGTCTATCGCCTCGTCGTCCTTCGGCATAAGCTTCACATAGGTGGGGAAACCTGCACCTCCCATTCCTGTTATTCCGGCATCCTTTACAGCCTTCCTTATGTCGTCCTTGGAAAAGCTTTGCCAGTCGTTCATTTCTCCTATACCGGAAACAGTCTCGAATTTTCCATCGCTTTCTATTACGACAGACATCTGAGGCTGGCCGCTCACCTGCATCCTGGGTTCCACCTTCTTCACCGTCCCTGACACGGAGGATATAACGTCGGCGGAAATAAAGCCCTGTGCTTCGCCGATCTTCTGTCCCGCAAGGACGTGATCACCGACATTTACACAGGGTTTGGCAGGTGCTCCTATATGCTGCGACATAGGAAAGACATAATCTCCCGAAAACTCGGCGAATCTTATCTCCGAATTTTCGCTCAGGCTCTTTCCTTCAAAGGGATGTGTTCCTCCCTTAAATGTAGCACTGTTCATATCGGGTCTGTTCCTTTCTCTTTGTACTTGCTGATTTCCGTTGCTATAGCGGATATTATAACACACATATTTTCCTTAATTAATATTTACTGTGTGTTTTATGAGATACAAGATGTGTTTTAATAGGTTTTTTATACACATTGTTAATATTTTGGCATACTTTTTTGAAATGTCAAAGAAAATACAACAATTTTCAGACAGAAAAAAGCCGATTGATGTAAGTTTGCCACAAAAGGCCTTCTCATCAAACGGCTTTTATATGGAGCATAGGGGGATCGAACCCCTGACCTCAAGATTGCGAACCTTGCGCTCTCCCAGCTGAGCTAATACCCCGAATCACCAAATCAAAGTATAACACCGGCTGCCGAAAAAGAAAAGCCCCTATTATTGCTTAGGGGCGGATTTCTTTGTGGTTTTCTTCTCGGACTTCTCAGGCTTTTTCTTGAGATCTATAACTTTATCATCTCCCTTTGCCTGCTCTTCGGTCTCGGGCTTTGCAGGGGCTTCGGGCCTCCTCTTTGCTATCATCTGGATGTTTCCGCATCCTGAGCAGACAAACGCGTCGCAGATGATGCCTCCGTCAGGAACGATATCCCCGTCCTCGGAGGGAGCGCAGTTGGGAATGTAGAATGCTACCTTATGGTCTACGGGCGGCTTTATAAGTCTGTATTCTCCGCCGCAAAACGGACACTTCATAATTAAAAATTACCTCATCTCAAAAATTACTCGGCCAAAAAAATTGACTTGTAAAACTTATTATATATGATTTTCCTCTTAAATACAATAGATAGGTTCCTTACTTTAGTCAAAGCATCGGCGCTTATTTGAAATATAGGCTGTATCCGGGCTGTATCTGATGATTTTTTAAATCTCTCGTGAATTGTCAGCCTTTTTCTTGATATTATGCCGATTTTATAGTATTATATTAAAGCTGTCTGTACAGCCATAGGGCCGTCGCCAAGCGGTAAGGCACAGCACTTTGACTGCTGCATTCGTTGGTTCGAATCCAACCGGCCCTGTACCTAAAGAGCAGACCTCGAAAAACGAGGCCTGCTCTTTTAATGTAATGCGGCTAACAGGACTTGAACCTGCACGGTCTCCCATTGGAACCTAAATCCAACGCGTCTGCCAATTCCGCCATAGCCGCCGGACGGATACATTTTAAATGATTCGGTGGGATTTTTCAAGGATTTAATCCTAATTTAACCTTATACGGATTTTTCCATAGCGCTCTTGGGTTTATACTAAAGTCTATCGAGATAAAGAAGCAGGAGAATTAAAATGGCAGATACCAAAGCGAGAGAGATAAGCTACAGTGAAATAAAGACAAACAAAGAGATCAACCTGATGATAGAGAAAGGAAATTCCGTCTTAAACACTCTGGGATATACAGAGCACAGCTACAAGCACGCCGCTATAGTTGCCGAGACGGCAGCAAGGATACTTTTGAAGACCGGACGATCGGGTAAGATGATCGAGTTGACTAAGATCGCGGGATATATGCATGATATGGGAAACTGCATAAACAGGAAGGATCACGCTCATACAGGGGCTATATTGGCCTTTCAGATACTCAGAGAGCTCCATATGCCCGCCGAGGATATACTTACCATTACGGCGGCAATAGGGAATCATGATGAGGCGTCCGGACTTCCTGTGGATGAGGTGTCAGCCGCCCTGATTCTGGCCGACAAAACCGATGTGAGACGAAGTCGCGTCCAAAATCCAAATCCTGCATCCTTCGACTCCCACGACAGAGTTAATTATGCCGTGCTTTCCAATAGGATAGAGGTCTCAAATGAGAAAAGGGTCATCCGCCTCGCCCTTGAGCTCGACGACAAGATATGCTCCGTAATGGATTACTTTGAGATATTCCTTGAGAGGATGCTCCTCTGCAAGAGAGCCGCGGAGCTTCTGGGCTATAAATTCAAGATCACTGCAAACGGAAGCAAGCTGTGCTAAGTAGGTTTTCTCTCCCTCAGACGGATATTGAAGCGCATGACAGACCAAACACAAAAATGCCGAAGCCTTATTATAAAGGTTTCGGCATTGTTCTTTACAAGGGTGGGTAATGGGACTCGAACCCACGACCTTCAGAGCCACAATCTGACGCGCTAGCCAACTGTGCTATACCCACCATATCAATGATTTAAGCGTCCGAACGCTCTCATCTACGAGCCTGAAGGGATTCGAACCCCCGACCCACGGCTTAGAAGGCCGTTGCTCTATCCGGCTGAGCTACAGACTCACTTATCTTTAATAAGATAAGCACCATCTCGTGACAGTGCTTATCTATAATAGTAAATAATTCAATTTTTGTCAACCGGATTTTAACTAAATATTTCCGGCGATTTTCGGCTAAATATTTCTCCCTATGGGATTTCCGTTTCTGTCTCTCTGAGGAGCCTTCGGCATCTCCCAAGCATTGTGATCCGTATGCAGGAGATGATGTGCCTTATGTCCGCAGGGCTCGCCGAGATAGTCCGCATAGAGCTTCTTTACGTCGGGATTCTCATGCGAGAATCTAAGATCCATTCCTCTGTCCAAGAAGTAAAGGTTCTTTCCTCTGTCGAAGGCCGACTCGTATCCGTCGTGAATGGGCTGTCCGCCGCCGCCTACGCAGCCTCCGGGACAGGCCATGACCTCAACGAAATCGTAATGAGCTTCTCCCCTCTCGATCTTGTTGATGAGCTTTCTGGTGTTTCCGAGTCCGCTTACAGCCGCAACTCTGAGCTTTATGCCGTTTATGTCAAACTCCGCCTCCTGAACATCGGACTCCTGACACTGAGCTCTGACCACCTTGAAGGCGTCAGGCTCCGCATTCTTTCCTGTGAGGGTAAAATATGCAGTCCTGAGAGCGGCCTCCATAACTCCTCCTGTGGCGCCGAAGATAACTCCTGCTCCCGATCCGTCTCTCATGAGTCTGTCGGGCTCTATATCCTTAAGTCCCGCGGGAAGCAAATGAGCGGTCCTTATCATCCTGTCAAGCTCTCTCGTGGTTATTACGCAGTCTGTATCATAGCCTGCAAACTCGTCAAAGTAGAGCTCCATATTCCTCTCACCCTTCTTTGCGACGCAGGGCATTACAGCCACAGAGTAAATATCCTCGGGCTTTTTGCCTATGCTCTGAGCAAAGTAGGTCTTTATCACAGAGCCGAACATCTGCATGGGGCTCTTCGCCGTGGAGAGGTTCTTCACAAGATGAGGATACTGGCTCTTTATGAACCTTATCCATCCGGGACAGCAGGAGGTGAACATGGGCCTCTCCTTGAACTCTCCGGATGTAAATCTCTTTATGAACTCGTTGGCCTCCTCCATGATGGTGAGGTCTGCCGAGAAGGTGGTGTCAAACACATAGTCCACGCCCATCTTCTTCAACGCATCGAATATCTTTCCGACTGTGGCCTGCTCTCTCGAAAGTCCGAGGGACTCGCCCCAAGCGGCTCTCACGGCGGGAGCCACCTGAACTACCACCACCTTATTCGGATCCTCGATGGCCTGCCAGAGCTTCTTTGTGTCGTCTCTCTCTCTGAGAGCTCCCACAGGGCAGTGGGTGATACACTGTCCGCAGAGCGAGCAGTCCGCCTCATTGATGGTCCTGTTTCCCGACACGTTCACAGTGGAGCGGGCTCCTGTGCCCTCCAGATCCCAAATGTTAAGGCTCTGTATCTTGTCGCAAACCTGTATGCAGCGCATACATTTGATACACTTCGCCGAATTCCTTATGAGGGGGAAATTCTTGTCCCATTCCTGCTGCTCAAGCCTCTCTCCGAATCTCACATCCTGGATGTTGAGATCGTTTGCTATAGTCTGGAGAGTACAGTTTCCGCTCCTCACGCAGGTAGCGCACTTGCAGTCATGCTGTGAGAGTATGAGCTGAACGGTACGTCTCCTGTCCATCCTGACCTTGGGAGAGTTGGTATATACTACCATTCCCTCCTCGACCACGTTGTTGCAGGAGGTTATAAGCCTCTCCTTACCTTCAACCTCAACCACACAGACGCGACAGGCAGCTATCTCGTTGAGTCCCTTCCAATAGCAAAGATGGGGGATGGCAATGCCCACAGAAGCGGCGGCTTCCATTATCGTCGTGCCCTCTTTAACCGACACGTTTATTTTATCAATAGTCAAGCTTACCATAACTTCTCGCGACCTCCTTTAAATATTCCGAAGCCGAAGTGGTCACATCTCAGGCATCTTCCCGCCTCCTGGCAGGCTTCGTTCTTGTTCATGCAGTTCTCTATGCCCTCGAAGTCCTTCACTCTCTCGCATGCTTCGCGCTCGGTGAGCTCTATCCTTCCGCAGGGCGCGTGATCGTCTATGTTGGGATCGGGTATCTCAACGTCGCAGGTTATCTCATGTCTGTAGCCGAGATACTCGTCAATATTTGCAGCCATTACCTTTGCGGCGGCAACAGCCTTTATTACCGTGGCGGGGCCTGAAGCGCAGTCTCCTCCCGCAAAAACTCCGGGGATATCCTTGAAGCCTCCGTTGGGAAGAGTAACTATCTTTCCTCTCTCCACGGGAATTCCGGATTCCTCATAGTGCTTTGTCTCTATATTCTGTCCGATGGCGACGATGAGGGCCTCGCAGGGAATGAATATGTCCGGATCCCCTGTGGGTATCACAGAAGCCCTTCCTCCCTTTATCTTTGAGATCATCTGGGGTGTTACCCAAATTCCCTTTACCTTGCCGTTTTCTGTCTCAATACGAGCGGGAGCCTTGAGAGTAAGCATCTCCACTCCCTCCGCCATAGCTCCCTCTATCTCTGCGGGAAGGGCTGTCATGTCTGCCGTTCTTCTTCTGTAGACGCAACTCACCTTCTCGGCTCCGAGCCTTACGGCGGTCCTGACGGCGTCCATGGCAACATTTCCACCGCCTATGACGGCGACTTTCTTGCCCTTGAGGGACTCGGCCTGCCCCATGCCCACATTTCTCAGGAAGAACACTGCGGCCATAACCCCTTCCGCGTCCTCTCCCTCTATTCCGAGCTTTTTGTCGGTGCTTGCGCCCACGGTTATAAGGACCGCATCATACTCTTTCCTCAAATCGTCAAGCTTGACATCTGTTCCCACCTTCACGTTGTGCTTTACCTCAACGCCTGTCTCAAGTATGGCGTTTATATCCTCGTCAAGCCTGTCCTTGGGAAGCCTGTAGTTGGGTATTCCGTATCTCAGCATTCCGCCCAGCTCCGGAAGCATCTCATACACTGTTACCTTATGGCCCATGAGCTGAAGATAATATGCCGCCGAAAGACCTGAAGGTCCTCCTCCGACGACAGCTATCTTCTTTCCGGTGGAGGGTCCGCAGGGAGGCGGAGCCACCTTGCCGGCAAAATCCGCCGCAACGCGCTTGATTCCTCTGATGTTTATGGCGTCATCCACCATATTCCTTCTGCAGCGGGCCTCACAGGGATGCTCGCATATGAAACCACAGGTAGTGGGGAAGGGATTGTCCTTCCTTATAAGTCTGATGGCGTCGGCATACCTTCCCTCTCTCACAAGGGCTATATATCCGGGCACATCAACATGGGCGGGACATAGCGCCACACAGGGAACAGGCTGAGTGGTGAGGCAGGTACATCTTCTGTTCTTGACGTGCTCCTCATAATCCTCTCTGCAGTTTGTAATGCTCCTGTATACCATACGCGCGGCCTCGTAGCCTATGGCACAGTCGGCCGTCTCCATAATAGACTTTGAAGTGTCTTCAATGAGATCCAGCGTGTCCATATCCGCGTCTCCGTTGAGGACGTCGGTAAGCATGTGCTTAAGCTGCAAAAGTCCCACTCTGCAGGGCACGCACTTTCCGCAAGTCTGGGAATGGCTCATCTCGATGAATGCTCTGGTGATATCAACAGGGCAGAGTCCCGGGGGGCTTGCGACTATCCTGCGCTCAAGATTCTTGTACAGATCCTCGACTACAAGCTGTGCATTAGTCGGGGTCGATATCTCAAGTCTGCTCATAATTTTTCCTCCGTAAAAATATGTTAATGGCATACATTGTACTATATATACATAAAATTGACAAGTTAAAATGTTTTTTTTATATATAATTTCCAAGTGTTTCACTTATGCGAAAAAAAATACCATTTCCTATTGTTTTAATTTCAATACATTTTTTTGTAAAAAAGAGTAAAAAGAAACTGTCTCGGGTTACTATCAGTAACCTTTTGACAGTTTTCCTTCGAGTTATTTGTATATCGACGCCTCGGCCATGAAATATTCTTTCCGAAGCGCACTCTTTTGCGTTAAATTTTTGCATTAAGATCAGAGTACCTTTGACAGGAAGGATCTGAGTCTCTCCGATTTCGGTGACTCAAAAAACTCTGCGGGAGGTGCCTCCTCCACAAAATCTCCGCCGTCAAGGAACATGACTCTGTCGGCCACCTCTCTCGCAAAGCCCATCTCGTGGGTCACCACCACCATGGTCATATGTTCTCTCGCAAGCTCCCTCATTACCGAAAGGACCTCACCCACCATCTCCGGATCAAGGGCCGAGGTGGGCTCGTCAAAGAGCATTACGTCAGGCTTCATCATCAGGGCTCTGACTATGGCTATCCTCTGCTTCTGGCCTCCCGAAAGCTGATTGGGATACGCGTCCCTCTTGTCCGAGAGCCCAACCCTCTCAAGGAGCCTTTCAGCCTCGGCGTTTGCCTCCTCCTCTTTCATCCCCAAAAGCTTTACGGGGGCAAGAGCCACATTTTTAAGTATGCTCATATGAGGCAAAAGGTTGAACTGCTGGAACAACATCCCCATCTTTTGGCGGAGCTTGTCTATGTCCGTCTTTTTGTCGCATATATCCGTTCCCTCAAAATATATCTTTCCCCCGGTAGGTGTCTCAAGGAGATTCAGACATCTGAGGAAAGTGGATTTTCCCGAGCCTGAGGGGCCCACCACGAAAACCACCTCTCCCCTCTTTATCTCAGTGGATATATTTTTCAGGACCTCGTTATTGTTAAACGCCTTTGAAAGCCCTTCTACCTTTATGATCACATCTTCCTTCATACCGCTCACCCTATCTCACATCATTCTTTCTGAGCCTTTTCTCAAGTCTTCCCACAAGAGCCGTCAGCACAGTCACTGTTATCCAATAGAATACCGCCACCGTAAACAGAGGCAGGTACGGGTTATATGTCCTTGACCTGATTATATCTCCGCCCTTTGTCAGCTCGTTTATGGCTATGAAGCCTGATACGGAGGTCTCCTTAAGGAGAGCTATAAACTCATTGCACAGAGCGGGAAGCACGTTCTTTACCGCCTGGGGAAGGATTATATATATTATGGTCTGTCTGTAATTGAAGCCCAGCGAGCGCCCCGCCTCGAACTGCCCGTTATCTATGCTCATTATACCGGATCTGAATATCTCCGCCACGTAGGCTCCGGAGTTTATTCCAAAGGCCAAAACGGCGGTCATCATCTTTGATGCGTCCGGAGACACAAAGATGCAGTAGTACATTATCATGAGCTGGACGAGGACAGGAGTCCCCCTTATTATGGAAAGGTATACTCTGCACAGAGCGTTGAGGATCTTCAGCTTTCCGGTCTTATCGTAGGTAGACCTGACAGTGCCTACAATGAAGCCGAGAAGGATACCCAAAAGCACCGCAAACACGGTTATGGTGACCGTAGTCTTAAGCCCTCCAAGTATATATTTTACAAATCTTTCGTCAGCGACAAAATTCAGATTAAACTGCTCCGGGGAGAAATATTGTCCCCACCATGCCGCGACTCCACTTAACCACTCTGACATAGTTTTTTCCTTTCTACAGACGATACTGCCCAAGCCCACAGGCTCGGACAGTATGATAATAACATTATGTATATCGGGATTCAAGCTCCCCTTTCCTCCGAAGAGTTTATTCCGCGGGGATGTACTTGTTCATGATCTCGTCGAGAGTGCCGTCCTCCTTAAGCTCTGCGATAGCGGCGTTGAGGCTCTCCACAAGCTCCTCATTTCCCTTTGCGACAGCTATTGCGTACTCCTCCTTGTCAAGCTCCTCTCCGGCCTGCTTCAGAGTATCGCTGTTCTGTGAAAGGAACACCTTCGCGGGAGCGTTGTCTATAAGCACAGCGTCTACCTTTCCCTGCTTGAGAGACTCAACAGCCTCGAAGTAGGTGTTGAAGCGGTCAACATTGTCGTCACCGACGATCTCGCTCGCCTTAAGGTCTCCGGTGGTTCCTGTCTGAACTCCTACAGTGTGGTCCGAAAGGGCCTCAACTCCTGTAATCTCCTCGTTGTCGGCTCCCACGATAAGCATGAGCGCAGACTCTGCGTAAGTGTCTGTAAAGTCCACAGAAGCCTCACGCTCGGGAGTTACGGAGATGGCAGCCATTCCTATATCAGCCTTTCCTGAGGTAACTGAAGGGATAACGGCATCGAAAGCCATGTCTTCTATCTTGAGCTCCATGCCGAGCTTGTCTGCTATTGCCTTTGCAACCTCGGGATCTATTCCTATGATATCGTCTCCATCATGATATTCCCAGGGATCGAACTCGGCGTTTGTAGCCATTGTAAGAGTTCCCCCTGTCTGCTCCGCCTCTGCCTCTTCGGAAGCCTCGGTCTCGGAAGTCTCGGCCTCGGAAGCCTCCTCGCCGGATGCCTCTGTAGTCTCTGCCGCCTCAGTCTCGGCAGCAGTCGTTGTCTCCTCCGCAGTATCTGATGAACCGCAGGCTGCAAGGGATGCGGCAAGGGCAAGGGCCATAGTCAAGGTCATAAGTTTCTTTTTCATAATATCCTCCTCTTTGATCCATATATCCGAAATCAATATATGAATTTTTATGCAAAATTTTGTATATTTAGTATGTCGTTATTATACACCGATATTTTTAAATTTCAAGTACTTTTTTCAAAAACCGGCAAAGTTTATTAATTTTCCCGCAAAAGTGCCCGAAAATTTCTCAAAAAGTATTAAAATGCATTATAATATATCCGGTGAGAAAATATTAATGCCTAAGGGCCGCCGCCGGAAAGGGAGACTGAAAATGTCGAAGTCCGAAACTTGTCGGGACAGCTTCATATTTTTGACAGGGATCCTGCTTCTTATCATGGAGGGAGCAAAGCAGCTCTTTTTGTACTTTGTCGTATTCGACCGCAGCTATAATGTGTGGTATTTTCCTTTTCAGCTCTGCTCTGTCCCCATGTATCTGTGTCTCTTTTACGGAGCGGCATCATTTATTAAGGAAAGGACGGATTCCCCGAGGATACAAAGGGCCCTTGACTCCTCCATAAGGATATCCGCTCTCTTTATTCAGGATTTCGGCTTTTTGGGTGGAATCATGGCTCTTTTGGTCCCGGAGGGCTTCATTTGGAAGGACTATCCCCTGCTCTCGGCCCACGGATATCTGTGGCATATCATACTTATAGCCCTCGCCATATATATATCTATGAGGGATCTCGCATACAAAAAAGAGAGGGATTTCATAAAAACTCTCCCTCTCTTTGCCGCATTGTCTGTTATTGCGGAGATACTGAATATTCTTTTGAGCCGCTCAGGAGGAGACTGCGATATGTTCTACATCTCCCCTTATCATCTGAGCTCCCAGCCTGTCTTCAGAGATATTGACAGACTGATAGGACGCATTCCCGGCATTTTCGTATATCTCATATGCGTGGCCGCAGGGGCCTTCATCATCCACTCTCTCTTCTGCAGGATATCGTCTCTCAAGAAAAGCCGATAACTCGCGCCTGTCCGAGCCTACCTCTCCAGGGGGCCGTCGTAATCCATGATCCCGCCTATGTTCACAGCCTCAAAGCCCGACTTTTCAAGGAACATACAGGCTCTCTTGCTCCTCGCCCCGCTCCTGCAATACACAAAATAAGTCTTGTCCTTTGAAAGCTCCCCTGCTGGCACTGTCTTCGGAAGCCTGTCAAGGGGGATGTTCACGCTGCCGCCTATATGGCCTTCCGCATATTCATCCTCACCTCTCACGTCCAAAAGAACAGCATCTTCCGTCTCCTTCATGAGCTCAAGGCCTTCTCTGATACTTTCCGTCGTCTTCATAAATACTTCCCTCTTTACATCTTCTCCGGAGCTTCAAAGCCCAGGATATGTATACAATCTGTGAGGACTCTCTTTGTGAGTGCAAGGAGGGCTATATATCCCGCCTTTTTCTCTCCGTCCTCCTCGGAGAGTATCTTGGTGTCGTGATAGAAGGAGTTGAAGGCGTTTGATATCTCATATATATACTGGCATATCTTGTGGGGCGCCAGCTCCCTCCATGAGAGCTCTATCGTCTCACTGTATCTTCCGAGAAGGAGGGCAAGCTCCTTAGTGGACTTCGAGCAGTCCACCGCGCTCTCAGGCACCGAAAGCCCCTTCTCCTCAAATCCTCCCTCCGGGAGGGAATCCGCATACTTTTTCAGTATGCTCGATATCCTTACTATGGAATAAAGTATGTAGGGGCCTGTGTTTCCCTCAAAGCCCGTAAATCTGTCTATATCAAAAATATAATCCTTGGAGGCCTGATTTGAGAGATCTCCGTACTTGAGGGCGGCGAGCCCTACCACCTTGGCTATCTCACGGGCCTCACCTTCGGATATCTCCTCCTCGCTCCTGCTCTCCCTTATCCTCTCATATACCCTGTCCTCTATCTCCTTCACCAGAACAGAAAGCCTAAGGACCCCTCCTTCTCTTGTCTTGAAGGGCTTTCCGTCCTTACCGTTCATGGTTCCGAAGCCGAGGAACCTAAGGCTCTCATCCTCTCTGACTATGCCCGCCTTTCTTGCCACTCTGAAAAAACTCGTGTAGTGAAGGCTCTGGCGCTGATCCGCGATGTAGATATAGGCGTCGGGCTTGTAAAGAAGCTCCCTCTCCACCATGGTGGCAAGATCCGTGGTGGCATAAAGGCTTGCGCCGTCGGACTTTCTGACTATACAGGGAGGCAGCTCCTTGGTGTCACCGGGCTCGCTTATGTCCACCACCAGAGCTCCCTGGGACTCATAGGCTATGTGCCTCTCCTCCATATCCTTAAGCATATCCGGGATGTATTTCTGCACATCGGACTCGCCCTTCCAGAGCTCAAAGCTCACATCAAGGCTGTCATAATTTTTCTTAAGATCCGCCACGCTGAGTTCCATGATGCGCTTCCAGATCTCCATGCACTCGGGATCTCCCGACTGCAGGCGCTTCGTGGCCTCAAGTGCTCTCTCCTTAAATTCAAGGGCTCTCTCTGTGAGCTTGCCGTCTTTGTCCGCCTCCTTGGACTTTGCGGAGGCAGCGGGATAGATCTCCTCCAGATCCGAAAGGTCAAACTCGGTCTGACCTCTGTCCTTTAATTCCTCTATGATAAGCCCCATCTGAAGGCCCCAGTCTCCCAGATGCACGTCTCCTATCATCCTGTTTCCCATTCGGGCTCCCAGACGCTTTATGCTCTCTCCTATCACCGCCGAGCGCAGATGGCCCACATGCAGGGGCTTCGCCACGTTGGCTCCGCCGTAGTCCACTATTATGATGGGCTCCCTGCCCTCCTTTTTCTCCACGGGCTCAAGCCCCAAGCCCTCCTCCCGGCTCATATCGCTGAGATACTCAGCCGCAAACTCGGGGGAGAGATCAAGGTTTATGAATCCCGGCATCACCGCCTCGGCCTTTGAGAATACAGGCTCGCTTTTTAACTCCTCCACAACAGCTTGTGCAAGCTCTATGGGCTTTCTGTGCATAGCCTTCGCAAGGCCCATGGCGCCGTTGCACTGGTATTCGCAAAGATCCGGCCTGTTTGAGATATTCACTCTGCCGTAGGAAGCGTCGAGCCCCGCTCTCTCGAAGGCCTGCTCCATCTTTTCATTCAATATATCAGCTAATTTACGCATAATTTTTCCCTTTATAAAATCAAGAGGCGGTTTCAAATCGGAACCGGTTTTCCGTTTTGCAACAGCCTCTTTTTAATTTCTTTTTATTGACTTTAATAATTAAACTCTTGAGAGATACTCTCCTGTACGGGTGTCTATCTTTATCTTGTCTCCCATATTTACAAACAGAGGAACCGCAACCTGTGCTCCGGTCTCAACTGTAGCGGGCTTCGTAGCGCCTGTAGCTGTATCTCCCTTGAAGCCGGGCTCTGTCTCTGTGACCTCAAGCTCAACGAACATGGGGGGCTCTACGGAGAATACGCTGCCCTGATAGGAGTTGACCTTGCATATGTCGTTCTCCTTGACGAACTTCATTGCGTCTCCCGCAAGCTCTGCAGAGATAGCCATCTGATCGTAGGTCTCTGTGTTCATGAAGTTGTACTGGTCTCCGTCCTGATAAAGGTACTGCATATCTACCTTGTCGATGCGGGCTGAAGGGAATTTCTCTGTGGGCCTGAATGTTCTCTCCACAACGCCGCCGTTGATGACATTCTTAAGCTTTGTCCTTACGAAAGCGGCTCCCTTTCCCGGCTTAACGTGCTGGAACTCTATGATCTGAACTACCTGTCCGTCGATCTCAAGTGTAACACCGTTTCTAAAATCACCTGCTGATATCATATTATCCCTCCCGGATCATCAAATGTTTTTCAAAATCTGTAAAAAATTCTATACTAATATATATTAAACTTTCAGGAAATTCAAGCATTTTCGCATCCCCTAAAGAATTTTCAGAAAATTGCACATCAAAAAAGCTCTTTTTTTAAGCGTTTTTTAAGCCTTCTCTTAAAGGAAGCCACGATGGCTCTCTCAGGTATGCGCTTAAGCTTTATCTTAAATATGTCCGTGCTCCTGTCTATAGGCTCCACCAGAAGGGACTTAAGGCCCGCCCTCTTTGCTCCGAGGATATCCGTAAATATCTGATCCCCTGCAAAGATCGCCTGAGAGGGAGTCAGCTTAAGGAGCTCGCAAGCCTTGAGATAGCCCTTCCTCGAGGGCTTTCCCGCCTTGCAGATGTAGCGCGTCTTCACCTTCTCAGCAAAGGGCTTCACCCTTCCCTCATCGTTATTGCTGAGGATCATTGTATCAAGCCCTCTTTCCCTGAGCAGGGAAAAGAGCTTCTCGCTCCTTAGATCCGCGGGAGCTCCGTGGGGCACCAGAGTATTATCTATGTCGAATATGACAGCCCTTATGCCCTTTTCCTTCAAGGAGTCCCAGTAGCCTTCGGGAAGGCTGTAGAGGCTCCTCTCATAGGAATCCGGATAAAAAACATCGAAAATGCCCATCAAGCTTCTTCCGCCTTCCGGCTGTCGTCCTTGCCCTGAGATTTAAGGAGCTTTCCCACCTCCTCTATGAAGGTGTTCACGTCCTTGAATTCCCTGTATACCGAAGCAAATCTTACGTAGGCCACCTCGTCGGTCTCCTTGAGCTTTTCCATGACCAGCTCTCCTATTACCGAGGAGGGTATCTCCTTCTCCTCCATTCCGAATATCTTCGACTCTATCTCGTCTATCATCTCAGCCACCCGGCCTGACGACACAGGCCTCTTGTGACAGGACTGAACTATTCCCTTTTCTATCTTGGATCTGTCATAGGCCTCTCTGGTATTGTCCTTCTTTACCACCATGAGGGGCATGGTCTCAGGCTTCTCATAGGTGGTGAATCTCTTTTTACACACGAGGCACTGCCTTCTTCTCCTTATGGCGCTGTTGTCGTCTGCAGGCCTCGAATCTATGACCTTCGTGTCTTCCGCATTACAAAACGGGCATTTCATCAGAATCGTCCTCCTTGGTTTTTTCCTCTGCTTTCTCTGCTTCCTCCGCTTCAAGGGCTTGCATCTCAGTCTCCGCCTCGGCTTTTATCTCCGATACCTCTGCCCGGTTTTCCGGAGCCGCCGTATCTGCGGTTTTTTCTCCCTCACTGTGGGCGGCCGCCGCATCAAGGTAGAAGAATGCTCCTGTGACCGTCATATAAGGGGCTATCCAGTATATCGCCAAGCCGAGAGTCATATATACGGGTATTATCCAAGGCAGGAAGCCAAGGTACATGAAAAGGAGCCTGAGCTTCCTTTTCTTCATGAACCTCATGCTGAGCCTCATGGACTCAAAGATGCCTGTATCGGGCATGTCCGTCCTGACAAAGGCTGTCAGGGATAGGCCCAAGAAGAAAAACATATATATAATGTAGAGAATTATATATACGCCCAAAATAATGAGAGCCAAATAGCCGGCTGAGTCTGCGAGGTAGGTCCCTACCTGAAGCAAAACGGAGACTGCCACTCCCAAAAGTGAGAGAAGGATATAGGTCCACAGAAATCTCCAGGGTCTTGCTCCCCTTCTGAAGGCATAGAACAGCTCACCCACAGAGCACTGCTCTCCCTTTGCTATACAGAGAGCGAGCCTGCACTCCCCCATCATGAAAAAGACAAACATGACAGCTGTGCATATGGCTATCAAAGCCGTTATGACGGCTGCCGCAGCCACTCCCCACGAAGCTCCGCTCCGCCCGTAAGCGCCTTCCACACCTGCATAGAACACTATCATCCCTGCAAAGGCAAGGGCGCATATGATAAGCCCGGCCAAGAAGAACGAGCCTATCATGGTCCCGTATTTTCCCAAAAGGGCCTGCCTCGCCCGAGCCTTATAATCTCCGGATCTCAGTTTCTTCATAAGATAACATCCCCCTGATTTTAGTAATAGTATGAAAAGCCATACATCGCGCCCATTCCGGCTGCCATGAAAATGCCAAGGAATACCAATACCAAAAATGATATGATGAGCGCCACTATAGAGCACACAAGCCCTCCTATGGCCACTCCGTGCATACTCCCCGCGCCCCTTGAGAGCAGCGCAAAGGTTATTCCCAGCCCTGCAAAGATTATTCCTATCATAAAAATGCTTGTGACGATGGCGAGTATGCCCATGACCAGTGAAGCTATGGCAAGGCCGTTGGCAACTCTCCTTGAATCGGCGTTTTGATTCTCCATTTTGGCTCCTTTCAGGAAAGGACCGGGGTCCTTTCCGAAAAAACTGAATATTATTGAAATTTTACTACATCTATATGCATAATTCAAGTTGACAAACTAGACGTTTATTCAAACTAACCTCATTTTTATGAATTTTAATAATTTTTTAGATTGTTCTAACGCTCAATGCCTGTTATAATAATTAATTAATAGATAAATAATTTTCAGAGGAGGACGTGCCATGAAAACAGGGTCCCTTTCCGAGGATATCGTTGTCGATCTGTCGCGCAAAGTCATCAAAAGCTATTATGACAATGACAGAGAACTGATACTGCCTTTTCTTTCCAAGGAGTTTATGTGGATAGGAACGAGTGACACAAATCGAGCTGAAGACCGCGCGGATTTCTGCGATGTGCTGAAGCAGATACCCAGTGTCCCTCCCGTTTCAATATCCGATGAACACTACCACCTTATATATCATGAGCGCAATGTTTGGATCCTTTACGGAAGGCTCGAGGCCACCTACGCCCTCGAAGGCGACGCTTTGGTCCATCGCCATATGAGGTTTACTCTCGTGTGGAGGCGTACAGGTGACGGGCTGAAGCTCATACATATACATTCCTCATGTTCCGCAGATCCTTCTCTCTACAGAGATCCTCAGACAAATGACGCAAAGTCTCCGGAGGACAAGCCTCTCATGGAACATTTTGAGAAGATACTGAGCCTTCCCACGAACACGAGAAAGCTTGCCTTCAAGGATCTCTCGGGCGTCCACAGATATCTTCTGCCTGAAGAGGTAGTCTATCTTGAGGCGGATCTCCAGCGCACTATAGTGTACACGAAATCAGGCACATTTCAGGTTCACGGCCTTATATCCGAGACAGAGAGAAATATGCCCGACGAGTTCTTCCGCATACACAAGAGCTATCTCTTAAACTCCAACTATGTGGACAATATCTGCCGCTACAAAGCCACCTTGAACGACGGGACTCAGCTTCCCATCGGAAGAGACAGGTATATGGATTTCAAAAGATATCTTGCAAAGAGAAGCCAAAACCGCTCATAAGCATAAAGCAAAGATCGGTAAATATTCAGCGCGGCCCCGACAAACTCTCGGAGCCGCGCTTTTTACTATTTGCAGAGCTCGTATATCGCCTCGGCATATATCTTTGCCGCAGTCTTCATCTCCTCTATTATCATAAACTCGTCCGCCCCATGCATATGCGTGTCTGTGGTATCCCCCACAGCCCCGAAGGCCACTCCGTTTTTGAGCTCATGGACATAGGTCCCGCCTCCTATAGCAAGGCATTCTCCCTTTTTCCCTGTGTACTTCTCGTAGCAGGCAAGGAGAGTCCTCACGAAATCCGAGTCACCGTCTACCACATGAGCGGGAAGAAAGTCGGTCTTTATATCAAAGCCCTTGTCTCTGACCGCCTTCTCTGCGGGCGCCACACAGTTCTCCTCGTTGGAGGCGGCGCAAGTGCGGGCATCCCACTTTGCAAAGAGTCCCCCGTCGCTTATCTCCACTATATCCAAGCTGCAGGTGGTGGCATGGGATATCTCATCGCTCATTTTTATATTTATGCCCGAGCCGTCAGTCACTCCGTAGGGGAAGAGCTCCAAAAGGCGGTTCAAAGCCGAAAGGCGCTCGCTGCCCTCTTCAGGAAGCTTGGAGATGAGAAGCGCCAAGGCCAAGGCCGCATTCTTTCCGTTTTCAGGGGTTGAGGCGTGGGCGGTACTTCCCTCGGCCATTATTTTCAAACAGCCCTCCTCCTCACTGAAGGAGAAGGAAACTTCTGTTAAGGCCTCTGTCTCCTCGTATATGTCCTTGAGCTCACTGAGGCCGAATCCCTTTAAAAGGGCCTGTGCCTTTCCGGGAACTATGTTTACAGTAGTGCCTCCCTTAAAGTACACGAGATCTCTCTCCAAAAGCTCTCCGTCAAAGCTCTTCGTTATCTCTCCGCGGAACTGTCCCTTCTCCACATTTATGAGAGGAAACTCTCCGTCAGGTGAGAAGGTCATTGGAGCCTCCTTCTCTATGGCATAGTAATGCTTTATATCAGAGCTTCCGCACTCCTCGTCAGTTCCCAATATAAGTCTGCAATTTCTTGAAAGGGGCAATCCCAGCTCCTTCACAGCTCTCATGGCATAGAGGGCGCACATGGCGGGTCCCTTGTCGTCGGAGCTGCCTCTGCCGTATATCCTTCCGTCCTTTACTATGGGCTTGTAGGCCTCGGTAACTGTCCAACCGTCCCCTGCAGCCACTACGTCCATATGGGCCAGAATATCAAGTCCGCTCTCCTTGTCGTTCATGTCGGCGCAGGCAACATAGTTGTCATAATTTTTTACGTCAAAGCCATACTTCTCGCAGAGATCCATGGCCTCGTTCAGAGCTCTGAAGGGACCGTCTCCATAGGGCTTTCCCTCCTCATAGGGCCCCTTCTCGGAGTTTACCTCGCAGAGCTTCATGGTATCTCTGACCATCTCATCTGTGTGCTCGTCAATAAATTTGCTTATCTTTTCGCTTATGTCCATATGGGTCACGTCTCCTCCCTGTAGTTTTTCTCTTATTTATTATATCACGTTTATTGCCGGGAAGTATCAATTCCTTCCGAACTCCGAAAGCTTAAGGCCCTCGTTTCTCTCAAGCACCATCTTTACGCTCCACTCATGAGCAAACAGAAGGAGAGGATTTCCCTTGAGGTCCTTCACCTTCTTCATATCCGAGGTTCCGTTTATCCTCTCCGGATCCACCTCTGAAGGATTCTCCACCCATCTTATGTACTCGTAGGGAAGCTGCTCAAGCTTTACGTCCACATTATACTCGGCCTTGAGCCTGTAGGTAAGCACCTCAAACTGCAGCACTCCGACGACACCTACTATTATCTCCTCCATTCCGGTGTTGAACTCCTGGAATATCTGTATGGCTCCCTCCTGAGCGATCTGGTTTACGCCCTTAAGGAACTGTTTCCTCTTCATTGTATCTATCTGGCGCACCCTTGCAAAGTGCTCAGGGGCGAAGGTGGGTATGCCCTCAAAGCTGAACTTTTCATTTGAGACGCAGAGGGTGTCTCCTATGGAATATATTCCCGGGTCGAAAACTCCTATGATGTCTCCGGCATAGGCCTTCTCTATTATCTGCCTGTCCTGAGCCATCATCTGGGTGGGCATGGTAAGCTTTATCTTCTTTCCTCCCTGAACATGATTTACCTCCATGCCGGCCTCATACTCTCCCGAGCATATGCGCATGAAGGCGATCCTGTCGCGGTGGGCCTTGTTCATATTGGCCTGTATCTTAAAGACAAAGGCGGAGAATTTCTCAATGAAGGGATCTATCAGTCCCTTGTCGCTCATTCTGGGAAGGGGCGAGGTGGTCATCCTCAAAAAGTGCTTGAGAAAGGTCTCCACGCCGAAGTTTGTGAGGGCCGAGCCGAAGAACACAGGGGAGAGCTTTCCCGCCCTTATCTTCTCAAGGTCGTACTCGTCCGCAGCTCCGTCCAAAAGCTCTATGTCCTCCCTGAGCTTCTCAAGATTTGCTATTCCGAGGACAGAGTCGAGCCCCTCATCCTCCAAGCTGTATTGGCTGCTCTCAAGCTCCTTTGCTCCGCCTGCCTCCGCCTTGAAGGTGGTTATTTTCTCTATATCTCTCTCATATACTCCCTTGAAGTTCTTGCCGCAGCCTATAGGCCAGTTCATGGGGCAGGTGTGTATGCCCAGGACCTCCTCTATCTCCGAAAGAAGCTCGAAGGGATCTCTTGCCTCGCGGTCAAATTTGTTTATGAAGGTAAAAATGGGTATGCCTCTCATGACACAGACCTTAAACAGTTTTATGGTCTGAGCCTCCACACCCTTTGATCCATCTATGACCATGACAGCAGAGTCCGCCGCCATAAGAGCGCGGTAGGTATCCTCCGAGAAGTCCTGATGTCCCGGGGTGTCCAATATATTTATGCAATATCCGCCGTAGTTAAACTGCATGGCCGAGGAGGTGACGGAGATACCCCTCTCCTTCTCTATCTCCATCCAGTCGGAGACGACGTGCTTTGCGGCCTTCCTCCCCTTCACGGTTCCCGCAAGATTTATCGCCCCTCCATAGAGAAGAAACTTCTCCGTAAGTGTGGTCTTTCCCGCATCCGGGTGGGATATGATGGCGAAGGTCCGCCTCTTTTCTATCTGTTCTCTGATTTCCTTTTCGTTATCCATATTTCCTCTGTCTTCGGGCCTCTCATCTTTGGTCCCGCTTCATAAAATTTATTTTTTCTGTAGCCTCTGTTCAATCGAACAAATATTTTACAACAATAGTTTAAGTTTAACAAGGTCTTTCAGCCCTGTATTTTAAAAGCATTTATGACTTGACAAGCCCTCACTTCCCACAGTAATATATTTTTGAAAATATTTTGTGGATTTTTCCCTGATATGTGATATCATCTTTTTGCCACACGGTCACAAGGCCGTGTGGCTTTTTCTGTAAATAGAAAGAAATAAAGGAGTGAAACATGAACGAAAACTTTATGAAGGAAAAGCCCGTATTCGAGCTTATACTCTCCATGTCCCTGCCCATGGTGCTCTCCATGCTGGTGAGCTCTCTCTACAATATCGTGGACAGCTTTTTCGTGGCCAAGATAAGCGAGGACGCCATGACCGCTCTGTCCCTTGTATATCCCGTGCAGAATCTGATAAACGCCGTGGGAATAGGCTTCGGCGTTGGCATAAACTCTGTGATAGCACTGAATTTGGGAGCGGGAAAGAGCCTAAGGGCCGACGAGGCAGCCTCCCAAGGAATCTCCCTGTCCTTTGTGCACGGAGTGATACTGAACCTGTGCTCCGTTGCACTCATGCCGGCTTTCCTCGGCGCCTTTACCTCTGACCCGGATGTCATAGACCTCGGAGTCAGATATTCCACAGTTGCCTTCTCCTTCTCTGTAATCATATGCCTCGGCATGGCCTTTGAGAAGGTATTTCAGGCCGTGGGAAGGATGCACATAGCAATGGCCGGGCTTTTGGGGGGATGTATTGCAAATATAATCCTTGACCCCCTTCTCATCTTCGGAATCGGCCCTTTTCCCGGGCTTGGCATAGATGGCGCCGCTCTGGCCACAGGCTTGGGGCAGGCTCTGACCCTCCTGATATATATAGCCGCCTACTTTATGTTCAGGCTCCCCGTAAGTATAAGGAAGTCCCTCCTCCTTCCGGGAAGCGCTACGGCCTCAAGGCTCTACTCCATCGGCATACCGGCCATACTTAACATAGCCCTCCCCTCGGTGCTCATATCGGCGTTAAACGGCATACTCGCCTCCTTCTCGGGAATTTACATCCTGATACTGGGGATCTATTACAAGCTTCAGACCTTCCTGTATCTTCCCGCCAACGGACTCGTGCAGGGTATGCGCCCTCTCATAGGCTTCAACTACGGTGCGGGAGAAAAAGAAAGAGTGAAAAATATCTACAATACAGTGCTTCTTTTGAGCGGCGTCATAATGCTTGCGGGGACAGCTGTATGCCTCTCTGTGCCCAATAAGCTCATGGGGTTCTTCACCCAAAATGAGGAGACGATAAAGGAGGGCTCTATGGCCCTCCGCATCATAAGCATGGGTTTTATTATATCCTCTATGTCCGTCACCTCCTCGGGAGCCCTCGAGGGTATAGGAAAGGGTCTTCCCTCTCTCCTTATCTCCCTGTGCCGATATATAGCGGTCATCATACCTGCAGCCCTTCTCCTTGGCAGCCGCTTCGGCCCTGTCGGCGTGTGGAATGCCTTTTGGGTGACCGAGGCTGTGACCTCAGCGGTGGCATTTGCAGTCTACAGGAGAGTGGTGAAGCTATAGGCTTATCCCTCTCCCGGTCGCCTGACCCTGTGGATACGCTATTTTTTAGGCTATCTTATATATCCATCCCTCAGGCGCCTCCACGGTGCCCAGCTGTATCCCTGTAAGGGTATCATAGAGCTTCTTTGTGACAGGTCCCGCCTCCTCAAGTCCCTTTCCGAAGACTATATCTCTTCCGTGGTCATGGATGACTCCAACAGGGGAGATGACTGCAGCGGTACCGCACATTCCGCACTCTGAAAAGCTCTCAAGCTCCGAAAACTCCACTTTTCTCTCCTCCACCTCAAGACCCAGCATGTGCTCAGCCACATATACTATTGAGCGCCTCGTAATTGAGGGAAGTATGCTGTCTGATTTAGGGGTCACAAGTTTCTTTTTGTCCTCTGTGATGAAGTAGAAGTTTGCTCCTCCCGACTCCTCCACATACTTTCTCTCAGCGGGGTCGAGGAAGAGATTGTCCGCATACCCGTGGGCGGCGGCCTCCTCATGAGCGTGCATGCTCATTGCGTAGTTCAGTCCCGCCTTTACGTGTCCCGTGCCTCTGGGAGCCGCCCTGTCGAAGTCGCTTACCATTATAGCCACAGGCTTCGCTCCCCCCTTGTAATAGGGGCCTACCGGCATGACTATCATCCTGAAGGTATACTCCTCCGAGGGCTTTACACCTATTACAGGTCCCGAGGCGAACATATATGGCCTGACATAAAGGGATGCTCCGCTGCCGTAGGGCGGAACACAGCTTATATTGGCCTTTACAGTCTTTTCAAGGGCCTCAATGAACTTCTCCTTGGGGAAGGGAGGCATACAGAGGTACTCCGCCGTATTGTACATCCTCTCGGCGTTAAGGTCGGGCCTGAAGCAGACTATCTCCCCGTTTACCGTCTCATACGCCTTGAGTCCCTCAAAGCACTCCTGGCAGTATTGGAGTATTCCCGCGCACTCGTTGATTCTGACCTCCGGGTCGTCTGAAAGCCCCTTCTCCTGCCAACTGCCGTCCTTAAACTCAGCCACATATCTCCAATCGCATGGCCTGTAGATAAATCCCAAGTTTTTCCAATCCAAATCCTTAAGCTCTCTCATATCTTCTCGTCCTTTCCTCTTGCGCCTTAAAGGGCCGCGCTTACAAAATGTTAAGTTGATTATAATACCACGGTGAAATATCGCAAGCTTATATTTTTATAATATCAAATCAAATAATATAATTTTTATTTTTCATAATTTAGAGTTATATTGTTTATAATCCTCCGGCAGGCTGCAGAGCTTTTCCCATGCACAGTCAATCATGGAGGCATCCCCCTTAACAGACCACAGAGGGCGGAAACTCGCCTCTTATGTTGAAACGAATATCCGCCCTCCGAATATCAAAATCATATTTCAATTATGAGTTTTTCATGACAACGCTCTCTATAACGTCGGCCGCATGCTCGCAGGCGTCGGCACACTTCTCAAGGTAAGCGTATATCTCTCTCCATGCTATTATGTGAAGAGGATCGCTGCTCTCCGTGTGGAGCCTTCTCATGCTGTCAATGAAGAGCCTGTCTGATTTCTCCTCCAGATCGTTTATCTGAATGATGAGGTTTTTGAGATCCTTTGAATGCTTGAAGTCGGCGAATTCGCGAAGGAGTCCCACAACCCCCTCGCAGCACTTTATGACAACGTCCGTCATCTTAAGGGCGTCGGGCTCTATGGAATCCACGTTGTTGGTGTAGACTCTCATGAGAACGTCCTCCACCTTGTCGGTGATATCGTCTATATCCTGGCTTAAGAGCACTATATCCTCTCTCTCTATGGGAGGAATGAACTCCTTTGCCAGCTTATCGAGCATCTCGTGCTTCTTCATATCGGCGCTGTTTTCTATCTTGTGTATCTCATCGAGATGTCCCGAAAGATCCTCGGGCTTGAAGTTTTCAAGCACGTCTTTGAGCATCTTCGCGGCTCTAAGGGATTCCTCGGCGCAGACTACAAAGTTATTGAAATAATATGCGTCTTGCTTTTTTGACATTTCCTTATCCTCCAAATATTATTAAATGACTAAAACAGTATCATGAATATCTTCGCCATTATATAGCTTATAAGCCCACAGCCCGGGAAGGTGAATATCCATGTGAGCATCATATCCTTTACAACTCCGAAATTTATAGCCGATATGCGCTTTACCGCCCCCACGCCCATTATGGCACTGGTCTTCGTGTGGGTGGTGGATACGGGTATTCCGAAGACGCTTGAAAGAAGCAGACATATGGCTCCCGCAAGGTCCGCGGAAAAGCCCTGATACTTTTCAAGCTTTACCATGTCCATACCCACGGACTTGATTATCTTCTCTCCTCCCACGCTGGTACCCAGGCCCATGACGATACTGCACAGTATCATGAGCCAGACCGGTATGGTCATTCCCTGTACGCTGCTCTGGCCATTGCAGAAGGCAAGGCCCAAAAACAGAACTCCTATAAACTTCTGTCCGTCCTGAGCTCCGTGCATGAAGCTCATGAAGGCCGCTCCGAATATCTGGGCCGGCTTGAAAAAGTCGTTGGCCTTTCGCCTGTCCACCGCCGTAAAAAGTATCATTATGACTCTGCATATGGCCCAGCCCATGAAAAAGCCAAGCGCAAGGCTGAGCACCAGCCCATAGAGGACCTTTACCCACTCGTTGAAATTGATGCCCTGAAATCCGTTGTTGGTGGCAAGGGCCGCTCCCGTGAGTCCTGCTATGAGGCTGTGGCTCTCACTGGTGGGGATGCCAAACTGTGAGGCCCCCACACTGTATACCACTATGGAAAAAAGGGCCGCACACAGGGCAATGAGAGCTGTGTTGGTGTCTCCTCCGAAATCCACCATGTTGCTTATGGTGGAGGCGACGGAGCTGTTTATCCTCGTCATGACGAGAACTCCGGCGAAATTGAATATGGCGCTCATTATTATGGCGCTCTTTGCCCTCATACAGCGCGTAGTCACACAGGTGGCTATGGCGTTTGGAGCATCAGTCCATCCGTTGACGAATATGACTCCCAGAGTCAGAGCAACTGTTATCATGAGGATCGGGTTTGAGATGACCTCTGCAAAAAATTCGGAAAATGAAAGCATACAAGCTCCTTTGTCGATTTTTAAACACGAAAATAAGGCGGTAGAAACCAAAATCTCTGCTGCTTGATTTAATCATAAGAATCGCATCTCAAGATTTCAATTTTCCTCCCGCCCGTTTGCTTAACCTAAAGTTTACTTCATTTTAACAAAAATATAACATTTCAGGGCTTTGGTGTCAATAAATTATCTTTAGAATAGACCTTTGTTATCCGAAGATCTCGTCAAGTATCTCCAAGGCGGCCTCCTCCTTGGTCATCAGAGGAAGCTCGGTTATCTCACCTTCCTTTATAATAGTTATGATATTTGTGTCCGTGCCGAAGCCCGCGCCCTTCTTCTTTAAGCTGTTCGCTATTATCATGTCCGCGTTCTTTTCTCTGAGCTTTTTCTCCGAGTTTTCAATGAGATCCCTCGTCTCCATGGAAAAGCCCACCAGCTTCAGGTCCTTCTTTTTGTGCTTTCCGAGCCACAAAAGGATGTCCTCGGTCCTCTCCAGCTGAAGGCTTATGTCATTGCCTTCCGAGCCCTTTGCGCCCTCCGAAAGCTCGCTTTTCTTTATCTTGTCCTTTGCCACGGTGTCGGGCCTGAAATCCGCAACGGCGGCTGCCATTATCATGCAGTCCGCATCCTTGTACTCAGCCTTTACGGCCTTGAACATATCCTCAGCACTCTCCACCTCGATCTTTTTAACTCCTATGGGCGTGATCACCCCGTCGACGGACTTCTCACCGATGAGTACGGAGTTTGTCACATTGTCGGAGAGCTCGTTTACCCTGCCGCTTATGAGTACTGTTTCCGCTCCCCTGGCCGCCGCAACCTTTGCCAGCGCATACCCCATCTTTCCGGTGGATCTGTTCGTTATGAATCTCACGGGATCCAAGCTCTCCCTTGTAGGTCCTGCCGTTATGACTATCTTCTTTCCCTCAAGATCTCTGCCGTAGGATATGAGGTATTCTATATATCTGTATAGTATCGAGGGCTCCGGCATCTTGCCCTTCGCGGATATACCCTCGGCCAGATGTCCCGTGTCAGGCTCAAGGACCCTTACTCCATGGGACTTAAGCTTTGCGATATTCTCCTGAGTGGCGGGGTTTTCGTACATCTTTACGTTCATGGCGGGCACCACCGCTTTTACGCAGTCCGAGGCTATAAAGGTCGAGGTGAGGGCATCGTCCGCTATGCCGTTTGCAAGCTTTGCCGTCACATCCGCGGTGGCAGGGGCCACCATAAACAGGTCTGCCGTCTTTGCCAGAGCGATATGGGGGATGATATACTCCTCCGAGTCAAAGGTATCTGTTATCACCCTGTGGCCTGACAGGGCCTCGAAGGTCATCCTTCCCACGAACTTCTCCGCGTTCTTCGTCATCAGCACATAAACGTCTGCTCCCGCCTGCTTGAGCGCCGACACCAGAGAGGCCGTCTTGTAGGCGGCTATTCCTCCGCTCACTCCTATTATCACCTTCTTGCCTGAAAGCATGTCTCTCCTCCTTTTTATCATCTTTCCGGTTCTCTTTTGTCTGTGAATTGCGGCTTTCGTATTTTACTTATTAAGCTTATACAGCTCCCAAAGCCCTCTCATAAGAAGCTTTTTGTCGAGGACTATATCATGTCTGCAGAGAGGCACCACAAAGCCGGCAAGGCCTCCCGTCGCAACTATGCTGCAGCTCTCGCCCAGCTCCTCCTCCATCCTGTCTATTATGCCGTCTATCTGTCCGGCGTTTCCATATAATATGCCGCTCCTCATGCTGTCAACAGTATTGTTCGCTATGGCTTTGCCGGGAGGCTCAAGGCTTATGGAGGGAAGCTGCGCCGTCTTTGTCGAGAGGGAATTGAGAGATACCCTGAGGCCGGGAAGGATAGCTCCCCCAAGATACCGCCCCGCTCCGTTCACCACTGTGATGGTGGTCGCAGTTCCCATATTTATGATTATCACAGGGGCCTTAAAGCCCGACCATGCCGCCTGGGCCCCCACTATGAGATCAGCCCCCACCTTCTCCGGATAGAGCATCCTCTCAAGGCTTATGTCCATTTTAAGTTTGTGTGATACCAAAAGGGGAGTCTTCCCCAACACCTTCCTCACGGCAGAGCTTATCACTCCCGTAAGCGGAGGCACAACAGACGATATGACGGCCCCCTCTAAATCCCCCTTTTCTATTCCGTGAAAATCGAGCACGGCCAGTATGTCCATGGCATACTCCATGCTGGTCTTGTCAATGGAGGTGGTGACTCTCTCCTCGATTATCTTGTTTTCCGAGACAACGCCTATCTTTATATTGGAGTTTCCCATATCTATAGCAAGTATCATAAAAATCTCCCGTCCATATCGGATATTTACCTAAATATAATACTTCTCCTTATTCTATACTGCAAGAATATTTATAAGGACAATTTATTTATTGAAATTTGAAAAATCCCCCGGCATATGATATATATTTTATAAAAACATAAATATTTACGGAGGCATAGAAATGAGCGACAAGGTTTTGATAGTTATAGACATGCAGAACGACTTTATCGACGGCTCCCTCGGGACCTCCGAGGCCGTAAGCATAGTTCCCAAGGTAAAGGAGAGGATCGAAAAGGCATTAGCGGCCGGCGACAAGGTACTCTTTACCATGGACACCCACGGGGAGAACTACATGTCAACTCAGGAGGGGAAAAAGCTTCCTGTTCGCCACTGCATAAAGGGCACCTGGGGGCACGAGCTCGCCGACTGTCTGAAGCCCTATGCCTCGGATAAAGACAAGGTATTGGAAAAGCCCACCTTCGGCTGCGCGGCTCTGCCCCTTGCGGTCCAGCGCTGTGAAGAGATGGAGCTCATAGGCCTCTGCACCGACATATGCGTGATCACAAACGCCCTCCTCTTAAAGACCTACTTCCCGGAGAAAAGGATAGCAGTTGACGCCTCCCTCTGCGCGGGAGTGACTCCCGCAAGCCACAGGAATGCTCTTGAGGCCATGAAAATGTGCCAGATAGATGTGATAAACGAGTAGGGCAAGTCCGGAGAGTTACAGAACTTTCCTCGTTTACAGCCAAACAAGCCTCCTTTCGGCAAGTCGATCCGAAAGGAGGCTTGTTTTCTTTTAATTATTCTGTCTTCCTTTACTATCAAGGATTTATTCCCGTTATTCCTACTGTTCCCTCCTCGGAGAGTCCGAAGATCACATTGGGGGTTCCTTCGGGAGCTCCCACCACTATTCCGGCCTCAGTCCACTCAAGGCTGTCTATATCTGCAGCCTTTATGGCCTCCTTGAGTCCGTCTGTGAGGTACTGAGAGGGGTCTATCGCAAGGAACTCCTCCTCGCTGTCTACCGTCTCACCGTCCTTGCCCACTCCCACATAGCAGGGGTAAGCCATGACTATAGCAAGATCCTCGGCGCTTATCTCGTCTATATCCTCCTGAAGAGCCTTGGCGAGCACCTTTGCCGTCTCTGCCGCAAGCTCTGTATCCTCGGCTTCCGCATTGTCAGTTGCATCCTCTGAGCTCTCCTCGGTCTCCTCTGAAGGCTCCGCCTCAGTTTCCCCTTCGGTCACTGCCTCTGTCACAGCCTCGGTCTCTGCCGCAGCGGTAGTCTCCTCCGCAGGCTTTGAGCATGCTGCGGCTGAAATCGCAACAACCGCAATGAGCATTGCCATCATTTTCTTTTTCATAAATTTCTCCTCTTAAAAATCATTCTATATTCCTTATTATCTTCCTTATGGGAAGTATAAAGGTCGGCGATACCGAGAGTTCATCCACTCCCATCTCCACAAATCTCTCCGTGAGAGAGACATCAGCCCCCAGCTCTCCGCAGATACCCGCCCATATCCCTTCGGCGTGGGCGTTTTTAACAACAGTCTCTATCATCCTAAGCACCGCTTCATGGTGGGGATCATAAAATCTGTCAATCTTTGAGTTCTGCCTGTCTATAGCCAGCGTGTACTGTGTGAGATCGTTTGTCCCTATACTGAAGAAGTCCGCCTCCTTGGCCAAAAGATCGCTTATCATCACTGCAGCGGGAGTCTCTATCATTATCCCCTGCTCTATATCAGGCTTAAAAGGTATGCCCTGCTCCGAGAGCTCGGCCTTTACCTCCTCAACGATGCTTTTTATCTCCCTCAGCTCCTCCACGGAGATGATCATGGGGTACATCACAGCCGCATTGCCGTAAACTCCGGCTCTGAATATGGCTCTCAGCTGAGTCTTGAATATCTCGGGCATCTCAAGGCATATCCTTATGGCCCTGAATCCCATGGCGGGGTTCTCCTCCTCGTCCAGCTTGAAATAATCTATCTTTTTGTCCGCCCCTATATCAAGGGTCCTTATTATCACCTTTTTGCCCGCCATATTTTGGAGGACGATCTTGTAGACCTGAAACTGCTCCTCCTCGTCCGGGTAATCCTCCTTTGAAAGATACAGAAACTCGCTCCTGAAAAGCCCTATGCCCTCGGCGTCGTTTTGAAGCGCATAGGCCACATCCGACACCCCGCCTATATTGGCGTAGAGTTTTATCCTGCGGCCTCCCCGGGTCTCCGTAGGCTTTCCCTTGAGCTCTGCGAGCATCTGTTTTTTGGCTTTCTCCGCCTCTTTGAGGCTCTCATATTTTTTTATGGTCTCCTCATCCGGATCAATATACAACGCACCTTCGTTCCCGTCAACTATGACCGGCTTTTTGTCTATGTCCTCCGGGTAATCCACTCCTATGAGGGCGGGTACGTTCAAAGTCCTTGCAAGTATGGCGGCGCATGAGTTTGTGGAGCCGTACCATGCGACGAAGGCCAAAACCTTTGACTTGTCCAACTGGACAGTCTCCCCGGGTGTAAGGTCCTCCGCTATTATGACGGAAGCCACATCTCCTGTCTCCACAGAGCTTTTTTTCCCCGAGAGAGTTTTTATAAGCCTCTCCGTTATATCCTTTATGTCTGCGGCCCTTGCCTTCATGTACTCGTCGTCCATGGACTCAAACATCTCGGAGAAATTGTCCCCCGTGACAGCCGCCGCGTACTCCGCATTTACCTTTTCACTCTCAATGATATTTTTTATGGATCCGCTGTAATCCTCGTCCTCCAGCATCATCTGATGCACGCCGAACACCTCGGCTCCCGACTCTCCCACCTGTGAGAGAGCTCTCTCATACAGCTCGGCGAGCTCTAAAAGCACTCTCTCGCGAGCCTGCTCCAGTCTCAGAAGTTCAGCCTCCACGTTGTCTACATGCTCCCTCTTGACCGGGGAGTCCTTTTTTTCAAGGACTGCGGCGGGGCCTATGGCTATCCCCGCGAAAACAGTCTTTCCCTGTAATTTGATCATGGAATTCACCTTGCGCCCTTCCGATCAAAGGTTCTCCTTAAAGAACTGTTCCAAGCTCTGTGCCTCAGCGGCTTCGTTTTCACCCTCAACGGTCACTGTGACCTCATCGCCCTTTTTTACACAGAGCCCCATCAAGGAAAATATCTTCTTTGCATCTCCGCTCTTTTCTCCCTTTGTCACAGTCACCTTTCCCGAAAGCTGCTGAGCCGCCTTCACAAGAAGGCCTGCGGGCCTTGCGTGGATACCCACCTCGTCTGTTATAACGTAATTGAACTTAACCATATTTGACCTCCTGATCCTTTTATTTTTCCGGTTTTCCTCTTAATATCAAGTTTAACACATCAGCCTCACCCGGTCCGGAAACAGGCGGTCTCTTATATGTCCGGAAATACTCCCCGGACGCCGGAAAAGCGTTCGATTATTGTCCGAAGTAAATGTTTATCCCTGCAAGGAGACCGTCTGTAAGGGTCTGAAGCTTTGCGTCGGAATGGTCCGACGCCTGGTTCCCCAGCTCTATATCCACAGAGGCCACAGTAGAAAACGAGGTCTGGGTGAGATCCATTGGCAGGGGATTTGAACCCCATATCTTAAGTCCCTGAGCCGAAAGCCCTGATATCAGACTGTCTCCGAGAGCATGGTGCTTCTGCCAGTTCGATGCCACAGGCTCCATTCCCTTAAGCCCCTCCGGAGTGGACATGTAAAAGCATCCCTTGTCCGAGGACAGCCCGTCGCCGTCCCAGTGGAGAGCTATGTGGCAGTCAGCCATGTTGTTGGCTATAACTGTTCTGGCCACGTTGTCCAGCTGCACGTCCTCCCCGTCTCTGAGCATCAAAACATCATAGCCCGCAGCCAGAAGCTTGTCTTTTAAAAGCTTTGCGGCCTTTAAGGTCACTGTGGCCTCAGGTGTTCCGTCGGAAAAGGTCATTCCTCCTGATACGGCGACGGCTTTAGTGCTTCCTGCCGCAGTAGTACCTCCTGTGACCTTGGGGGTCTTATCCGGATGGCACCAAGTCTTCACTGAGGAGCCTCCCTTTGTGCCGTGTCCCGCGTTTACCGCTACGGTTATGCCCTTGGAGTTGCCTGTAGCCTTGTACAGCACGGCTTTTCCTGAATTGATGACTGAAAAATCCGCATAGGTCCAACTCGGATCAAGGCCTATCTCCGCTCCGTTTTCATAAGACGCTGCGATCTCCTCCGAAGCGGCTTCGCTCTCGGGTATCTCAGGCTTTTCCTTGGAGAGATAATCGGAGGATATGTAGTAGATCTCCCCTTCTCTCTCAACTCTTGAAAAGCTGTCGCTGTAGCCTGTCCTTCTGAATTCATCCCCTGTATTTGCCGAAAAGGCTATATTGGAGTTCTCCCCTGCTACTATATAGGGAGCTGTCCTTACGTTTATATTTTCTCCGATGATATAGACCGTCTCGTCCCTGTTCTCAAATTCAGGGGCCGCTGTGGTCTCCGGCGCCTCCGAAGCGGCCTCCGTCTGTTGCACGGTCCCCTCCGTCATTGCGGGCTCTGCGGATGTCGCAGGCTCCTGCACCACACCCGTCTCCCCTATTACAGTGTATGTTCCGCAGGATGAGAGAGACAGCATAAGCGCTGTAAAGGGCAGTGCCGCCCTCCTCAAACTCCGGCTTCTCTTTGATATTGACATAGCTTTCTCCATTTCTTTATATTTTCAGGGAGGCTCACAAAATTATGCCTCCACCGAGTATCCTCTCACTGTCGTCGTACATCACCACACCCTGTCCGGGAGTCACAGCCCTTACAGGGGATTCAAATTTGATTCTGTATATAACCCTTCCGTCCTTTGACACGCCTTCCTCTGTGACTGTGCCGGAGCTTCCCTTGTCCGAATATCTTATCTTTACCTGAGCTCGAAGGCCCTTCTCAAGATCCTTCTCTGTTGCAAGCTGACCGTTGAAATCAGAAAAGAAAAGCTCGTCTTTCCAGACCTTGTCTCCGTCGGCAAGGACCACCTCGTTTTCACAGGGCCTTATCTCCTTTACGAAGGTCCGCTTTCCGAGGGCTATTCCAAGGCCCTTCCTCTGGCCTATCGTATAGTTGATTATCCCCTTATGCCTTCCCAAGATCCGGCCTTCCTCATCCACATAGTTTCCCTCGCTGTGAGTATCTATTCCCAGATATCTCTCTATAAATCCGGCATAATCCTTGTCGGGGATGAAGCAGATCTCCTGCGAGTCAGGCTTGTCCGCTGTCAAAAGCCCCGCACTGCGGGCCATGGCTCTGACCTCGTCCTTTGAATACTCGCCTATGGGAAGTATCGTCCTTGCAAGCTGCTCTTGCTTAAGATTAAAGAGGGCGTAGCTCTGATCCTTCTCCTTTGTGACAGCCTTCCTAACGGCATAACGCCCCGAGCCCTCATCGTAAGAGAGCCTTGCATAGTGGCCTGTAGCCACCATCTCGGCCCCGTGTCTATCGGCACAGGCCATAAGAGCCTCCCATTTTACCTTTCTGTTACAGACGAGGCAGGGATTGGGGGTGCGTCCTCTGCTGTATTCGGCGGCGAAATAATCCGTCACCTCTCTCCGGAATTCCTCCCTCATGTCCTCCACATAAAAAGGTATCCCCAGTTTATCCGCCACAGCCCGAGCGTCCTCCAGCTCTCTTCGGGCCCTGTCGGTATCATAGGTCCTCATGGTACAGCCTATGAGTTCTAAGCCTCTTTCAAGAAGGAGGCCTGCGGCGACGGAGGAATCCACTCCTCCTGAAAGGCCTATACACACCTTCATCTGAACGTCTTTCCTTTCCAAATCTTCCGTCTCAAGGTCTCCCGGAAAGGATCAGGCCCCCACAAGGGAACCTATCCCGAAGCACAGGAGGACTATTATTCCGAGGACTATCCTGTAATAACCGAATACGGCAAAGTCGTGATTTCTCACATAATCCATAAGGAATTTTACCGCATAAAGGGCTACCGCAAAGGATACAAGCATACCCAAAATGAGAATGATCCACTGTTCACCTGTGAATCCGAAGCCGTAGCCCAGCATCTTTATGAGGCTTGCCCCGAACATGACGGGGATCCCCAAGAAAAATGAAAACTCCGCGGCCACAGTTCTTGAACATCCCAGAAGCATGGCGCCTATTATGGTAGCGCCTGACCTTGAGGTCCCGGGGATCAGGGAGAGGCACTGAAAGAGTCCTATGAACAGAGCTGTTTTAAGGTCTATCCTTGATAACCTGTCCACAGGGAACACAACGGACCGGTTCCTTCTCTCTATCCATATGAAGATGACTCCGTAAACTATGAGCATCATGGCCACCACCGGGGCATTGTAGAGATGAGCGTCCAGAAAATCATCAAGAGGGATACCCACTATGGCCGCCGGCAGACATGCTATTACGATCTTTATCCAGAGGGCAAGGGTATCTATCTTTATGCCCACAGGGCCTATCGCCTCCTCATTGGGATTTTGGTACACCTCTCTGCCTGCTCTGAAAAAGGGCCAGAGCTTGTTCCAAAACATCACGACCACCGCAAGTATGGCTCCCAGCTGTATCACTACCCTGAACACCGACACAAAGCTCTCCGGCTGGTCGAGGGGAATGAGCTCCTCCAAAAGTATGAGGTGCCCGGTACTGCTTATGGGCAACCATTCCGTATATCCCTCCACGAGTCCGTAGACAATTATTTTAAATATTTCGATTATATCCATAATTATTCTCCAAATTTAAAAGTATTTTGAATATCTTCGATTTGCCAGTCAATAGGCTCCACCCCGTTCTTCTTCAAGAACTCATTGCAACGGCTGAAATGCCTGCATCCGAAGAAGCCCGAATTGGCCGAATAGGGGCTGGGGTGAGCGGCTGTGAGTATGAGATGGCGGGGGTTTTTGAGCATTGAGGCCTTCTCCTTGGCGGCTCTCCCCCACAGCATGAATACTATGGGCCTGTCCTCTCTCTCCACCGCCCTTATGGCGGCGTCCGTAAACTGCTCCCATCCTATATTCCTGTGGCTGAGAGGCTTATGAGCCCTCACCGTCAGGACGGTGTTCAGCATCAGGACTCCCTGCTTCGCCCACTTCTCAAGAAATCCGTTGTCAGGGATATAGGTCCCCAGATCGTCGTGAAGCTCCTTGTAAATGTTTTGCAGGGAGGGTGGAACGGAGACGCCCGGCTTCACCGAGAAGGAGAGCCCGTGGGCCTGCCCGTAATTGTGATATGGATCCTGCCCCAATATCACAGCCTTCACCTTGTGAAGGGGAGTGAGTTCAAAGGCGCTGAAAATGTCCGAGCTCTCAGGATATACTCTCCCTGTCTCATATTCCCGCTTCACCGTCTTGTAAAGCTCCCTGTAATAGGGCTTTTTAAATTCCTCCGCAAGAGGCTCCAGCCAATCGTTATCTATAGCCATAATTTCTCCTCTATTTTAACATATCCCCTATGCCGCATTTATTAATTTAACCTTACGATAAGGAATATTTTTTCTCCATCCTCTTAAATATAATGAGAAATGCCGCCGTAAAGGCTATTCCTTTTATGATGCTGGACACTGTGAAGGCCCACCATATCCCACTTAACATGAGGGCTGTGGAACTAAGTATCATTGCTATCGGTATTCTGGCTCCGGTGAGACTCATGCTTATTATTGAGCATACGCCTGTCCTTCCCAGTCCCGACAGAGCTCCCACCGTCATAAGCTCAAGGCACATAAACATTTCACCGTAGGATATTATCCTCAGATAGTTGATGCCCTCCGGAACTATCTCAGGTTCGTGTATAAAAAGCTTGAATAAAGGCTCAGCCCCGAAATAGAGGACTGCCGTGGACAGGCTTCCCCATATGAACATTATAAAGAGGGAGGATCTGTAGCAGCTTTTTATCCTCTTGAAATTTCCTGCTCCGAGATTTTGAGCCACAAATGCATTTACCGCCGAGCCGAAGCCCTCCCCGGTCATCCATGCCAGAGACTCTATCTGAGAGCCCACTCTCTGAACGGCGATAGCTGTGTCTCCCCAAGATGCCGCCATTCTCGTGAGCACCATTGAAATACTGCTGTAGACCATGGTCTGCACTGAGGAGGGGAACCCTATTTTTGTTATCCTCTGCATATAGCTTCCCGGTATCGTCCTGAGTAGGCCTATATTTTCAAACACCGGGCTCCCGCTTCTCCTTCGCATTGATATCAGCACAGTCGTGACCACCGCCTGAGCTCCGACTGTTGCGGCGGCAGCTCCCGCCACACCCATCTTGGGGAAGGGACCTATACCGAATATAAGGATAGGGTCGAATATCATGTTCCCGATAAGTCCTATGCAGTTTGCAAAAAACGGAGTCTTTGAGTCACCGACGGAGGTGTATATTCCCGTAAGTGTCTGATTGAGGAAGGGAAAGATTATAAGGCCGCAGGTGATCCTCATATATACCACAGCCTCTCTTACTGTAGTCTCACTGTTCAGATTAAAAAAGCTTATGAGGGTCGGAGCCGCAAGGAGACATACCGATGCGAAGGCTGCGGCAAGGAATACCGTAAGCCTTATGCTTCCCGAAAGGAATATCTTCGCGTCCTCTTCCTTACCCGCTCCCACAGATTGGGCCACCATCACTTGGCCTCCCATCCTCGCTATGTTGACGAGACCTTGAGCAAACCATGTGAACATTCCCGCGGCTCCCACCGCCGCAACAGGCCCGCTCCCTAAAAAGCCTATCCAAGCCATGTCCGTGAGATTGTAGGCCATCTGCACGAAAGCGGTGGCCATTATGGGGATCGCCAGCTTTGACAGAGCGGGAAGTATGGCCCCCTCCAAAAGATTCAAAGTTTTTTTCTTTTCCGCCTGCTCCCCTGTCATGCTGCACCTCTTGTTTAAAATATTTTTTCAGTCAAAAAAAGCAACTCACATATATTTTTCGGTGAGCTGCTTTTTATACTAACATTTATTTGTGCTTATTTCAACACGCAGGCGCATTCCGTCCGTTTTCCGGTTAAGGCCCGGCGGACAATTTATGCATTCTCCTTTTCCTTCTCTTTTATGGATTTAAGAACTCTTCCGGGAGTCATAGGTATCTCGTGGAATCTTATGCCTGTTGCATCCTCCACCGCTGATACTATGGCGGGAGCTGTAGGGCAGACGCCAACCTCTCCTATTCCCTTGATTCCGTAAATACCCTTGGGGTCCTTGCTCTCCACAAGAATGGATACCACCTCGGGAACATCGTCGGCAGTGGGAAGCATGTAGTTGTGGAAGCCGCTGTTGTAGAAGCCCTTTCCGTCCACATAGGTCATCTCCTCACGGCAGGCATATCCTACACCCTGAATGACGCCTCCCTCGATCTGGCCTTCTGCCAGTCTGGGATTTACAGCCTTTCCTACGTCGTGAGCCGCTGCGACCTTGAGGACCTTGACCATACCTGTCTCCATGTCGACCTCCACCTCTGCGGCCTGAGCGTACCAAGGAAGGGAGTTGGGGGGGACCATGCTGTCCGACTCTATGAACTGCTTTCCTCTGAGGTGAGCCTCATATGCCAGATCCTTCAAGGCCACCTTCTTGTCTCCGGAGATTATCTCTCCGCCCTCCATGTACATGCCTTCTCTGTCCATCTTCATGAGCTCGGCAGTATAGTCAAAGATATCCGCCTTAAGCTTCTTTGCAGCCTTGTCTATTACCTGGCTGACTGTGTATAGTGTACGGGTAGCATGGCTTCCTATATCGAAGGGACCGGCCTTGGTATCGCCGAACTGCATGGTGATCTTATCAAAGTCTATTCCCATCTCGTCAGCTGTGACCTGAAGGAGAGCTGTTGTGGAGCCGGGTCCTATCTCGGGGATTCCCGACTGAACCACCATGGAACCGTCCTGCTCTATCCTCAAAGTAACGGCATTGTAGTCAACACAAAAAGGAGCGGCGTTACTTACATGAGTTCCGCAGGCAATACCTACGCCTCGCCTTATCTTTCCCTCCTTGCACTTGCCTCTCTTCTCCTTCCAGCCTATCTCTGCGGCAGCCTTGTCAAGGCACTCATTTACGCCTATGGAACCGAGGCTGAAGGGGAACCAGTTGTCATCAGTCTCCCTCATAGTGTTCATCTTCCTAAGCTCTATGGGATCCATGTCAAGCTTTTTGGCCATGGCATCCACAAGAGTCTCTACTATGAAGGTTCCCTGAGGAGTTCCGAAGCCTCTGAAGGCTCCCGCTGTCTCCTGATTGGTGTATACAGGATAGCCTGAATAGTGAAGGTTGGGCACATGATAAGTTCCCGCTGTTCCGCAGGCTCCGCAAACTCCGAGAAGCTCTACTCCGAAGGTCGCATACGCGCCTGTATTGAGCCATGCTGTAGTGTCGAGAGCCACGAAGGTTCCGTCCTTCTTCGCTCCGAGCCTTCCCTTGAGATATCCGCCATGCCTTGTGTCGCTGTAGAGGAAATCCTCTGCTCTTGTATACACGAATTTTACAGGCCTCTTTGCCCTCATAGTGAGGGCCGTGGCTATCATCTCGGCCTTTCCGCTTATACCTATCCTTACTCCGAAGCCTCCGCCTACATAGGGAGGATTCTTCACATGGACCTTGCTCTCCGGAAGATCAAAGGTATATGCGATTATCATCTTTGTGGGATGGGGTGTCTGTGTGGTGGAGTATACCTCCAAGGTGCCGTCGGACTTGTAGCTTGCCACCGCAGCGTGGGTCTCCATCTGGGCCTGTTTTACTCTGGGGAGCTTTACAAAGGCGTCCACCACGACCTCAGCGTCCTCAAAGCCCTTGTTTACATCTCCGAAGTTTATCTCTATGACCTCTCCGCAGATATTTTTCTTGTGAGAAAGCTCCGGCTGTACATCAGGAGCATCCTCCTTTATAGCCTCAAGGGGATCGAGGACATAGGGAAGCTCCTCATATTCCACCTTTATCTTCTTGACAGCCTCCTCGGCTATCTTCTCCGTGTCCGCAGCCACAGCCGCTATCTCATCTCCTATGTATTTGGGCTCTCCGGTAAATACAGTCTGATCCCTCACGGGCTCCGCGCCGGGATTTGTCGTGACCATGGTCGCGGAAGTGTTAAAAAGCTTTGAGGTAGTGTTCTCAAAGGTGCAGACCGCCCTTACACCCTTCATCTTCTCCGCCTCCGAGGTATCTATGGATACTACCCTTGCATGAGCATAGGGGCTTCTCAGAACCTTGGCATAAAGCATATGGGGCAGAAAGATATCATGTGTGAACAGGCCTCTTCCTGTAGCCTTGTCATAACCGTCATTTCTCGGTATATCTTTTCCTACATATTTCTCCATTCTATGCCTCCTCTCTCAAGCGCTTTGCCGCAGACATCACAGCCTCCTCTATCTTCTTGTAGCCTGTGCATCTGCAAATATTTCCACCAAGGGCTTCCTTTACCTCGTCTGTTGTAGGCGAAGGGTTCTTATCAAGCAGCGCCTTTGAAGACATTATCATTCCCGGAGTGCAGAATCCGCACTGTATGGCTCCCTTGTTTATGAATTCCTCTTGGATCACATGGAGCCTTCCGTCCTTCTCCACTCCCTCTATGGTCTGTATCACTGTGCCCTCAGCCCTCATAACAGGAAGAAGGCAGGAGTTTACGGCGTTGCCGTCCATGATTATGGTGCAGGCTCCGCACTCACCCTTTTTACAGCCTATCTTCGTTCCCGTAAGATGCATCCTCTCTCTTATGAAATCCACCAGCCTCATTTCGGGATCAACGCAGGCTTCTATCTCTTCATCATTTATGATACATTTTAATATCTCTGACATTTCTATCCCCCTGTCTCTGAAATTTTTGTATTTAAGCGAGCCCGAGCTGTGCTCCAACTTCCATTACAGCTCTCTCTACTATGACAGGAAGCGTCGCCTCCCTGTACTCCTTACTTCCTCTAAGCGGATTGCTTCTGGGATTCGCATCCTTCAAGGCAAGCTGCCCTGCTTCCCCGGCGTTTGCCTCGTTGAGTTCTTTTCCTGTGAGGAATTCCTCCGCAGCTCTCGCTCTCTTGGGGCCTACGCCTACGGGAGCCATAGTTATCCTTATGTACTTTATTACTCCGTTCTCCACCTTTGCCATAGCCGCAGCGTTAAGCATGGGAAGAGATAGAGATTTTCTGAGCTCAAGGCGTATAAATGATGCCTTCTCATTCTCCTCGGGTATCCTTATCCTCACTTCCTTTACCAGCTCCTTTGAGCTGTCTATGGCGCTCTTTCCGAAGCCTGCGTAGGCCTCCTCCATGTTGAGGATCTTCTCTCCCTCATTGCTCACAACAACGATCTCGGGATCAAGAGGCGCCAGGGCCATAGCCGCGTCTGCAGCGGGCTGCGCGCTTATGATATTTCCGGTGAGGGTGGCCGCATTTCTTATCTGCAGGGATCCCACGGTTCCTGCACCCTTTGCAAGAGAAGGATAGTACTTCTTTATGAGCTCCGACCGGGCTATCTCCGTGAGGGTCACAGCGGAACCTATTATGATCCGGTCACCCTCCTTTTTGATCTCTCTCAATTCAGGTATGCGCATTATATCGATCCATGCGTCTGAAGGCTTCTTGCCGGATTCCGCATCCAAAACCAGATCGGTTCCTCCTGCAAGCACCATTGCCTTTCCTTCGGTCTCCGAAAAGGCCTTGAGCACGTCATCCACAGATTCAGCAATAATATATTTCACCTAAATATCCCCCTTTCTCATATTAATTGCATTTATCTGAATACAATATATCATTCTCATGTATAAATTGCACTATTTTAAATAAAAAATAACGCTATTTATGATATATTTTTCACAAATGCGTTATTTTTTTGATATTATTACGCTTCCTTTCTGATTCTGTCAGTTTTCTTAACACACAGCAATCAGGCTGTCCGTTTTTTTATAACCCGGATTTAAACATAGGATTTGAGCATACAAAAAGGACGTCGCTCCGACTGCTTCGGATCGACGCCCCTATGAACTGTAACTATTCTTTTGTCAGGTAATACCGGTTACTTTGAAAGGTACTCGTGGATACCCTTGGCTCCCGCCTTTCCGGCCTCCATGGCAAGGATAACGGTAGCCGCACCTGTGACTGCATCTCCTCCTGCGTAAACGCCGTCCTTGGTGGTCTTTCCTGTGGACTCCTCTGCAATTATACACTTGTGTCCGTTTATCTCAAGCCCCTTGGTGGTAGATGAGATGAGAGGGTTGGGCGATGTTCCCAGAGACATGATGACAGCATCACAGTCTACCACGTACTCCGATCCGGGTATCTCCTTGGGTCTCCTTCTTCCTGAGGCATCAGGCTCTCCAAGCTCCATCTTTACGAGCTTGACGCCCTTTACCCAGTCATTCTCGTCCACAAGGATCTCCACGGGATTCTGAAGGAGATCGAAGATAACTCCCTCCTCCTTGGCGTGGTGAACCTCCTCCACTCTGGCGGGAAGCTCAGCCTCGGAACGTCTGTAAACGATATGAGTCTCTGCACCGAGCCTCAAAGCTGTTCTGGCGGCATCCATAGCAACGTTTCCGCCGCCCACAACTACTACCTTCTTTGCTCTCATGATAGGTGTGTCGTAATCCTTGAAGGCCTTCATGAGGTTGTTTCTTGTGAGGAACTCGTTTGCGGAGAATACTCCGTTTGCATTCTCTCCGGGTATGCCCATGAACTTGGGAAGTCCTGCTCCCGAGCCGATGAATACGGCGTCGAAGCCCTCCTCGTTAAGGAGCTCATCTATAGTGATGGACTTTCCGATAATTACATTGCACTCTATCTTCACTCCGAGGTTCTTTACGAGCTCTACCTCGTGAGCAACCACCTTCTCCTTGGGAAGACGGAACTCGGGGATACCGTAGACAAGAACTCCTCCGGGCTGATGAAGAGCCTCAAATATCGTCACGTCGTAACCGAGCTTTGCCAAGTCTCCGGCGCAGGTAAGTCCTGCGGGGCCGGCTCCTACTACAGCCACCTTCTTGCCGTTGGGCTCTCCCTTTACAGCGGGAACGATGTTGTTCTCTCTCGACCAATCGGCTACGAATCTCTCAAGCTTTCCTATGGATATAGGCTCACCTTTGATGCCTCTTATGCACTTTCCCTCACACTGGGTCTCCTGAGGGCAAACACGTCCGCATATAGCGGGAAGGGCTGAGGAAAGTCCTATGACCTTTGCGGCCTCCTCGTAATTTCCGGCCTTCACCTCGCGGATGAATCCGGGGATATCTATAGATACGGGACATCCCTGTACACAGAGGGGCTTCTTGCAGTCTATACACCTTGAGGCCTCAAGCTTTGCCTCCTCCTCATTGTAACCGTAACAAACCTCCTCGAAGTTTGTAGCTCTGACCTTTGGATCCTGCTCTCTTACAGGAACTTTATGCAAAACATCCATTATTTGTCACCTCCGCAATTTCCGCATCCGCCGTGATGAGTAGCTCCCTCTTCAAGCTTTAACATTGCTCGTCCCTCTTCTGTCTTGTATGTGTTCATACGCTTCATGGCAAGTGACCAGTCAATAAGGTGGCCGTCAAACTCGGGTCCGTCAACGCAGGCGAACTTGACCTCGTCTCCGACCTGTACACGGCATGCTCCGCACATTCCTGTTCCGTCCACCATTATAGGGTTCATGGAAACTATGGTGGGTATGTTAAGCTCCTTTGTGAGGAGACATACGAACTTCATCATTATCATGGGGCCTATGGCAACTACAACATCGTACTTCTTGCCCTGATTCTTAACCAGATCCTCAAGGGGCACGCAGACATTTCCGTGGATCTTGTAGCTTCCGTCATCGGTACATACGTAAAGATTTGTTGCCACCGACTCAAGCTCCTTCTCCATGATGAGCGTATCCTTGCATCTGGTGCCAAGGATAACGTCGCAGTCGATACCGTGCTCGTGGAACCACTTTACCTGAGGATATACGGGAGCCGCTCCCACGCCTCCTGCCACGAAGCAGTAGTGCTTCTTCTTGACTTCCTCAAGGGGCTCCTTCACAAAGTCAGAAGGATTTCCGAGAGGACCTACCACGTCCTCAAATGAATCTCCCGCCTTAAGCCATGACATACGCTCTGTGGAAGCTCCGACTATCTGGAATATGATGGTGACTGTTCCCTTCTCTCTGTCGAAATCGCAGATAGTAAGGGGTATCCTCTCTCCCTTGTCATCAAGCTTGGTGATAAGGAATTCTCCCGGCTGACATGATCTCGCGATATAAGGGGCTTCCACCACCATGCGATAGATCTTGTCGGCCAGCATCTCAGCTTCAAGTATCTTATACATCTTATTATACCCTCCTGATTTATGCGCATCCTCAGGCCCGGCAGCGCTTCGCGAAATGCAGGGCCCACAGTTGATTATATTTTAACATAAAAAGCGACACTGTTTCAAGCAGTGCCGCCGGCATTTTGTAAAAACATTAACAAAGCCTTTGTTTTTTTTCAGATACAAGCCGATACTTAAATATCATTCTCCTCTTATGACATTTTCAAAGCTGTCTATGTTGGAGGCCTTTCCTATAACAGCTATTATATCCCCCTTTGCAAACACATAGTCCGGGGAGAATTCCACGTCTGTCCTGTGGTCCTTTTCCACCGCGATTATGTTTACCTTATACTTGTTGCGGACGTCAGCGCTCCTTATGGACTCTCCTATAAGGCTTCCCTCTATGCGGATACGCCTTACCTCGACTCCGTCGTCAAGGGAGATGTAGTCCAAAAGGTTTCCGGATATAAGCCTCTTTCCTATACGCACCGCCATATCCGACTCGGGATATACCACATCTGCTCCAAGCCTCTTTAATACCTCCCCGTGCTCCGAGCTTGCAGCCTTTGCGATCACATGGGGAACTCCCATCTTCACAACAAGCATGGTCGTCAATATGCTGGCGTCCATCTTCTCACCTATGCACACAGCCACGGTACCGCAGTTCTGTATTCCGATGGCCTCGAGGGTCTCCCTGTCCAGCTCGTCCGCCACGAAGGCAAAATCCGTGCATCCCCTCACAGCTTTAACCTTCTGCTCATCCTTGTCGATAGCTATGACCTCCTTGCCGGCCTGAGAAAGGGTCTTTACGAGAGCTGTGCCGAAACGTCCCAAACCTATGACTCCGAAGGAAGTCTGAGAAAAATTCTTTTTCATAAAATACACCTGCCTGTTTTATCCTATAGTTACAGATTCCTCTGTATATCTGAAGCCCGCCTCAGGCCTCTCTATCCAAATCGAAAGGAGCGTCATCGCCCCGAGCCTTCCCGTAAACATTATGAGCACTATGACTATCTTGCTGAAGTCGGAGAGATCCGGGGTGATCCCTGTGGACAAGCCCACAGTGCCGAAGGCTGATACCACCTCGAACAAAAGCTTTATAAACTCAGTCTCAGGCTCTGATATACATAATATCAAGGTCCCCACACACACCACCAGCATGGAGAGAAGGGTTATCACGAAGGCCTTATCGATTATCTTGTCTGATATGCGCCTCTTAAAGGCTCCTGGGTAGTTCTTTGAGAACACCGATCGTACCTGCTGCATGAGGGCGAAAAAGGTGGTGGTCTTTATACCGCCTCCCGTGGATCCCGGAGAGGCTCCTATAAACATGAGGATTATCAGCACGAAAAGTCCCGCATTCGTCAACTCCCCTATAGGGTAGGTGGAAAATCCCGCTGTACGGGCCGACACACTGTGGAAGAAGGCCCCCATCCAAGACATATCCTCAGTGGCCTTGAGAAGCAGAGTTCCCACAATCAAAAGCGCCGCCGTAGTGGTGATGACCACCTTCGAGTGTAAGGTGAGAGTCTTGAATCTCCTGCATCTCGAGACGTCGAGCATTACCAGAAAGCCTATTCCTCCGAAAATAATGAGTCCGCAGGTGGTAAGGTTCAAAAGAACGTTGTCCTGATATGGGATAAGGTTCCTTAAGCCTCCAAGTATGTCAAAGCCCGAGTTGTTGAAGGCCGCCACAGAATGGAACACGCTTATCCACAGTGCATGGAGCGGCTCATAATCCCTTGAAAACACAAGAAAGCTCAAGAACGCTCCTGTACATTCAAAGCAGAGCGTCATCAGAAGAACGGCTCTGACAAGCCTCACCATGCCCTTAAAGCTGTCCACATTGAGGGCCTCCTTTACAAGGAGCCTTCCTCTTATGCCTACCCGCTTTCCGGCGGCGAGGACGAATCCCACTCCTACCGAGGTAACTCCCAGACCGCCTATCTGTATGAGCCCTGCCACCACAGCCTGCCCGAATACTGTGAAATGGTCAGCGGTGTCTACCGCAATAAGCCCTGTAACACAAACCGCACTGGTGGATGTAAACAGAGCGTCCACCGGAGTTACGGTGGCCCCCTCCTTTATCGCCAAGGGGGACAAAAGTAAAAGTGCTCCCAGAAATATGACCGCGGCAAAACCCAGAGTGATGAGCCTTCCCGGCGGCTGCCTCTTGAAAAAATCTATCAAGCTCGCCATGGCCTCAATAAACCTTTCTTTTTATGTAAAAGTATACTTCCATTCAGTATACCCTTTTTTAAAAAACTGTCAACACCTTTTACAAATATCATTCACTGATTTCAGGAAGGGATTTTCCGGTATATGAAAAAGAGACAAGAGAAAAGATTTTCCCTGTCTCCTTTTGCATTTTTTATGGATCTCTTAAATCAGAAATCCACCTCTTCATCGTAATAGCATGCCCTAAGAAGCCTCTCCATGACCTCAGGAGTTATCTCTCTGGGGTTTGATCCTGTGCAGGCGTCTCCGACAGCATTTTTCGCCACCTCGGGAAGCTTTTCAAGGAATTCCTTCTCTTCAATTATCCCGCCCTCGTAATCCTTGATGCAGAGAGCTATTCCCAGCTCCCTGTCAAGCTCTCTTATCCTTGCGATGAGAGCGTCCTTGAGCTCCTCGTCAGTATTGCCCTTAAGCCCTATATATCTCGCTATCACCGCATATCGGTGAAGGGCCTCGGGATTCTTTGAATTGTAGGCAATCACCTTGGGAAGGTACATTGCGTTTGCCGCACCGTGCACTATATGCCCTCCCGAGAAAGCCGCCCCTGTCTTATGGGCCATAGAATGAACTATACCCAAGAGTGCATTGGAGAAGGCCATTCCCGCAAGGCACTGGGCATCATGCATCTTTTCTCTGGCCTCTTTATCACCCTTGAAGGACTTCACAAGATACTCATTGATGATCTGCAGTGCGCGGAGCGCAAGAGGATCCGTATACTCGCAGTGAAGCGTGGACACGAAAGCCTCGGTGGCATGTGTAAAGGCATCCATTCCTGTGTTTGCGCAAAGCTTCGGCGGCATAGTCTCCGCTATCTCAGGTTCTACTATCGCAACATCGGGAGTGATATTGAAGTCCGCCAAGGGATACTTTATTCCCTTTGCGTAGTCTGTGATGACGGCAAAAGCCGTGACCTCGGTAGCTGTGCCTGAGGTAGAGGGAATAGCGCAGAATCTCGCCTTGGTCCTGAGGGTAGGGAAACTGAAAGGTGTTATCAGATCCTCAAACTTTGCCTCCGGATATTCATAGAACACCCACATTGCCTTAGCGGCGTCAATGGGAGAGCCTCCTCCGATGGCAACGATCCAATCGGGCTCGAACTTTCTCATGACCTCGGCTCCCCTCATGACAGTCTCCACCGAAGGATCCGGCTCGACTCCGTCAAAAATGCTGACCTCCATTCCGGCCTCTTTAAGGTAAGCTACAGTCTTGTCAAGAAAGCCGGTAGCCTTCATGGAATGGCCTCCCGTCACTACGACAGCTCTTTTTCCCTTAAGGTTCTTGAGCTCCGCAAGGCTTCCTTTTCCGTGGTACAAATCTCTAGGCAAAGTAAATCTTCCCATTTTCGATCCTCCTGAAATGAATCTGCTGAATTTTTTTGCTCCTGTGTAATGTTATTTTTTTAACAATTACAACTTCTTTATACCACTTAGTTAATTTTTTATCAATATTTTTGTTTCATTTTTTCTCATGTTTTTACAAAAATACACAAATCACAGTTTTATACTCCGGGACAGCTCCGTGGAATATATTATCTTCTCTGTCACCTTCTTTTTTGTGAGCTGCTCCAAGGCCTTGGCGTAAAGCTCAAGCTGCACCCTGTATTTTCTCTTCAGCTCCTCCGCGCCCTCCTCCCGAGGCCCCATGATCCTGTCAGTCTTGTAATCTATGAGTATTATGTCCTCGTCATTTTCTATGTAGGCATCTATTATTCCCTGCAAGAGTTGGGTCTCCGTGTTCGGAGCTCCCTCTGTGAGCTCTGACGCCGGCCGTCCTATCATAAAGTGTCTCTCCCTGAAGAGCCGCCCCTCCATTGAGGCTTTAGCCATGAGACTCCCTGTTTCGTCATTTATAAGGGAGAGCACCGTAGCCTCGTCCACATATGCTCTCTCCTCCCGAGAGAGCCTTCCCGAGGATACCATAGCTTCAAGCTGAGCCTTCACATCTTCCGTTCCGGCCGCTCCGGAAAAATCCAAAAGTTCGAACACGCGGTGATAAGCGGAGCCACGGAGGGCTCCCTTTGAGGGAAGGACGTCCTTCTGTGAATATATGCCCGAATTCTCGTCAAGACCGTACTCCGACTCCTCCAAGGTCTTATCGTCAAAATCAAGCTCCGCCTTCTCATGCTTTATCTCTGATACGGATCTCTTCGGATAAAGCTTCGAGGCCTCTGAAAATCCGTATATAAATGAGAGATTTCTCTCCAGTTCCTCCCGGAAGCCCCGGTCCGACACCTCTCCCGGATTTATGTTCATGTAATCGGACATACATGATACCTTTTCTGCGGCCTCATCCTCAGCCTCCTCCCGGAGGTCGGAGAAGGGCACTATATTTATACTCGTATATTCATGATTGCCTCTCAGTCCGGACAGTATGAGGTCAAGATAGGAGCCGGCCTTAAGAAGCTCCGCCCTCATGAGCTTTTCTCCTTTTCTACCGGGCATCATAGGCTTTTTCTTAAGAAGCGCCTTCTCCGCATCCGGCATGGCCGCCGTCATTATCAGCTTTTCTCTGGCCCTTGTCATTGCCACATAGAGGACTCTCAGTTCTTCCCCCATGCTGTCGCAGAGGATCTTTTTCTTTATGACCGCCTTTTTAAGCCCGGGATATCTTATCCTTTTTTCAGTGTCCGTATAGTCCATGGCTATGCCGAGATCCGCGTCGAAGACCACTCTTTCCCTGCTGTCCGCCCTGTTGAATCTCCTGTCAAGGCCCGCCAATATGACTATGGGATATTCAAGGCCCTTGCTCTTGTGGATAGAGCTTATCCTTACTATGTTGTCCTCCTCTGACCAAAGAGGGGCCTCCCCGTAATCCGCATCGTACTTTTTCAGCTCCTCTATATACCTGACAAAATTGTAGAGCCCCTTGTAGCTGGTCTTTTGATAGCTTTCGGCCTTCTCCTCAAGCATTGTGAGATTGGCCCTTCTGAGTTCACCCATCGGCATGGCCCCGGCGCAGTCCCTGTAGCCTGTCTTCTCATATATCTCCTCTATAAGGTCCGGGACAGTCGCAAACATGGCCCTCTCTCTGAAATAGGAAAGCATATCGCAAAAGCTCTTCGCCTTTTCATTTCCTTTTTCCGCGGCGTAAACAAGAGAGCTGTACATGCTGCCGTCTCCCTTAAGGCTCTCTTCGCTGTCAAGATGCTCGCATCTTATGCATGCCAACTCCTCGTCGCTGAAATTTCCTATCGGGCTTCTCAATACAGCTGTGAGGGGAATGTCCTGCAAAGGATTGTCCGTGATCTCAAGCATTGAAAGCATCACCTCCACCTCCGGTGCGTTAAAGTAGCCGGAGGTGTTCTCGGCGTAGGCGGGTATGCCTTCAGCTTCAAGTATATTTACAAGCTCCCTTGCGCCTGAGGCGGGGGAGCGCATGAGTATCACTATGTCCCTGTACTCCACAGGCCTTAGGCCCTGTATTTTGCTGTCAAAGACCCTGTAGGCCCTTTCCCTGTCGGAAAGGCTCATGAGCCCTTTTATGCGCTTTGCTATATAGAAGGCCTCCGCCTCCCTGAGGTCAGGACTCGTCTCGTTTCCCTCCCCTGACAAAAGCACAAGCTCCGTCTTACCAAAATAACCGTTTCTTTCGTTCAGCTTTTCCTGCTCCGGAGGATAGAGAGCTCCCGATTTGAGCGCCGCAGCCTCATCATACTCGACTCCCCCCAATGCCTTGGACATTATCCTTGAGAACAGCTCGTTCACAGAGCAAATGACTCCCCTCTTACTTCTGAAATTCACGTTGAGCTCTATCTTTGCGCTGTCATCCGTCTCCCCCGCCGCGGATATATCCTTCCAACTGTTATATTTATCCATGAATATCTCGGGCTTTGCCAGTCTGAAGCGGTATATGCTCTGTTTCACATCCCCTACGCAGAATATATCGGGACGCCCGAATCTCTCGGCACCCAGGGCCTGCACCAGATACTCCTGCACTCCGTTGGAGTCCTGATACTCGTCTATGAGTATCTCCGAGATCTCCCCGGACATCCTGTCTGAAAGCTCTGTGAGCACAGGCTTTCCCTCCCCGTCAAGCCTCCACAAAAGCTTGAGGGCCATGTGCTCAAGGTCGGAAAAATCCACTATATTGCGCTTTGTCTTGGCCTCCGAAAATCTCTCCATAAAGGTCCTTGTAAGCTCCATCAGAGCGCCGACCGCAGCAGCCGCCTTCCCGGTATTTTCCATAAGGAGTCCTTCATCCTGAGAAAAAAATTCCGAGGCCATGGCCTTTACCGAGTCTTTAAATCCGTTTCTCACGGCCTTGACAGCCTCCTTTAGTTCCTCGTCGCAGCTTCCGCTCCTGACGACCTTAAGCCTGCTGAATTCACAGGATAAGACCTCCTCCCGAAGCTCCCTGTACCCCTCGGCTTTTTTCAGCCGTTCAGCTGTCTCCAGCGCCTCCTCCACGGCGGGCAAATATGGAGACGGCCCGGACGGATCCTCGCAAAGCTCAAGAGCCGCCTCAAGAAGTCTCTCGTATTCCGAGATCTCCTCCCTGATATACGAAAGCATGAAGTCCATCCATGGCAGGCCTTCAGCCTCATTTTTGTTTTCTTTTTCTGTTTCTTTGGAAATTTTATTAAAAACTAACTCTTCAAAAGGATAAGACCTTATAAATTCATATGTCCTTAATATAAGCTCATAGAGGCCCTCGTCGCTCCTTCCTCCGGAGATGCTCTCCTCCAAAAGCTGAAAGCTTTCATCCCTCTCGCCGTATTTTTCTTCCAGTATCTCTCTTATTATGTCTCTTTTGAGAAGCTTCAGCTCTCCCTCGTCCGCCACTCTGAAGGTTGGATCGATGTCGAGGCTTTGATAGTTCTGCTTTATCAGATTGCTGCACACGCTGTCTATGGTGGCGATCCTCGCTCTGGGAAGGAGGGCGGCCTGCATCCTCAAATGCCGATTCCCCTTGTCCTCCCTTATCTTCTCTCTGAGTTTTGAGGATATCCTCTCTCTCATCTCCGCGGCTGCGGCCTTCGTGAAAGTCATTACCAAAAGCCTGTCTATGCTCACAGGCTCCTTCTCATCGGTTAGCATACTTATTATGCGCTCCGAAAGCACGGCTGTCTTTCCGCTTCCGGCAGCCGCCGATACAAGGAGATTTTTACCCCTCGTCTCTATCACCTGTTTTTGTTCATCAGTCCATTTCATCTTCTCTGTACTCATCCGATATCCTTTTTAAGAGTTCCTCCTCGGAATAGCTCCCAAGCTCTCTGTAGGAAAAATCCTCAAGCCTCGGGTCAAATCCGCATATGCTGTGGTAGGGGCAATAATCGCAGCCGGTGGCTGTTCCCTTCCTGAAGGGCTTTATAGCCGTGTTTCCCCCCAGTATCTCCGCTGCCGCCTCCTTCATCCGCTTCTCTCCCACGTAAAGGAGGGCCTCAAAATCAGCTCCGGACATTTTCTTTTCCTTCAAGGTCTGCTCCCTGTCCAAATGGAAAGGAGTGTCATAGTCGGCGTTTACTATACCGCTTCCCGAAAGCTTCTCAAATATCTTTGCGTTCACCTCTTCCCTGTCAGGGTCAGGGGACAGCTCTCCCGAATCTATCACCGGGTCGTCAATG
>CALWLK010000022.1 GCA_944381505.1 uncultured Lachnospiraceae bacterium
ATGTCCACTCTGGGCACCATGATGTCCTTTGCAGTCTGCTCACCGAAGTCGAAGACGTTGGTTATCATCTGCTTCTCGTCTGTCTCTATAACGCCCTCCTCATGGCTCATATCAACGATGGTCCTTAGCTCCTCCTCAGTGAACACTTCCTTGTCCTTCTTGGGGTCTATGCGAAGGAGAGCCATGACGGCTCCGGACAAAAGCCCTACTATCCAAACCACAGGGGTAAACAGAGTCATAAGGAACCATATAAACTTTGCATAGGTAAGCGAAAGCTTGTCCGCATGCATGGTTGCGGCTGTTTTAGGGGTTATCTCTCCGAAGAGGATGACAAGCAGCGTAAGGATTCCCGTTCCCACGCCCACGTAGGCGTTTCCGAAAAGCCTTGTACAAAAGACCGTTGCCAGAGATGCTGCCGACAGGTTGACTATGTTGTTTCCTATGAGCACTGTCGAAAGCATTTTCTGCTGATTGTCAAGTATCCTCAACACGAGCTTCGCGTCGGAATTGCCGTCATCGGCAAGATTCTTTATCTTTATCTTGTTTGCCGATGTAAGAGCTGTCTCAGCCGATGAAAAGAAGGCTGAAAAGCCCAGCAAAACCAAAATGATCGCCAACTGTAACCCCGAGGTACTGTCCATTAAAAAAAATCACACTCCTTTAAATAGCATATCTTTAAAATAACATATAAATATTTCAGATTGAATTATACAATAAACCCGACCTCTGATAAAGCACTATTTCAGAAGGCCCTCAAGATACTTTCTCTCCTTGTCGCTAAGCTTCGCCTCCGGAAGGAGGTCCGGCCTTACCCTAAGTGTCCTCTCTATTGATTGCTCCCTGCGCCACTTCTCCACATTTGCGTGATGGCCTGAGAGCAATATATCAGGGACCTTAAGGCCCTTGTACTCGGGAGGCCTTGTATATTGGGGATATTCCAAGAGATTGTCGTGGAAGGTCTCTATGTCTGCAGACTCGTCCTTCCCCAAAACCCCCGGCACAAGCCTTGAGATGCAGTCTATCATCAACATCGCAGGGAGCTCTCCCCCTGTGAGGACATAATCTCCGACAGACACGTTCTCCGTCTGAAGGAGCTCCAGAGCCCTCTCGTCCACACCCTCATAATGGCCGCACAGGAAAATGATATCCTCCTCCTCGGCATACTCCCTTGCAAGGTTCTGGTTGAACACCTTTCCCTGGGGAGTGAGATATATGACTCTTGGCTTTTTCTCCTTTTCTCCTATCTCTCTCATGACCGCATCATAGCAATCACAAATAGGCTGCGCCTGCATCTCCATGCCTGCGCCGCCTCCGTAAGGGTAGTCGTCCACGTGCCCGTGTTTTTCATTTGTATATTCTCTGATGTCAAAAGCCTTGACCTTTATTATTTCCTTTTGGAGAGCTCTGCCTGTTATGCTTACGCCTATGCCCTCCATTATCATCTCGGGAAATAAGGTCATTACATAAAAATTCATTTTACAGATCCAATAACCCGTCCAAAAGACGGACCGTCATCTTTCCCTCTTCTATATCTACAGAAAGTATGCAGGACTTTATGGCAGGTATCAACAGGTCCTTTTTGCCCTTGCGTCTCACTGCGTAGACGTCGTTGGCCCCCGTCTCTATGACGTCCGAGACCTCGCCCAAAAGCTCGCCCGCCTCGTCGAACACCTTAAGCCCTATTATATCCGCTATGTAGTATTCGCCCTCCTCAAGCTTGTCCCCGTGGGCTCTGTCCACATAGAGCTCCGCGCCCTTATACATTTCTATATCGTTGATATTGTCTATGCCCTTGAATTTGAGTATTACAAGGTTCTTGAAATATCTTACCCTCTCTATCTCAAGCTCAAGCTCATCCTTTTTTGATGCGAGGACAACCCTTTCTATCTCCTCGAATCTCTTGGGGCTTCCCGTCGTGGGGAACACCTTAACCTCTCCCCTTATACCGTGAGTCGTGGTGATGACTCCCACTCTAAGCATATCTTCCATAATAAACACCGCCGGTTCAATATATAAAGTAAGTGGATATCATCACTGAATATCCACTATCACCTTTACTCTGTCTTTAGATGCGGCCGCATTCATCACAGCCCTTATTGCCTTGGCAATGCGCCCTGATTTTCCGATAACTTTTCCCATGTCAGACTGAGCAACAGAGAGCTTCAGTATGACGGTATCGCCCGAGGTCTCCTCGGAGACTGTAACCTTGTCAGGCTCGTCCACGAGATACCCGGCGATTATCTCTAAAAGTTCCTTCATAAAGTCACCTCGAAAAGGTCAATTACTTGCTTATCTCTGCAATCTTCAAAAGTTTCGCAACGGTTTCTGTGGGCTGAGCTCCTGTAGCAAGCCACTTCTTTGCAGCCTCTGCGTCTATCTTTATAACGCTGGGCTCCTGATTGGGATCATAGTAACCGATCTCCTCTATGAATCTTCCGTTTCTGGGTGAGCGTGAATCCGCAACTATGACCCTGTAGAAAGGTCTCTTCTTCTGTCCTATACGTCTTAATCTGATCTTAACTGCCATTTTTTGTTTCCTCCTAAAATATGCTTGATTAGCTTATTATTTTTTATATATTCACGGTCTTTGCCGGAATTAACTCTTAAAAGGGGAAGCGCCTGCCTCCGAAGCGTCCTCCGCTGAAGCCTCCAAGGCCTCCGAGCATACCGCCCATGCCGCCCTTTCCCTTCTTTCCCATCATCGGGCCCATCTGCTTCATCATCTTTTTCATCTGCTCGAACTGCTTTACTATGCGGTTCACCTCTGAGATGTCTGTGCCCGAGCCCTTGGCTATCCTCTGTTTTCTGGAGGGATTCATGAGTGAAGGATTTTGTCTCTCTGCCTTTGTCATGGAAAGGATTATGGCCTCGACTCTGTCCATCTGCTTTTCGTTTATGTCTACATTCTTCATGGCGGACATTCCCGGTATCATGCCCAGTATGCTTGACAGGCCTCCAAGCTTCTTCATC
>CALWLK010000023.1 GCA_944381505.1 uncultured Lachnospiraceae bacterium
CTGTAAGGTATGAAGGCTCATATATGATATAGCTTCCGTCTGTTGCAAGCCCCCTCAGATTCCCCTTTGTAACTATTGAGGAGTCGCACACAAACTTAAAGGAGCTCAGCGCCGCATCCAGATAATGCATGTTTACATAGAGCTCGTTTCTCGACAGATACAGTATGTCTGTGCACAGCTCTGTGATCCTCTCCTCCTCAAGCTGTCTCTCTTTATTCGGGCTCTCCATTTATCACCTCGTCAGTAATATCAAGATAGGCGTTTTCCTCGGGTATCTCCTTTATGATAAGGACTTTTCCGGCCACAAGCTTGTCCTCGGGTATATCCTCTATGGAATCGGCAAAATGTACCTGAGTGCCCTCGGCCTTCCTCTCCGGGTCAAAGGTCTTAAAGAAGGTGTCCTTGTAAAAGTCACTCATCTCGTAGCTGTTTTCCAATATATAGATATCCCTTCCGAAAATGTCATCTCCGTACTTCTCATAGGTCTCCTCGGAAAGAGAATTCATCCTCAGCTGATTTGGCCAGAAATAAAGCTTGGGGAAAAAGCTCCTGTAATAGCTGTCCGTCCCAAGTCCAAGAAGGGCGTAAGCCGAAAAAACAATGCTTATGAGCACAGCGGGCAGCCTGTCCGCCATGGCCTCGGGTATTCCTTTTGAGAGCCTTCCGTCAGAGCTTCCATAGGTCTCTCTTATGACTCCCGCCATGTAGGCGCAAAAGAGCAGCGCCGCCCCGTAGGATACATATATCCAACGCATCTCGACTCTTATGGTGACTGACGAGCAGCCTATGCACATAGCTATAAACATGACAAAGAGGGAGCTTATTTTAAGGTATTCCAAAAGTTTTTCTCTGTCACATGACTTCTTTCCGAAGAAGCGCAGGCACAGGGACAAAAGATATTCAAAGACAATTATCGCCAATAACAGGGCGGATATCTTCACGAGGACCTTCACCCACACTGCAGTGTCAGCCCAAGTGACGCCGTTCAAATGTTCCGGCCCCGCGTTTACCCCGAATATATAGAAAACCTGACTCACGGCAAACTTAAGAGCCTCCAATACATTGAAGGTGTCCGTCACCTCGGTGCCTCCGGTGCCTGCCGGTATGGCGGAGCCGATCGCAAGCTTTCTTATGACAAAAATGACGAAAAAAACGAGCACAGGCTCGAGAAAAAGGCTCCTCTTCTGCCTGAAGCCCAACTCTCGATTCTTGTAGAGCTTAAATGCCAATACCATGAAAAAGAGGGGAAGGAGGGACAGATATCTCTCATGGACAAAGGCCAAAAGAAAATATAGGAAAAGCGCCTGCCTGAATCTTTTTGCCGCAGGCCATCCGTTTTTTGTGCTCTCCCTCATCTCCCGCGTATCCGTCAGACTCAGATAAAGCAGGAACAGGATCAAAAGAGCCATAAAGGTCGCCTCGGTCTCCATGAGCCCAAGGGCCTGCCCTATCTGGTAGTATGAAAAGCGCGAGGAAAGGTAGAGTATCCCCGCCGCAAAGCCGAAATACCTCAGGCCGGACAGCCTTTTTGCAAAGAAATATATCAATATGGCACAGGCGGTATTGGCGATTATATTTATAGGCACAAAAAGCTCTATATGAGTGCCTATAAGCCCCATCTCAAGGTATGCAAGGAGCCAGTAGACAGGCCTGAATCTGGTGGAGGTCCTTATGGGGAATACGTACTCAAAAAAGCTCTGCTCCCCGTAGCAGGACCACATATAGAGATCGTCCATATAGAGGCCCTTTATTATTATCCCTCTGTTTACATAAAATCCTAACAGAAGCAGAGCCGCCATGATAAAAGCATCGGCGAAGAGCTCTCTCTTTGAAGCATTCCTCAGCCTGTCCTCGGCCTTTTTGCAAAATAACTTTACTTCATTTTTCAAATCCATCATCTCTGTCCCGGGCAGGCTTTTATTGAGGCTTCAAAAAGCCTCAGGGCTTCCTCTGCCGCCTCTTTTTCAGAGGCCCCGAGGGGCTCCTCCCATTTTTCCCTGACCCTGTCCTTATCTATCTTTCCGTAAAACTTCGTGAGCCCCTTATCTTCTATCTCCCGGGCCCGCTGTTCTGCGCTCTCCCCTGAGAGCGCCTCGTTAAATTCGAGCTCCGTGAGAGTTCCGTCCTCTATGAGATCATGCACGAGGCTCAAGGCCCTGTCTCTTCCGGGCTCTGTTATGAATTCAGCATCCACATATATATAGTCTATGTCAGCAGTTGTGAGGTAGTCTTTAAATATATTCAGCTTTTTCACCAGATATACATTTCCGCCGCTGCCTTCTATATCGGTATAGCTTTCCACCGCCGAAAAGAAGCTGTAGCAGAAGGGGTCCTTCTCAAAGGCGATCATCCTTTTTCCGCCCGCCTCGCAGGCCTCGTTGAGTTCTCTCCATATCTCGTCGCTTCCGGATTCCTCCCTCAATTTCTCCATAAGCTTATCGTGGCTGAATATCCCGCTGTTAAAAAAGCGGATCGGTGTAAATCCCACAGCTCCGGCCCATCCGGTATGAGCTGTGATCATGATCATGGATAAGGTAATAAACATCACCGCCGCATTCCTCAGCTTATCATGGAACCAGCGGGAGCTCTCGATTTGCTCCCTCTGCTTGTCGACACAGTATATGCACACGACAGCCACCATGCTTATGAGGCAGTACATCAGCATGAAATAATTGCCGTCCACCTGCCACAAAAGATGGAGGCTTATGACAGCCAGAAAAAGCATGGTGACAGATGCGGCTGAAAGATATTTGAATCCGATGAGGGCTGCAGTCTTCCTATTCTCGCTCAGATAGTTTCGGGTTTTTTTTGCCTTCAGGATAAAGGCCGCAAGCAAAGCCACAAAAAATATCCCGCCCCAAGCCATTATCACATGTGACATGTCCTCCCCTCCGGGGAAAAAGAGAAACTTGAGTATCCTTATAGCTGTATTTTTTATGCCCCCCGTAAATCCGAGAGAAAGACCCTCTGAGGGTATGTCCTGGACACCAAAGGGATATTTCAGTTCAAATCCCAGTCTCGTAAATACGCCTGAAAAAACGGAGGTTATCGGGAGCCCGGTGAGGAGGAAGGTCCTCAAGCATATGATCAAAAGGGCTGCTGTCCCTATTATAAATGCGGCTCGGCTGTCTGTCGGACTTATCTCGGTTTCCCGACTGTCCGACGTAATTTTTTTCAGCGCCCTCTTTTCTTTCATAAGAAAAAACAGTGATATAAAGAAAAGGCCTGTTGAAAATACAGCAGCTGTAGGCTTTCCCGTGAGACTCAACATCAATCCTGTGAGAGCCGCCGCTATAAGCTCCCGGGCTCTCCCCTCCACTATTGCTCCGGTCACAAGGAAAACCGCAAGGAGCTGTAAAAGGAGAGTAAGGAGATCCGACTTGGCTGTGAGTGCCATATTTGAGATCCCGGGTATCAGAGAAAGGACCATTGCCGCAAAAAAGGCCGCATATCTGTCCTTTATTATGAGATCTACGGTTTTTCCCGCCACAATAAGTATCAGTATAAGTATGTAAACATTTGCACATAGAGTAAAGCTGTAGCTCGGAAGGAAGGAAAGCCCTATAGTAAGTATCTCAAAGCCCTTAGGGTAGGTATAAACCGTATTTACCAGTCCATTATCCTCAAATATCCCCCATCTTCCTTCTGCAAGTATATACTCACTTCTCAGGCCGTAATGAAGCGAGTCATAGTCAATGGCTATGTTTATCCTGTTGAGCTGTATCAAAAGAGCGATCAGTATGATCCCGATTATAAATAAAAGCTTCTTGTCAGGCTTTGTATTTAAAAACTCCGTGAGCTTTCCGGCGGTCCCGCGACTGAAAACTCTGAGATACCATACCGCCCATATCAAAGCTATAGCGACAAAATATATTGCTCCCTTTCCCGCAAGCCCGGAAATGCTTATGAGCGCGCAGAGAATTATCCATAGCCCGTATCCCCCGGTTATGGATATGGCAGGGCTTAGAGTTCTCAAATTCTCGCTGTTTCTTCCAGGAACAAAGGACATCACTGTCGGGTACAAGAGAAAAAAAACAGCGATCATGTAAAAGCCTGCCACTGTAAAAGCCACAAGAGCCTGATGGAGATATAAAAATACTGCGAATAATATCGCCCATATGGTAACCACGCTTCCGGTCTTTTTCACCTTATATAAAGGCAACAAAAACAAAAGCAGCATAAGTATTATCTCTATCTGCATGGAAACATTTGCTTCATTTGTTATAAGCGCAGTTAACTCCTCCATGTCCCCCTACATCAATCGTAAGCCTTGTATGATCTCCTGTAAAAAAGCATGATAAGTTTTACAACAGGGCCGGGCCAAAAGCGGGAAAACATCTCCGCCTCCTCTTTTTCCCTGTTATGATTTAATATATTCGCCTTTGTAGCCGCTCCGGAGTGTATCCTATATCTTATCAACGGACGCTCCACACAGACAAATCTTCCCGGAAGCCCTGAAAGTCTCGAAAGTGCATCCCAGTCTGTCACGAAGCTGTAGCCTTCCCTGAAAATCCGTACCCCTGCAACCGAAGTATTGTAGGTACAGGAGGGGCATACTATTGAATTTCCGAAGCGAAGTACCAACCTTTTTATGAAGGTACTGTCCGCAACACGCCTAAAGCGGAGGGGAAGCCTCAATATGCGCTTTATCCTCTCCGCTTTTCCTTCTATCAACTCTCCTGCGGCATTTATATTGTCACATGCGCTGCAAAAAACAGACATGTCAGGAAAAAACTTATAGGCGTTCACAAGGGCCTTTACGTAATCCGGCCCATATACGTCATCCTGATGCGCCACTGTGACAAGCTCGGCTCCCATTTTTTCAACGGCAGTCTCCACTGCGAAATTCCAATCCTCACAAAGCCCGCTCTCGCCACTCCTTATATATAAGGGAATCTGATATCTGTCCGATATCTCAGATATATACTTGCAAGGGGTTGAAGTACAGATGATTATATTGCTTTTTATATTTTGTCCCTCAAGAGAGCGCACACATTCCTCAAGATATGGGGACTCCTTATAGGCACAGATCGCAAATACATGAACCGGCATTATCTATTCCTCAAAATACGTGTCCTCAAGCATCAGACACAGGGCATGATATATGGGAAGGTGGAGCTCCTGGATCTTGTAGGTCTCATTTTCAGGGACGATAATGCTTTTGTCCGACAGCTTTGCAAGCTCCCCTCCGGTCTTTCCTGTAAGGCCCAGTATTTTCATCTCCTTGGCCTTTGCCACCGCTGCGGCATAGGCGATATTCTTAGCGTTCCCTGAAGTGGATATCCCCAAGAACACATCTCCCGTCTTGCCGTATCCGTAAACCTGCTGGGCATAGCAGAGATCCGCGTCCACATCATTTGCAAAGGCTGTATTCAAGGCCTGATGATTGGAAAGAGCCATTGCAACGAGTCCTCCTTGAAGCTTCCCCGCCAATTCCTCTCCATATTCGGGCGAGATCGCCTGAAGCTTTTCTGCGAGATCATCTGATACGGGCCTCCTTTTACAGAATCCCTTCATAAGCTCTCCCACTATATGCTCGGCATCCGCACAGGAGCCTCCGTTTCCGGCGATCAGAAGTTTTCCGCCATTGTCGAAGCACTCCTTAAGCACAAGGTAAAAATCCTTTATATCTTCTCTCACAGAGCTCAACACAGGGTATCTCTCCATGAGCTCATCTATCCTGCCGTCAGGTATCATCCCGGATCCTCCCGATACTTGTTTTATTTATTGTCAGTCTTCAGGCTGTATTTCTTTTCAATATCTGTGATCATATTCACTCTGGCTTCATGCCTACCTCCCTGAAACTCGGCGTTAAAGAAGGCGTCAACTATCATTTTTGCAAGCTCGGAGCCGACCACTCTGGCCCCCATGGCTATAATGTTGGCATTGTTGTGCTCAACAGTCATTTTGGCTGAGTATGGCTCACTGCAAACAGCGGCTCTTATGCCGGGAACCTTGTTTGCGGCAAGGGATATCCCTATACCTGTCCCGCAGATCAGAACTCCCTTTTCCACTTCTCCGCTCATAATGGCCTCCGCCACCTTAAGTCCCGGTACAGGAAAGTCAACCTTTTCCTTGGGGTCATATCCTCCGAAATCAACACATTCGTGTCCCTGCTCCTTAAGGTGTTCCATAAGGATATGCTTCAATTCTATGGCCGTATGGTCACATCCGAATCCTATCTTCATAGCTTTTACCTCCTCAACAACTCTACTCTCTGAATCTTATCTCTCCGGTGGCGGGATCCATGGAATCGACTATAGCCAAAGACTCCACTCTCACGCCTTTTTTCCGCAGAGCGTCTCCTCCGGGCTGAAATCCCTTCTCGATCACTATGCCGCAGCCGCAAAGCTCGGCTCCCGCATCCTTTACAAGGGCTATAAGCCCCTCAAGAGCCGCCCCGTTGGCAAGGAAATCGTCTATTATCAGCACCTTGTCACTGCTCCCCAAAAAGTCTTTGGATACGATTATATCGAACTCTCTTCCGTGAGTGTAGGACATTACCTTTGAGGTCCACACCTCGCCTGCGATATTTTTTGACTTTGACTTCTTGGCAAAGACCACGGGGACCTTGAAGGCTCTTGCCACCTCCACGGCTATACCTATGCCTGAGGCCTCTATGGTCAGTATCTTGTTGACCTCGCAATCCGAAAATATCCTCTTAAACTCCCTGCCGATCTCCTCGAGAAGCCTCACGTCTATCTGATGGTTCAAAAAGGAATCCACCTTCAGCACATTTCCGTCCTTTACCACTCCGTCTTTTCTGATTCTTTCTTTTAAGAGTTCCATACTCATACCCTCGCATACCGTTTTCTCGACGAACTAATTTCCCGGCTCGTAGCTCTCCGGAGAATAGTGTATCACACTTGTGCCGCTGTTTTCAAACTCAAAGGGAACATAGAGAAGCTCCTTCATCGCCTCCATGACAGCCTGTCTCTTGTCAGGCTCCACATAGAAGAGAAGGAAGCCTCCGCCTCCGGCTCCCAGAAGCTTTCCGCCGACAGCTCCCGCCTCCATGGCCTTCCTGTAAAGAGCGTCTATAGAGTCTGTTGATATGGAGCCTGAGATGCCTCTCTTTAACTCCCAGGTATGATTCAAAAGCCTTCCGAATTCGGACAGGGGAACGTTCTTATCCGTAAGTACCTTCTCGGCCTCATCCACAAGGCTGTACATCTCCTTAAGCTCCGCCTCCTTGTCCCTGATGGCCTTCTTCGTCCCCTCCTGGATGTCGGAGGAAAATCTGGAAAACCCGGTGAAAAACAAAAGCAGGCTGTCGTTGAGCGCCCTCTTTCTCTCGGGAGAGACTATAACGGGACTTACTCTGTACCCGTCAGCGTCAAAATCTATCCTGTTAAGCCCTCCGAAAGAGGCTGCTATCTGATCCTGAACTCCCCCGGACTCCGCACACAGCACTCTCTCGAGATAAATGGCGTCGTCAGCAAGCCTTCTCTTGTCGGCATACTTTCCCTTGAGGGCATAGAAGGCGTTCAGCATCCCCACTGCAAAGGATGAGCTCGTGCCGAGACCGCTCCTTGCCGGCAGATCCGCGTCATAGGTGATCCTAAGCTCGTGCATGTCCATCATTTTCATGGCGTTTCTGATGGCAGGATGTACTATCTCCTGCTCGCTGCCCACTCTCTCTATCTTTGAGTATATAAGCTCGTTCTTATAATCGAAAAAGCGAGGAAGGTGCCGAACGCTCACATAGCAGTATTTGTCAAAGGTGGTGGAGATCACCGCCCCTTTATTCTTCTTATAATATTCGGGAAAATCCGTTCCCCCGCCGAAAAAAGACATTCTGAAAGGGGTCTGCGTTATGACCATGGATATTATTCCTCCGTTTGGGTCTCTGCCTCGGTCTCCGAAGCCGAGATGTATTTTACTACGGCATTGTCCACAACAAAATCTATAGCCTTCTGCTCAAGGACCGTCTCCTCGGCCAACTCTCTGCCGAGAATATCCACGAACTCCTCAAAGCTTACGTTGCTTTCCTCAGCATACTCTCTGATGTCATCGTCAGTTACCACAAGGTTTTGGACTCTGGCTATCTCGTCTGCAACCATGAGCTGCTTTACAGCCTCCTCTGCCACAGGCTCAAGCTCCTTCTTGTATTCCTCCCTTGTGCTTCCCTGAAGAGAAAGCATATCGTCAAGGCTTATGCCGTAATTTTGGACCATCATTGGCTCGAAATAGTTGACGATAAGGTCGTTTACCTTCCACTCCACAGCCTCCTCGGTGGGAGTGATCTCTGAATTTTCAACCACCTTTTCTATAGCCACGTATGCAAGACTCTGCCTTGAGGAGTAGTCTGCGCTCTCCTGCATCATCTCCTTAAGCTTCCTCTTGTACTCCTCGGCTGTCTTGCACTCGGGATCAAGCTCCGGAACTATTTCGTCGGTGAGCTCCGGCGTGCGCTTCACGTCATTTACCGTCACCTCGAAAAGCGCGGGCTTTCCCGCAAGGTCGGGATTGTTCTCATAGGGGTCAGGGAAGGTCACGTTCACGTCCACCTTGTCTCCCTTCTTGTATCCCACAAGGCCGTCCTCAAAGCCGTCTATAAATCGTCCGGATCCTATGGTGAGGTCAAAGGCCTCTGCGCTTCCTCCGTCGAACTCAACCCCGTCAATGCTTCCAACATAGTCAATGTTTACGGTATCGCCCTCCTCTATCTCCGCCTCAACAGACTGCTGATGGGTGGGCAGGATATAGCTGTCTATGTATATATCCACCTCCTCGTCTGTGACGATATAAGGTTCTTCTGTCTCAACCTCTATGCCCTTGTACTCTCCGAGCTTTATCTCCCCCAGGCTGTCAGGCTTTACTATCTCCTGTGCCTCCTCGGTCTCCCCGGAAGCAGTCTCCTCTGAAACGGTCTCCTCGGAAGCAGTCTCCTCAGTTTTGCCTCCGCAGCCCTGTACAGCTGCCGCCGCCATGAGGGCTAAGGCCGCCACGGCAAATTTCTTTCCGAATTTCTTCTTCATAATACTCTCCTCGTTTTATATTTTAAAAATCCTATTTCAGCAATCCCGGATTGGGGAAATATCTCAAAAGGACCTTTGCTATCATTCTCTCGTCAGGTATATAGGGATTTCTCCAAAATCTCGCATCCTGAGAATTGTTTCTGTTGTCTCCCATCATAAAGTAACAGCCCTCCGGCACCTCAAAACGGCAAACTCCGTCCTCCGTCTCATTGCCGTTTGTAATATAGACCATGGGCTCCTTCAAGTAGTCCTCCTCTATAGGCTCCCCGTTCACATATACCTTGGCTCCGGGATATTCTCCGGAGGCGGAAGGCGCGGAAAGCGCCGGGGAAGGAGACAACTCGGAGGCTTTCACAGTGCCCTCTCTCCTTATCTCCACCACATCTCCCGGGACTCCGATGACCCTCTTTACATAGTAAAGCATATCGGGCTTTGATATCTCTTCTCCGCAGAGAGGGCAGACCTCGGGGGCCGGATCCTCGCCCATGGCGTGTCCGCAGTTTTCACATATCCATCCGAACTCAAAGATAGCGATATCTCCTCTCTCAGGCTCCCCGAAGGTATAATTGAGTCTTGAGCCTATCACTCTGTCCCCGGACATTATAGTGGTCTCCATAGATCCCGTGGGAACCTTGGAGTTCGCGATTATAAAGTTATTTAACACAAAGGCGATGACTACGGCCGCCGCTATGACCTGTATCCAGCTTATGATCTCGGCCTTAAGTCCTCCCTTTTTTTTCTCTTTTTTCTTTTCCTCTTCCAAAGCCTTCACCTGCCATTTTATTTTGACTTCTACTATTCTACCTTAAGGCCCGTTTTAAAGCAAGCCGTAAGCTTTTCAATATTACAGGTATAAAACGAAAGATAATCTTACAAAAGCCATAAAAACAAGAAGCGCCAAGACCTCTGTAGGATCTTGACGCTCCATTCTCCCTGAAAGGGATGATTCTCAAATTAATAATTGATTGCAAGCCTCTCAAAGTAAGCTCTGGGATGTGCGCAGCAAGGACATACCTCGGGGGCCTCATCGCCCTCGTAGATGTATCCGCAGTTGCGGCACTTCCAGCCGAGAGGAGCCTCTGTCTTAAAGGTGGTCTCTGCCTTGAGCCTTGCAAGGAGAGCCTTATATCTCTTCTCGTGAGCGGCCTCCACCTCTGCTACCATCCTGAACTTTGCGGCAAGATCGGTAAAGCCCTCCTCCTCGGCCTCTCTGGCCATGCGGGCATACATGTCTGTCCACTCATAGTTCTCGCCTGCTGCTGCAGCCTTAAGGTTCTCTGCGGGATCAGAGATATCGTTCAGCTCCTTGAACCACATCTTGGCATGCTCCTTCTCATTGTCTGCCGTCTCAAGGTAAAGAGCCGCCATCTGCTTGTAGCCCGCCTTGTCAGCCACAGAGGCATAGTAGGTATACTTGTTCCTTGCCATTGATTCCCCTGCAAAAGCGTCCTGAAGGTTCTTCTCTGTCTTTGTGCCTGCGTACTTGTTTGCCATTTTGTATCCTCCTCCTTTTCAATGCGACCCGAAAAGCCTTGAAAGCTTCCCGGTTCTTTTGTAAATCTTTCTTATTAGCCGAAATATCTCTTAAGAAGTCCTGCGAATGCCTTGCCGTGTCTTGCCTCGTCACGAGCCATCTCGTGAACTGTGTCGTGGATAGCGTCAAGATTGAGAGCCTTTGCCCTCTTTGCAAGATCTGTCTTTCCTGCTGTAGCTCCGT
>CALWLK010000024.1 GCA_944381505.1 uncultured Lachnospiraceae bacterium
CCAGTCCTCCTATAAGCCCGCTAGAGAGGTCAGAGAGTATGTCGCCGTAGAGGTTAGGCACTACCATTACGTCGAACTGCTCGGGATGCATTACCATCTGCATGGCCGCATTGTCCACTATCTTGTCGTCGGCCTCCACATCGGTATAATCCTTTGCAATCTCATAAAATATATCTCTGAACATGCCGTCGGAGAGCTTCATTATATTTGCCTTGTGTATACAGGTGACCTTTTTTCTTCCCTGACTGCGGGCATATTCAAAGGCATCCCTTATTATCCTCTCGGAGCATTTTCTTGTGATTATCTTTATGGAGTGGGCTGTGTCCTTGTCGATCATCTCCTCAACTCCCGCGTAGAGGTCCTCTGTATTCTCTCTGAATATGACCAGATCGACATTTTTAAAGGGAGTCTTTACAGCCGCATTCGACTTTGCGGGCCTTATATTCGCATAGAGATCGTATTTCTTTCTGAGCATTACATTAAGGGAGCGAAAGCCCTTCCCCACAGGCGTGGTGATGGGGGATTTTAAAAGGACTCCGGTCTTCTCAAAGGACTTAAAGCCCGCCTCCGGGATCAGCTCGCCGTGGGCCTCATACTCCGCCTCTCCCACGTTGAACATCTCATACTCAAGGCCTGCTCCCGCTGCCTCAAGTATCTCAAGCACTGCGTCGGTTATCTCGGGGCCTATGCCGTCCCCCTTAAATACTGTTATTATCTTTTTATCTGCGGACATCTTATCCCTCCATGTATCAGTTATTATCACATCCGAAATCTTCCTGAACATTGAATTTTCCGGATTTATGTATCTATTATCGAAGCTCCGTTTTTATCCTCTCGCCTATCTCTTTTCCATGGGGACATAGTCTAACTTCTCACCCACATACTTGGTGGCAGGCCTCATTATCCTACCGTCATAGAGCTTGTTCTCTATATTGTGGGCCACCCAGCCCACTATCCTTGCACACACGAAAAGGGGCGTGTAGAGATCTCTGGGTATCCCAAGCATCCTGTAGGCAAAGCCGCTGTAGAAATCCACGTTTGTAGGAAGCGTCTTTCCCTTTCTCTCAAGCATGAGCTCATGAGCCGCATTCTCAAAGCGCTTAAAGTAGTTCAGTTCGTCCATCCGTCCCTTCTCGGCCGCAACCTCCTTGAGGCATTCATATAGTATCTCGGCTCTGGGATCGGATACGGTATAGACGGCATGCCCGAAGCCGTATATAAGGCCCGATCTGTCGTAGAGCTTTCCGTCAGCCGCTCTCTCCACGGCTTCCCTTATCTTTGAGTCGGAGGCCTCATACCCTCCCGTGTATTCCAAAACAGCGTCCATCATCTCGGCGGCTTTTATATTCGCTCCGCCGTGCCTCGGCCCCTTGAGGGAGCCTATGCTTCCCGCCACAGTGGAATAAAAGTCTGTTCCTGTGGAGGATATCACCACATTTGTGAAGGTGGAGTTGTTTCCGCCTCCGTGGTCCGCATGGAGCATGAGTATGGTGTCCAAAAGCCTTGCCTCCTTCTCCGAGAACCTCTGATCCTTCCTCAGGAGGCTGAGGAAATTCTCGGCAATGGAGTAATCCTTGTTGGCATAGTGTATGAAAAGGCTGTCCCTGTCGTATATATGCACCTTGCTGCGGTAAGCGTAGCAGGATATGGCGGGAAGCCTCGCTATGAGGCTGATGCCCTTTATGAGCGTATCGTAGACGTCTGTGTCGTCAGGCTCGTCGTCAAAATTGTAGAGGGAAAGCACGGCATTCTGAAGCTTGTTCATAAGGTTTTTGCCGGCCATCCTCAGTATGCTTCCCTCCACGAACTCATCGGGTATGTCATAGAATTCGCTGAGTGCCTTGCAGAATTTCTCCAGCTCCTCCTCCTTGGGAAGATAGCCGAAAAGAAGCAGGAAGCAGACCTCCTCATATCCGTACCTGCGCCCCTTCCTTCCTCTCACAAGCTCCTCAACGTCTATGCCTCTGTAATAGAGTTTTCCGGGGATGGCCTTTATACCCTCGTCAGTCTCCTCGTAACCTACAACATCCGCTATGCGGGTAAGCCCCACTCTGACTCCCGTTCCATCCTCGTTTCTGAGTCCCTTCTTTACATTGTACTCCTTATAAAGGCGGTTCGGTATCTCTGTATAGTTCTGAGATCTTCCGTAAAACTGCGCCAGATAGTTTCCCTCAACCATATTTTGGCCCTCCTTTAATGATGTCATCTGCTGTGTCTGTTCCTGTTGAAATTTATAAGGCATCCCGCCTTTATTATCTCTTTTTCCTCGGGAGTGAGCTCGGATATAAAAAGGCTTATCTTATGCGCCTTCTCTCCTCCCTCTCCCTCTTTATCCTCTCCCTTTATAACGTAGGCCGCTATATCATTCATATCCCCTGAAAGGGCCTTCCTTATATCGGGAACATAGATGTAATCTCCCGGCTCAAAGCAGGGCTCCCCCTTCATTTGGAAGGGAAGCATGCCCCAGTTTATGACGTTGGAACGGTAGCGCTTTGTGGCGTACTCGCTGCAGATATTCGCAAGGCCTCCCAGCACTCTCTGACAGCTTGCCGCCTGCTCCCTTGCGGAACCGTCCCCGGGCCGCACCGCATAGATGACGCTGCCTATCTCTATATCCGAAGCCTTCTGTGAGGGCTCTCCCCGGGATCCTCCCTTGGCGTTAAGCTCCTTTACGGCCTTAAGGACTCTCTCCAAGGACTTATCCCTGCGGGCCTCCTCCTCGATTCCGTTCTCAGCCGCATTTACAGCCGTCTCATTCACCGCCTTGGCTCTACCCACATATTCAGGATCCCTCCTTGAAAGGGTGAACTCCGCAAGTCCCAAAGGATTTGACCTATAGGAGGAGGTCTCCCCTGAGGGAATGAGCTCGTCCGTTGTAGTCACCGCATCCATTATCTTTGAGCATACCTTAAGAAGTATATCTTCTCCGAGGGGCCGCATCTTCGGCCAGTCCTTTATGTTTGGCCCATATATGAGCTCCTTGTCCCTGCGGGCCTTTCCGTATCCCGAATAGACTCTGTTTTTGTAGGATGTATTGTCAAATTCGTAGGCGGGCAGCCTGTCGTCAAATTCTATCTCCGTTGCGGCGGTGAGCCTTCCTCCCTTTGCCGCCGTGGCCGCTATGGAGCGAGCGTCCATGAGAGCGACAGCCGCCATCTGTCCGTTTCCGGGCTTTGAGCCCTCCCTGTTGGGGAAGTTCCTTGTGGTGTGCCTGATACTGAGCCCGTTATTCATAGGGGTGTCTCCCGCCCCGAAGCAGGGGCCGCAGAAGGCGGTCCTGACTATTGCTCCCGCATCCATCAGCTCCGATACCGCCCCCTTCTTCACCAGATCCGTAAATACAGGCTGAGAGGCCGGATATACCGCCAGAGAGAACTCTCCGTTTCCGCAGCTTTTTCCCTTTAGTATGGAGGCGGCCTCCATTATATTCGAATAGGTGCCCCCTGCACAGCCCGCTATGACAGCCTGCTGTACAAGGATATCTCCCCCCTGTATCTTGTCAAGAAGAGTAAACTCGGCTCTGCCTCCCGATATCTTCAAAGCCTCCTTCTCCGTCTCCCTGAATATGTCCTCGGCATTTTCCTTGAGCTCTGCTATCTCATATACATTCGAGGGGTGGAAGGGAAGGGCTATCATAGGCCTGATGCTCGCAAGATCCACATATACCAAGCCGTCATAGTAGGCAATGTCCTCGGGAGCAAGCTTCCTGTAGTCATCCTCTCTTCCGTGGAGCTTTAGCCATGCTCTCGTGTCCTCATCCGTCTCCCATATGGAGCTAAGGCAGGTGGTTTCAGTTGTCATGACGTCTATGCCGTTTCTGAAATCCGTGTCAAGCTCCGCAATGCCGGGGCCTACAAACTCCATTACCTTGTTCTTTACGTAGCCGTTTTTGAACACAGCCCCTATTATGGCAAGGGCTATATCCTGAGGCCCCACGCCCTTTTCGGGCTTGTTGTCCAGATATACGGCTATCACCTCGGGGTAGGCTATGTCATAGGTGTCTCCAAGGAGCTGCTTTACCAGCTCTCCTCCTCCCTCACCCACAGCCATGGTGCCCAGAGCCCCGTATCGTGTGTGGCTGTCGGAGCCTATTATCATCCTGCCGCAGCCCGCCATCATCTCGCGCATATATTGATGTATCACCGCAATGTGAGGGGGAACATAGATCCCGCCGTACTTCACCGCAGCCGAAAGACCGAACATGTGGTCGTCCTCATTTATGGTGCCCCCCACAGCGCAGAGGGTATTGTGACAGTTGGTAAGGACATAGGGCAGAGGAAACTCCTCCATGCCCGAGGCCTTTGCCGTCTGTATTATCCCTACGAAGGTTATGTCGTGGGAAGCCATGGAATCAAATCTCAGCCTGAGCCTTCCCATATCCTCTGAGGTATTGTGCTCCTTCAATATAGAGTAAGCTATGGTCCCTTTTTTGGCCTTCTCCTTATCAGGCGCCTTTCCCGAAAGGGCCTCAAGCCTCCCCCTATCCTCCTCGGAAACTATCTCTCTTTTATTTATCAAATATACTCCGCCGTCATATAAGCTTACCATGTAAAACCTCCGTCTTTAAGTTTTATGATAATTTGCGTTAATTTCAAAGATATTGCCTATTATACCCCCTGACGAGGCTTTCAACAAGGATTCTTTTCCCCTGCCTCGGCGATTTCTTTAATAAGTACATACAAAAGGCGGGGACTCCCGTCTGCAGTATGCAAACTCGGAAACCCCCGCCTTGTTTTTATCTGAAGCGTTATTTTATTGATTGTCAGCTCCTGCCGCTTCTCCCTCTGTATCCGCAGCCTCATCCTCAGGCAATGCCTCGTTGTGAGGTGCCGCGAGGGAGAGTACTATCTCCTCGGGATCTGTGATAAGGCTTACATCCTTATCCGATGCGATGGCGAGATCCTTTACCTTTACGGAGTCCCCCACCTTCATGGCCGCCACATCTATCTCCACTCTCTCAACGAGGGCAGAGGGCAGAGCCTTGTAGGCTATCTCCTCCAAGTGCTGCTGTATGACTCCAAGGGCCTTGTCGTGATTCAAAAGCACGACCTCCGCAACGGAGTTTACGGCCTCGCCGCTGACAAGGGCCTGAAAATCTATCTCGTCAACCTGAACCTTGAGGGCGTTGTAATCTATCTCCTTTATGAGGACGTCATAGTCCTTTCCGTCAACGGAAAGATTTATCCTGCTGCCCTTAAAGTTGGTCTTTAAGAGGCTTTCAACGTCCTTTTTGAGGATCTTTACAGGTATGGAGCCCTCTATCTCCTTACCGAATACGTTGCCTGTAACGTATCCCTCCCGTCTAAGCTTTTTTGCCTTTACCGACATGTCTCTTTTCTCAGCTTTTAAAGTAGTCATTTTATCTCTTCCTCCTAAAACTGATTGCTTAGCGGCCTTCGATTTTGCGTGATGATTGGATCGGCAAACAGGTCTGTTAAGTAACTCTATTTGATTTACGATTATATTATACACCTTTTGTCAAGACCCTTTTTGATTATTTTCTTTCGCACATGGGCACATAGCTTCTCTCGTCCATATCGCTTATGTAGGCGGGCCTTATTATCTTGTCCATATTGAGGAGCTCCTCCAGCCTGTGGGCGCTCCATCCCACTATCCTTGCTATGGCGAATATGGGGGTATAAAGCTCCAAGGGGATATCCAGCATACTGTAGACAAAGCCGCTGTAGAAATCCACATTGGCACTTACACCCTTATAGATGCGGCGCTTTTCGGAGATCACCTCCGGGGCAAGCCTCTCTATCTTGGAGTAAAGCTCGAAGTCCTCGTCCCTTCCCTTGGATCTTGCAAGCTTCTCTACAAAGCTCTTGAACACCTGTGCCCTCGGATCCGACAGAGAGTAGACGGCATGTCCCATTCCGTATATTAGGCCCTTTTTGTCAAAGGCCTCCTTGTTGAGGAGATTCATGAGATAAGCCCTTATCTCCTCCTCGTCCTTGGTATCCCTCACATTTTTCTTTAAGTCCTTCATCATCTCCACTACCTTGATGTTGGCTCCGCCATGCTTGGGTCCCTTTAAAGAGGACATGGCGGCGGCTATTACCGAGTAAGTGTCGGAGCCTGCGGAAGTGACAACTCTCGTGGTGAAGGTAGAGTTGTTTCCTCCTCCGTGCTCCATGTGGAGTATCAGAGCTATGTCAAGGACTCTCGCCTCTATCTCCGTGTACTTCTTGTCCGGGCGAAGCATCCTCAGTATATTTTCCGCCATGGAAAGCTTCTTGTCGGGTCTGTGTATGTAAAGGCTCTCATCCCTCTCATAATGATTGTAGGCGTGATATCCGTAGACCGCCAGCATGGGGAAGATGCTTATAAGCTCCACGCTCTGCCTGAGGACATGATCTATGCTGCAATCGTCCGGGGCCTCGTCGTAGGAGGCGAGAGTCAGTATGCTCTTTGTCATGGTGTTCATGATATCCTTTCCCGGGGCCTTCATGATAACGTCTCTGGTGAAGTTTTTGGGGAGATGTCCCGACTGAGCCAGTATCCTCTTAAACTCTGTAAGCTCCTCCTTATCGGGCAGTTCTCCGAAGAGGAGCAGAAAGGCCACCTCCTCAAAGCCGTATCTCTTTTCGGTCATGAGATCTCTTACTATATCTATAACATTGTAGCCCCTGTACCAGAGCTTTCCCTCGCAGGGAACCTTTTCCCCGTTTACGTTTTTAAAAGACTCTATCCTCGAAATATTCGTAAGGCCTGTGACAACTCCGTTTCCGTTTATGTCCCTGAGCCCTCGCTTTACATCGTACTTTGTGTACAGCTCCGCGCCTATCCTGTCATGTCCCTTGCATATAGCGCCGTATTTTTCCGCAAAGGTATCCAAAGTCTTCTTTCCGGTCATTATTTTTGCCTCCTCCTTTTACTGAAATTTACAATAATATGCTTAACTATAATAAAAATAAACATATTCGGTCAATCTGTTTAGTCAGATTTTCATAAAGTTTTAACAGCTTGTTCATAAATAAATTAACCTCAGATTTTGCAGTTTATTTAATTAAGATCGTTGAATATTGTAATTTTTTATTAACCAGTGTATAATATTCGAGATTAATATCAAATTATTTTAAATATTAACTGTTAAAGGTGATATATGGAACAGGCAAATCATTTCCTTGCGAATAACGATGTCGGGATTTCGGACATAAGGTACATTATCCGAGAGGAAGGCAAGACCTCTGTTTATACAAATGACGGGAGGGTCTTAAAGACCTATATACCCGTAAAATCGTTTATCATGCTCCTCTCCACGGAGAATTTTATCAACATAAATAAGGGCGTTCTCCTGTCCAGAGCTTCCGTTGCGGAAGTCCATAAATCTGTATACACAACTGTCGACGGACGCAGGTTTGACGGAAGGCACCGAGCTCTCAAGGAGCATCTCAAAAATGAGATAGCCCTTTCTCTTCCGGGCGTTCCCATAAATCAGCGCTATTCCATGCTCGACAAGATGCCCATAGGCTTTTGTGTTATCGAGCCTGTCTACAACGATAAAGGTATGTTTGAGGATTTCGTCTTCCGATACTGCAACGAGCATTTTACATCTATAGTACACGCTCCTGTCTGCGATTTGACGGGTAAAAGCTTAAAGTCCATCTTAAAGGTCTATAACAAGAAGCGTCTCATGCGCCTTTGCAGCGTGGCTGAAAAAGGCGGTGACAGATTCGTGAGAGACCATATAGCGGACAGTGAGAATTTCTTTGACATCTATTGTTTTCAACCTGAGAAGGGGCTGTGTGCCTGTGTTGTTATCGAGGAATAGCGCAGCCTTTTGTCACTCTTTTTCTTTTGTATCAAATTATGCTTTCCCATTGGAGAAAAAAATACTATAATGGTCTCATCAAGAGAGATCAAGGAGAATCGCTTTGAATAACCCAAACACAGGTATGCCGAAGGCATTTAACGATTCCTTAAACAAGCTGAACGAGCTTTCCGACGATCTGTACAAATTCGTCATGTTATACCGTGATTACATGAACGACACCCACGACTATGGCTCCGGAGATATGCTGAGCATGGTTGAGATGCATACCCTCACGGCCATAGACGACAATCCCGGAATAACCATAAATCAGCTTGCAAAGATGTGGCATCGTACCAACGGAGCCATATCCCAGACCGCCACGAAGCTCGAGGCGAAGAATTATATCACCAGAAAGAAGATGGAGGGGAATGCAAAAAACATCCATCTCTTTACCACGCCCGAGGGAAAGGCCTTAAGCGATAAGCATAAGATGTACGACTCCGCCGAGGTCGCCGAGACGGTGAAGGAGCTTATGTACGAGCACTCCTGCAGTGCCGAGGAGGTAGACGCTTTCTTTAAGGTCATAAAGGTTTACATAAATCTCTTGGAGGATGGGGATTAAAGCTCTTTTTATTGACACTTCATTTCTCAGATCCTATAATGTATCTATCCCTTTTATTTAGTAGCTAAACATTTCTGAAAGGGGTGAATGTATGGATATCACAGTTATTATCCAAGACAAAGAAAAAGAATTCATTGACGTTGCCCGTGACATATGGAGCTATGCTGAGACAGGCTACGAGGAGTTCAAGTCCTCGAAAAGGCTATGCGACTGCCTCCGCGAGGAGGGCTTTGAGGTCAGCTCCGATATCCCCGGGCTTCCTACCGCCTTCATAGCAGAGTACGGAAGCGGAAGGCCTGTTGTGGCCTTTTGGTCCGAGTACGACGCCCTTCCGGGGCTTTCCCAGAAGGTGCAGCCTGTAAAGGAGCCTGTTACAGAGGGAGCACCCGGACACGGTTGCGGACATAATCTTTTGGGAACAGCTTCCCTTGCCGCCGCAGTGGCCGTAAAGGAGCTCATCAAATCAGGGGAGTTAAAGGGTACCGTAAGGCTCTACGGAACTCCTGCGGAGGAGCTTCTCACAGGCAAAGTAGTCATGGTAAAAATGGGGCTTTTCGACGATGTGGACGCTGTAATAGGCTGGCATCCCGAGCGTCTCAACATGGTGATGGAGACTCCCACCTCCGCAGTATATCAGGCTAAGTTCCACTATAAGGGAAAGACAGCCCACGCGGCGGTGGACCCTTGGAACGGGAGGAGCGCCCTCGATGCAGTGGAACTTCTCAATATGTCCGCAAACTACTTGAGGGAGCATGTTCCCCCGGGAACCACCCTCCACTACTCTACCATCACAGAGCCTTTGGCTCCCAACATCGTGCCCGAAAATGCCACAGCTTGGTATTTTGTGAGAGCTCAAAAGAGAGATACAGCAAAGTCCGTTTATGAGAGGCTCGTGCGCTGTGCAAAGGCGGCCGCCGAGATGACGGACACCCACGTCACTGTGGAGTTCTGCGGAGGCTGCTCAGACTATCTCCCCAACAGGACTTTGGAGAAGTATCTCCACGAGGCCATGGAGAGCTGTGAGCCCATAAGCTATACGGAGGACGAGATGGATTTCATAAGGGAGATGACAAAGACCCTTCCCGGATCTCTCGAGGCCTCTCAGGCTCAGGTGAGGAACGATTACGGGATCAACGTCAGCGACAAGCTGATATGTGACTTCTTCGCTCCCCTCTCTGAAACAAAGAGAAAGACCTGCATCACAGGGTCCATGGATATCGGAGACGTGAGCTATGTAGTGCCCACCGCTCAGATAAATATAGCCTGTTACGGCTACGCCATTGCAGGACACAGCTGGCAGGTGGCCGCATATGCGGGGCACAGCGTGGGCATGAAGGGAATGCTCAAGGCCGGCGAGGTCATGGCAAAGGGGGCGAAGCTCCTGTTTGAGGATCCCACGATAATAGACAAGGCAAAGGAGGAGCTTAAGGATAGCCTCGGCGGAAAGCCCTATGAGTCTCCTCTTCCCGAAGGCTACAAGCCCTTCTAAAGCTTTTATTTCAAAAAGACAATAATTGCATTTATTACATTATAGGCGGGGAAGTCCCCGCCTATATCTCTGCAAAATAATAAATTGTACAAACAGTAAAAATCTCTCCCGCTCTCAGGCAAGCACAGGCTTTGTTCTCTTGAGCGGGAGAGATTTTTTATGTGAAGCTTTGCGAAAAGAGTATTCCGCTTTATATTACTTAACCATCATATCTATTACGTTTCCTACAAAGAGTCCCGTAAATGTTCCTATAACCGGTCCTATAGCCGCCATAACGGTCGCTATGGTGATATAAGCCTTGTTGCCGTATGCTGTAGCAACAAC
>CALWLK010000025.1 GCA_944381505.1 uncultured Lachnospiraceae bacterium
CCCCCCGGAAGAAAGGCGGACCTAAAGTATAACGGGGATATGATACGCTATCTGGGAGAAGTACATCCCGAGGTGAGCCGCAACTATGATTTCAAGGAGGGCGTGAGAGTTTATATCGCAGTCCTTGATATGCCGGCCCTCATCCCCTATACGAGCTTCGACAGAAAGTATGAGGGCATAGCAAAGTATCCCGCTGTGGGAAGGGATATATCAATGCTTGTCCCCAAGCACATACTTGTGGGAGAGATAGAGGACGTTATAGCTCAGAGAGGCGGAAAGATCCTGGAGAGCTACAAGCTCTTTGATATATACGAGGGAGCTCAGGTAAAGGAGGGCTACAAGTCCGTGGCCTATAATTTGAGCTTCAGAGCCTCAGACAGGACCCTTACCGACGAGGATGTAAACGCGGCAATGAGAAAGATATTAAACGGCCTCAACGGAATGGGGATAGAGCTCAGAGCGTAAAAGCTTATAATATTTTTGAATAAAAGAAAGATACCATTTGGCGGGAAAGCATTCGGGCAGGGAGCCTTCGTACAGGAAACTTTCAGACTGCGCCAAATGGTATTTTTTGTTTCGGATAATAAGGGCTCTATAATAAAAAATGGAAAGAAAATCAGTTCTCAGCATATGCTGCGCCGCTTCGAGGGTGAGCTGTCCGGGGAAGCCCTCAGCTTGTATTTATTGTATATTTTTATGTATTCGTCCGCATCGGCCTCCGACAGGAAAACTCTGCTTTTAGGCGCTCGGGTGACGGCCCTGCGGCCGCTGATGCCTGTTATGCACAGCGTGTAGAGACCCCCGTCCAAAGCTATTATCTTTGAAGGATGCTTCATACACCCGCCGACCATCCAACATCTTTCCGGCTTTACCATCTTTACCACCTCCCGGAGACTATGGTACACAAAAATGTGTACGATAATAAGGACAGAAACAGATGTAAGATAATAAGGCCGGAAATTGACTAAAGGCGAATAAGATGAGAAAATAACATATATTGCTGTCAACAGGAGGAAACATTGAGGCATGAAGGAACGGACATACATAGCCATAGATCTGAAAAGCTTTTACGCCTCGGTGGAGTGCCGCGAGATGGGACTCGATCCCATGGACACGAACCTTGTGGTGGCCGACGAGAGCCGCACAGATAAGACCATATGCCTTGCGGTGAGCCCAAGCCTTAAAAGCTTCGGCATACCGGGGAGGCCTCGCCTTTTTGAGGTCAGGCAAAGGATAAACGAGGCAAACGGAAGACGCAGATACAAGGCCCCCGGAGGAGAGCTTGAGGGCTCCTCCTATATATTTTCGGAGCTTATGGGAGAGCCCAAGCTCAAGATAGACTTTATAACAGCTCGCCCCCGCATGGCCTACTACATGGAATACAGCAGACATATATACGAGATATATCTGAGATACGTGGCTCCGGAGGATATCATAGTCTATTCCATAGACGAGGTGTTCATGGACGGGACGGATTATCTCGGCCTCTACGGACTGTCCCCGAGGGAGTTGGCAATGAAGATCATCCTTGAGGTCCTCAGGGAGACCGGAATCACCGCCACGGCAGGGATAGGCACCAACTTGTATCTGTCAAAGGTGGCCATGGACATAGTTGCGAAGCATATACCTGCGGACAAAAACGGCGTTCGCATTGCGGAACTGGATGAGATGAGCTACAGGAGGGAGCTCTGGGATCACAGGCCCCTGACGGATTTTTGGAGGGTTGGCAGCGGATATTCAAGGAAGCTTGAGGAATACAAGATGTTCACCATGGGAGACGTGGCCAGATGCTCCGTCAGAGATGAGGGGCTTCTCTACAGGCTCTTCGGGATAAATGCGGAGCTTCTCATTGACCACGCTTGGGGTTGGGAGCCCTGCGGTATAGCGGATGTGAGGGCCTACAGGCCGGAAAACCAAAGCATAGGCCCGAGCCAAGTCCTGCAGTTTCCCTATGAGGCTGAGAAGGCAAAGCTGGTGCTCAGGGAGATGGCGGATATGCTGGCTCTGGATCTGGTGGACAAGGGGCTTGTGACGGATCAGATAGTAATAACTGTGGGATACGACATTGAAAACCTTTCAGACGAAAAGCGCAGGAAAAATTATCACGGAGAGGTGGTCACAGACCGCTACGGAAGGAGTATCCCAAAGCATGCCCACGGAACGTATAATCTCGAAAGGTTCACCTCCTCGTCAAGGCTTATAATGGAAGCCGCCTCCGAGATATTCGATCGCGAGGTGGATAAGGAGCTTCTTGTGCGGAGGATGAATATCACCGCCAACCATGTGACTCGGGAGACGGAGATACCCCGCAGGGAGGATGAATATGAGCAGCTTGATCTCTTTACGGATTATGAGGCTCTGGAGAAGAAACGGGAGAGCGAGCTCAAGGAGCTCTCAAAGGAGAGGCGGATGCAGGAGGCGGAGCTGAGCATCAAAAAGAGGTTCGGTAAAAACGCTATTTTGAGAGGAATGAATTTCGAGGAGGGAGCTACGGCGAAGGACAGGAACGCGCAGATAGGAGGCCACAGGGCATGAGCACGTATGATGACATAATAGACCTTCCCCACCATGTTTCCCCGACGAGGCCCCGCATGTCCATGACTGACAGGGCGGCGCAGTTTTCACCCTTTGCAGCCCTCACAGGCTACGACGGGATTATAAAAGAGAGCGGAAGGTTCACAGATGAGAGGGCAGAGCTCGGAGAGGAGGAGCTTGATGTGCTTGAGAGAAAAAAGCGCTATCTCATGAGTGTGACAGACAAAAGGCCCGAGATAACAGTCACCTACTTTGTGCCTGACAGCAGGAAATCCGGCGGAGAGTACGTCTCGTATTCAGGGCGGCTCAGAAGGATAGACGAGTACGAGCGCAGCTTGGTGTTTGAGGATGGGATGAAGATAGGAATATGTGATATAGTCGAGATAGAGGGGGAGATATAACGATAGAAACACCTTCCGCGTACAAGACAAGCGGGAAGGTGTTTTATATTGACAATAAAAAAGGTTCTATGTCAAATGTTGGGGCGTAGCGAAAGCTGCGCCCTACATTTATGCCTGAAGGGACTTTTTCAATAACCGGATCTAAAAAATGGTATGATAAAAAGACCTTCGGGTACCGACCTTTTCAT
>CALWLK010000026.1 GCA_944381505.1 uncultured Lachnospiraceae bacterium
TTTTGAATGAAAAAAATGAGCTGCGAAATCGAAAGCTTCATATAACCGGACTGTCAGATGAAGATAAAGTGGATATTGGAGCTCCAAAAGTGGATATTGAAAATGAAAAGGTGGATATCGAAGACCGAAAAACGGACATTGAGACTGTACTTTCAGAAAAGGTGAGCCGCTTTTCAGTAAAAACGACTGTCCACATCCGTAAGCTTTTTGAGAAGTTTGGGTTTGATGGGATATTTGGAAGAAGTGCGGTTATGGAACTTCTTGAACTTAAAAGTTCAGGTGCTTCTAAATTTCTTTCAAATTTGGTACAGTCAGATATAATTGAACCGGTAACAGGTCACGGAAAAGGAAAATATAAATTCAAGAAGGGAGAAACAAATCATGAGACTTAAGGATAAGGTCGTACTTGTAACCGCGTCTACGAGGGGCATAGGGCTTGCCTGCGTCAAGGCCTGCGCAAAGGAGGGCGCGACAGTCTACATGGGAGCCCGCAACATGGAGAGAGCCGAGGAGACTGCAGGAGAGCTCTGCTCACAGGGCTATAACGTAAAGGCTGTGTATAACGACGCCTCAAAGGAAGAAACCTATAAGACCATGATAGACGAGGTCATAGAGAGAGAAGGAAGGATAGACGTCCTTGTAAATAACTTCGGCACCTCAGACCCGAGAAAGGATATGGACATTTCCCATACTGACCCCGCTGTTTTCATAGACACGGTAAATATGAATTTAAAGAGCGTATTTATTACAAGCCAAGAGGCTATACACCATATGGAAAAGAACGGCGGAGGCAGTATCATAAATATATCCTCAATAGGAGGCTTGGTTCCCGATATCTCGCAGATAGCATACGGCACAAGTAAGGGTGCTATAAATTATCTCACAAAGCTTATTGCTGTTCAGGAGGCAAGGCACAATATACGCTGTAATGCCGTTCTCCCCGGAATGACCGCTACAGATGCGGTAAAGGATAATCTCACACCTGAATTTAAGGAGTTCTTCCTGCGCCATACACCCATCAAGCGTATGGGGCTCCCCGAGGAGATAGCTGCAGCCGTGGTCTATTTTGCAAGCGATGATGCGGCATATACTACAGGCCAGATACTTTCAGTGAGCGGAGGCTTCGGACTTGCCACTCCTGTTTTCGGAGATCTTGCGGACAGGGCAAACGCAAGGGGATAAAGTGTAAGTCAATATAGCTTTATATGTTTAATTATTTAAGGACATCGATAAAACGGATTCGATGCCCTTTTTTCAAGAAATCCAAACTTTTTACGCTCTCAAAAGGTCTTATATATAGAGAGACAAGAAAGGAGTAGCCGATGACGAACGAAAAATACGAGCTTACGGTAGCCTGCATCACCAAGAATCAGGACAGCATATATCGTCTGGCTTACAGCTACACGAAGGACAGAGACAAGGCCTTTGATATAGTTCAGAATACCGTGCTGAGGGCTCTTGAAAATTACGAAAGAGTAAAGGACAGTGCTTCTCTGAGGTCTTGGCTCTTTCGCATAGCGGTAAACGAGGCCAATAGGTATGTAGTAAAAAATCAAAGAGAGATACCGACTGAAAGCTCTGACATGCCTGAAGAGACATATATTGAAAAGGCCTATGAGAGAGGGGATGAAAGTGCTGTTTATGAAGCTGTAACAAGGCTTCCGGAGGACATGAAAACAGTGGTGATATTAAGGTATTTTGAGGAGATGGAGCTTAAGGAGATATCGGAGGCTACAGGAGCACCCTTAAGCACCGTAAAATCAAGGCTTTACGCAGCTCACAGGCGGATTGAAAGGATGCTTAAGGAGGTTAAGGTATGAAGATAGAGGATATAGAAAGCGCAAAAAAAATATACGAGGAGACGGAGATACCGAGGGAGCTTCACGGCATGGTATCGAATCTTATAGAAAATGACAGAAAAAAAAGGAACGGAAAACACGGCAAGTCTTCAAAGCATGCTGAAAAAAAACCGGATACCGAAAATGTAATAAGCATTGAAAAAACAAGGAGGAGAAAACACTATATGTTAAAAAGGACAGCTGCGGCAGCTGCGGCGATAACAGTATTATTTACCGCAGGACTTAATGTAAACGAGGCTTTTGCGGAGACGGCGGCTTCATTGCCTGTCATAGGAGAGTTGGCAAAGGTGCTTACAGTGCGCTCCTACCACGGAGGAGAGGGAGATTACAATATCGACATGGAGATCCCGGCCATAGAGAGCGCAGGCTCAGGGGCAATTACCGATACCGAGTTTACGGACAAGATAAATAAGGAGATAGAAAAGATCTCCGATGAATATATGGCTCAGGCAAAGGCGCAGTTTGAGGACTACAAGGAAGCCTTTTTTGCCACAGGGGGAACCGAGGAAGAGTGGAACGACAGAAAGATGGATATCATCATAGACTATGATATCAAATATCAGAATAACCCTGTTTTATCTCTTGAGCTGAAAACAGCCAAGGGCTGGGTGGCAGCCGATGAGGAGAGGCATTATTATAATCTTGACCTTTCAACAGACAGAGAGCTTAAGCTTGAGGATGTTTTGGGAGAAGACTGGCGGGAGATATGCAACAGTGAGACAGACCGTCAGATAAAGGAGCAGATAGCCGCTGACAACAGCCTTTCGTATTTCGGATATGGCGATAATGAGCTTACGGCGGAGAAGTTTACCACTGTGGACGAGGACACGGACTTCTACATCAACGCGGAGGGAAAAGTGGTATTGGTCTTCCCTGAATACTCCATAGCTCCGGGATACATGGGGGTGAGAGAGTTTGTCGTGGGGGATATGAGGACAGTGGCAGAATAAATATCTTGGGCATGATATATATATTTGAAGGTTAAAGTAATATAAAAAACATTATATAAACAGGGACATAAGGTAAGATGCTGATCCGGCCTTATGTCCCTGTTTTTTTGTTGTTTAAACAAAATGGAGAAAAGAGAGCAACTCTTTGTTTATTGTAAATAATGTATGTTTTCATGATAATAATTGTAAACAAATTATTTAAAAATCATAAAAAGGAGATGCCTTTTTGCCTCAAATCATGTATCAAATCTGATCCCCTTGGTTGGATTTTTGCCTGATGATAAAGACAGACTTTTGAGAGAACTTAAATCGGGGATAGAGAAATACGACTCGGGTGACATCAGAGTGCGAGATGATAAGGACAACGCATGGTGATTTATCGCAAAAAGGTAGTAATGAATGGATATAAAACAGCTTGACTATTTTATAAAGGTATGTGAAAGCGGAAGCTTTACAGCGGCGGCAAAAAAATATTTTATATCTCCTCAGGGAATAAATATGGCGGTCATCAGACTTGAGAAGGAATTGGGAAAGAAGCTTTTTATAAGGGAAAAGAACAGCGTTGTAATGACAAAGGACGGAGAATATCTTTATAAAAAGGCTCAGGAGATCATATGCTGTGTAAATGAATGCGAGGCTCACTTTCAAAGGAATTTTACCGGGGAAAGGTCTATATCGCTCTCGCTTATTGAGGAGCTTACCTGTGCTCTCCCTGATGAAGTGTATGACGTGATAATGAAGAACTATTCGTTATCAATACGTACCGGCGGCTCATACAGCTGCGAGAAGAACGTCATAGAGGGGATCAGTACCTTTGCTATGGTCAATGCTCCGCCATTTGATCCTCGGTTGGTATACAGATATTGCTTCAGCAAAAAAAGGCTTTTGATCGTAAATATCGATCATCCGCTTGCGCGAAAAAAAAGATTGAAGCTTAAGGAGCTGGCGGAATATCCCTTTGTTATGCCTGACCCGACTTTTAAGTCATATGATGAGTTTATCTCCCTTTGCAAAAAAGCGGGTTTTGAACCCAACATTGTTTTTCATGCTAATACCATATCCTCCACTTTAAATTTACTCAGGAGGAATAAAGATATCATAGGAATGACTTTTGACTTTTGCGTATTGAATGAAGATCTGTCAGGTATGAAAATACTGGATTGTCCTGATATTGAATGGCCTTGGAACATATTTTTCACTTATAAAAAGAATGCAAGGCTGGGGAAAAAAGAAAAGGAGTTTATGAATGAATTCCCGGGAAAACTTCCGAGGGGAAATAAAAACGGACGGAACGAATAAAGAGAGGAAATGAAAGTTATTCCGACAAACAGAGGGACACCGCAGATAAACGCGGTGTCCTTTTAGAATACCTAATTATGCACAGATATTACTGCTTTGTAGGAGCAGACTCAGATGGTCTCCCGATATATTTACATAAAAATTGCAATATAGTATAATTTGAGACATCAACAATTATAAGCAGTCAATGCAAATAATAAGCGAAAGGACAGAAATGCTATGAAGGAGAATGTTAAGGAGTTTTTGGTGGGAAAGACAAAGGAGCTTAAGGACGCGGGGACCTGCTGCGCCGAGCTCAAGGAGGTCTGCGGAGAGTTCCTCGCAGCAGTCGGCACAGACAATGAGGACGAGGCCGCAAGGAAGCTTATGGCAGAGATCGAGGAGGACATAATCACTGTGGACGGTCTCATAGCTTTTGCAAATTCCGAGAGAGGAGTTCAGGTGTTCGGAGGAGCCGAGAAGGCAAAGGAGGTTGCAGCTCACGGCGAGGCCATAAAGGCTGCGGGAGCAAAGTACTGCGACTGCGCCGCATGCGCTATCTGCGAGGAGATACTCGCAAAGAAGGACGAGATACTTTGATTTTTATAGGTTCTATGTCAAATGTTGGGGCGTAGCGAAAGCTGCGCCCTACATTTATGCCTGAAGGGACTTTTTCAATAACCGGATCTAAAAAATGGTATGATAAAAAGACCTTCGGGTACCGACCTTTTCAT
>CALWLK010000027.1 GCA_944381505.1 uncultured Lachnospiraceae bacterium
CCGGGCAGATCGGCAGCGGAGAACTCCTTGTGGGCGTAAGGACTGTAAAGATAAAGGGAATGCACTGCGAGCACTGCAGGGAAAGCGTCGAGAAGGCCCTCAACTCCATAGAGGGTATAAAAGCCTCGGTGGATCTCAAAAACAATGAGGCGAGGGTGATCTGCGAGGCAGTTGACGAAAACCTCATAAAAGACGCTGTGCAAGAATTGGGATTCACTGTTGAATCAATAGTTTGACAGAAGAACCGGCTTAAACATAACTCTTTAATATAAAACAAAAAAAACTGTGGGAAAAGACCGCTCTCAAAGCATTATTGAGGGCGGCTTTTCCATGATTTAACAGGAAAGAAGGCTTGAGTCTGAGCTGTTAAGCTTCTTCCTTCTGTCTCGCCAATCAGGGAGATGCTTGTCCATGAGGTCATGGAATCTTTTGTTGTGGGAGGGCTCTGTGAGATGACAGAGCTCGTGCACTACGATATATTCCACCAAGTCAGGGCTTTTAAGCCCGAGGAGTTTGTTGAAGGTCACAGTCCTTTTTTTGCAGTGGCATACGCCCCAGCAGGTCTTCATCACTCTGAGCTTATAAGAGGCGAGGCTCACGCCGAGCTTTTTCTGCCAAAGCTCAATAAGCTCGGGAAGAAGCAACTCAAGCCTTCTTGCGCACTCTGCCTTAAGCTTTTCATCAGGCTTTTTCAGGCCCTGAGATCCGGCTTCCTTATCCTTTTCCCGAAGCCTTTTTAAATTTTTCTCCATCCAAGGGGTTTTATCGGATATGAAATTTCTTATGACCGCCTCGGACATATGAATAGGCGCGGTGACAAGGGCCTCCTCATAGGGCGGTCTGATATACATATTTATGTTTTTTATTTTCCTTCTCTCGACTCTTATGCTTATATCCATAGCCGTGATTATACAGCTTATAAAAGACAGTGTAAATTAACAAAATTATCAAATTTCTATGTACTCACGGGGAGCATTTGATATATAATAAGCTCATATCAAGCGGTGAAGCCGCGCTTTCGGAAGGAGACATTTCATGTCCTGCAAATATATCGCCTATGTAGGCTCTTACTCATATCTTGGCAAGGCCAAGGGTATAACAGTATATGACATTGACGTTGAAAACGGATACTTTAAGAAAAGATGCGAGGTGGAGGTGGATAATTCCTCCTACGTGGTATGCTCCCACAGCAGAAAATACCTCTACAGCATAGCCGACGAGGGAGTGGTATCCTTCAGGATACTGCCCAACGGGACCTTGAACCGCATGAACTGCGCAAAGATAAACGGCATGAGAGGCTGCCATCTCTCGGTGAGCCCCAGGGACAAGTATATCTGCGTATCAGGCTTTCATGACGGTAAGCTGACGGTCCTTGAGATCAACAAGGACGGCTCGGTGGGAGATATAAAGTATGAGGTCTACAATCAGGGCTACGGCTCGATAGCCGAGCGAAATTTCAGCCCTCATGTGCGCTGCTCGAAGGTCACGCCCGACAACAAATATCTCCTTTCCGCGGATTCAGGGATAGATCAGGTAAAGGTATTCCGCTTTGACCCTCAGCATGACGAGGAGCTGAGGCAGGTGGACGCCATAAGATGCGAGAGGGGTTCGTCGCCGAAGTTTTTCAGGTTCAGCCCCGACGGAAGGTTCATATATCTTCTGTATGAGATAAAGAACGTTGTGGAGGTATACTCCTATAAGGCGGGTGACAGAGCTCCCGTAATAGAGAAGATCCAGACCATATCCACCACGGCCGACACGACGGGAAATCCCATAATCGCGGCCTGCAGCCTGAGGCTCTCCTATGACGGCAAGCATCTCTTTGTGTCAAATGCGGGGGAGAACACCGTGACGATATATGACAGAGACGAGGAGACAGGTCTTCTTACCATGAGGAGATCATTGCCCATAAGCGGAGATTATCCCAAGGACATAGCTATATTCCCTGACGAGGGACATATTGTGGTTGCAAACCATATGAGCGGGACCCTGACCTTCTTTAAGGTGGACTATGAAAAGTCCCTTCTGGTCATGAACAAGCTTCCGCTGGAGGTAAATCAGCCGAATTGCATAAAGCTTGTGGGGCTTGGAAATTGATTGTGCAGGGCGGGGAGCATTGCTCTCCGCCTGTTTTGTTTGCCGGGACGGTATGCGCTTTTTTGAAAAATCCTGTTGACATAGTTTAAATCAGTGGTATAATCAAATTATAAAAATAATAATCATTACTACTTTTAAATCGTTCCGACAGGAGGATCGGAGGCCGTTTCAATGAATGCTACTAAAAATTCAAAAAAAAGAGACGCGGTAAGAGCTTTTATAATGAACAGCAGCACTCATCCTACGGCGGATGAGATATACTCTCATGTGAAGACCGAATTTCCCAAGGTAAGCCTCGGGACTGTCTACAGGAACCTCAATCAGTTGGAGGAGGCGGGAGAGATTAAGCGCCTGTCCTTCACCGACGGGCCGGATCACTATGACAGGGACACATCCATCCACTACCACTATATCTGCCGCAAATGCGGGAGGATATACGACATGCCCTCGGGGGTGAAGGAGGCTATAGTCAACGCTGTAAAAAGCGGAGCTCCCGGGACGGTGGAATCCCACGATCTGGTGTTTTACGGAGTATGCTCCGAGTGCCTGAAAAAGCCGGAAATAAAAGACAAAGTATGATATTATTTTAATAGCAAATCAAGATTAACTTATAAAAGGAGAAAAGACTATGAAGACATGGGTATGTACAGTATGCGGTTATGTTTGTGAGGGAGAGAATCCTCCTGCGGAGTGTCCCGTTTGCCACGCTCCCGCCGAGAAGTTCAAGGAGCAGGGCGGAGACGGAATGACTTGGGCTGCAGAGCACGTTGTCGGTGTTGCTCAGGGAGCTCCCGAGGATATCATGGCTGACCTCAGAGCAAACTTCGAGGGAGAGTGCAAAGAGGTCGGAATGTATCTTGCCATGGCGAGAGTGGCTCACAGAGAGGGCTATCCCGAGATCGGCGAGTACTGGAGAAGAGCGGCTCTTGAGGAGGCTGAGCATGCTGCTAAGTTTGCAGAGCTTCTCGGAGAGGTGGTTACAGATTCCACAAAGAAGAACCTTGAGATGAGAGTCGAGGCTGAGAACGGTGC
>CALWLK010000028.1 GCA_944381505.1 uncultured Lachnospiraceae bacterium
AACAAGGAGGACATATTCAGGCATATCTACCATATGCTTGAGCTGGGCGGAGAGGATGTCATAGCTTGGGGAACGGACTTCGACGGAGAGGTCACAAACGCTCCCGAGGTAAACGACCCCTACAGGATAGGTATTTTCGCCGAGTATCTGGAGAAGATGGGAATTAAGAAGGGCGTCATTGAAAAGATCTATTTCGATAACGCCTACAACTTCTTCATGAAAAACGTGAAATAATGACGAAACAGCGCATATATGTTGACAAAATCACATGTTGATGCTATAGTTTAGGCAGAGTTAAATACAACTAACTATAGCCGATAAAAACAAACCGGCAAAAGCCATTGAGGGCGGAGAGAACTCCGCCTTCATTAAAAGAATATAGTTAGTTTAGACTAATCAAAAAACGAGGAGAAAACACATGAGCGTTGTTATAGTAGGTGGAAATGAGAGGATGACAGGCCAATATGAGACCATATGCAAAAACCACGGATGTAAGGCCAAAGTATTCCCCAAGGAGCACGGCTCCATGAAGAAAAAACTGGGATGTCCCGACCTTTTGATACTTTTTACCGCTACCGTGTCCCACAAAATGATGATAAGCGCCGTTCAGGAGGCAAAGAGAAACGGAGTGGAGATACTTCGGGTCAACAGCAGCTCCGCCTCCGCCTTAAACAATGCGCTCAAGGAGCGGGCCATATGTGGTTAGAAAGACAGGTGGTGGAATTTTGTTCCCCGACCCTCTCGGGTATAAAGACGGGAAGCCTTTTCAATTTCAGATATGAGGGAGAAAAGGAACTCTCCGGAGAGCTTACAAGGCTCAATGAAAGCCTTAATGCAAAGGGTGTGTATTTTAGGCTCCTCAAGATGTGCAAGGAGAGAGCGCTTATCTATGTATACAGGGAAAAGAAGCTTGACGAGGAACTTGCAAAAGAAGAAGTATCGGAGTTCCTTGGAAGGATGGGATATGCGCCCTCGGGATCTCAGGCGGCAGTGGAAAAACTAAATGAGCATTTTATGGAGGGTAATGCCTTCCCTCATGAGATAGGCGTTTTTCTGGGTTATCCCATAGGAGATGTGATAGCCTTCATAGAAAATAAGGGCAGAAATTCTAAATACACAGGCTGTTGGAAGGTATATGGAAATGTGGATGAGGCAAAGGAACAGTTTATGAGGTTCAGAAGGTGTACCGAAATATATATCAGAAGCTATGAAAGAGGGAAAAATCTCAGGGAGCTGACAGTTTCCGCATGAAAGCCACACAGACGGGACAGGCGAAATTAAAACGAAGCTTCTGAAAGTGTTTTTCAATAAAATAAAAAGAGAGGTAGAAGAAGATGAAAAAGACAGCCGTTGTATATTGGAGCGGAACAGGAAACACGGAGGCTATGGCGGGCTTTGTGGCTGAGGGCATGAGGACAGCGGGGGCTGAGACCTCGGTATTTCCGGTAAGCGGATTCAGTGCAAAAATGATGGACGATTATGATGCGGTGGCTTTCGGATGCCCATCCATGGGCTCCGAGCAGCTTGAGGACAGCGAGTTTGAGCCCGTGTTTGACGAGTGCAGAAGTAAGCTCTCCGGAAAGAAGATAGGACTTTTCGGCTCCTATGGCTGGGGAGACGGAGAGTGGATGAGAAATTGGGAGGAGGAATGCAAGGCGGACGGCGCCGTACTCGTAAAGGCACCCGTCATCTGTAATGAAGCTCCTGACGGGGAGGCTGAGGCAGCTTGCAGGGAGTTGGGAAAAGCCCTTGCGGTATAGTATACTTTCAGGATAGGGGCAGCTTTACAAAAAAGCTGCTTCCTATGCCCTCTTTGCTTTCAGCATATACAGAGCCCTTGTGGAGCTCTGCTATTGATTTTACCATAGAGAGACCGAGGCCTGAGCCCTCGGAGCTTCTGGATCTCTCAGCTCTGTAGAATCTGTCCCATATGAGCGGAAGCTCATCTTTTTTTATGCCTGCTCCTGTGTCGGAAACTTCGAGGAGGCAGTCGGAGCCATGGATTTTAAATGTCACTCTTATCTCTCCGCCTTCCCTGTTATACTTTATGGCATTTGTCAGAAGATTTGTCACAAGCCTTGACAGGAGGGTGGAGTCCCCCTCAACTGTTATATGCGTATCTATATCCTCTTTCAGAGAGAGCCCTGCGGCCTCTGCGGCAGGCATCAGATCCTCACAGATATTTTTTACGAGCCTTCCGAGATCCACAGGCTTTTTTTCAAGCTTGAGATTTCCCTTGTCGGCCCTTGTGAGCATGAGGAGCTGGTCGGTCATCTTTGCCATGCGGTCCGTCTGCCTTTGTATGGCGGAGAGAGCCTCCTCCCTGTCCTCCTCGGAGGCGCTGTCTGAGAGGGCAAACTCACACTGGGCCTTTATGACGGAGAGAGGGGTCCTGAGCTCGTGAGATACGTCCGAAGTGAACTGCTTTTCCTTCTCGAAGGACCGAGAGAGCCTCTCGAACATACCGTTTAAGGTTCCTGCAAGCCGTGAGAGCTCGTCATCCGCGCCGTCGGTGGATATCCTCTCCGACAGCTGATCTCCCGAGCTTATCCTCTCTGCGGTGGCGGCCATGTCCTTTATGGGCCTGAAGGCTCTGTCTGTGATGCGCAGCCCTCCCGCCGCGCTTATGAGTATGAATATGGGAAAGGTGACGAGTATAATGAGATTCAAGGTGCGGTAGGCATTGGAGGTCTCGGCCATGGAGCTAATGCCTCTCACCCAAAAGGCGACGTCGTCCTTAACGGCATAGACATCATATACCATGCTGTCTCCTCCCGCTCCGGAGACCTTCCTTATCCTCTGATCCTGAAGGACGGAGTCCACCTGCACGCCCAGGTTCAGCCTGGGGGCAAGCAGCCTTCCGGAGGTGTCATATATGAATACGGAGACTCCGTCCCTGTAAAAGTCCATCTCCTCGGTCTCAGGCTCGCCATGGCGGAAGCGGATCTCGGAGACTGTGTCTGTCACCACATTTTTCAGGGAGTCCTCTATCTGCTTTGAGGATATCCTTCCCGAGATCATAAAGATGACAAGAAGGGAAAAAGCCACCAAAAGTATCATAAATCCCGTGTACCACAGGGCTATCCTTGTTTTAATGGAGAGTCGCTTCAAGTCAGATCCTCCTTAAGCATGTATCCGCGCCCCCTGACAGTATGAATGAGCTTTTGGGGAAAGGGATCGTCGATCTTTTT
>CALWLK010000029.1 GCA_944381505.1 uncultured Lachnospiraceae bacterium
TGTTGTGCCTTATGGCGGTGTTCGCCGCTATCTTGTTTATCCATGCCTGCGCCTTGTCTTCCTTCTCCAGATCCTTTATCGACCTGTAGACCTTTATGTAGGTCTCCTGAAGGATGTCCTCGTAGTCGGCGCTCACATCGCAGTATCTTCTTATCACCGCAAGGGCCGTCTTGTTTGTGAGGTCATAGAGCTCTCTGAAGCTCTCCTCGTTTCCTGTCTTTGCGCCTCTCACGGCTTCTGTCAGCTTATCCATAACTTTTCCTCTGAAAAAATTAAAACTTATGTTTTATTCTACCACAAAATCCTTATTTCGGTCACAGTTTTATTGCTCTTTTGCCTCTGCCATGACTTTTTCGTATACGTTGTCCCACTTTACCTTTTTCCCTCTGAAATTCTTCATCCGCCTTCTGTAATCTCTCTCACAGCCGTCATCGGGAAGAAGCCTCGAGGATATGAAGCCCAGCACCGGGACAAAGACTATGGGGAAGAGATAGGCAAACACTATTCCTCCTACAACGACGAAGAACACCCCTGCAAAGCCTATCATTATTCCGAACAGGGCTCCAAGACCCATGGCAAAGGCTGTGAGCAAGCCAAGTAATTCCGCAAACACCCTTGCAGCCTTGGCAAGGAATCCTACTATAACAATAAAAGATCTTATTCCGTCGGCGATATAATAGACTGTCAAAGTTAATATACCTGTGATAGCTATCCCGGACATTACCAAGCCGCTTCCTCCGCTGCCGTACTTTCCAAACACAAAAATATTTATTACCGTCAATGCAAGTGCCGCAAGATACACCACCAATCTGAATTTTCCCTCTGCCTTAAATTTTCCTCTCAATAATCTTAATGCTTCCATTTTTTTCTCCTTCGTTTTCTCTTTTTGCTTTTAGTGAAGATCCCCTCATCTTCTTATTTTGTAGATATATGAATTTTATCGTCACTGTTTATCCGGACTAATAAAGGTATGCGTCCTTTATGACTACTGATCCGCCACCTTCATTTGCGCCTTCTCCCCAACATCTGATCCTGATATAGTTTACTCCTGTCACATCAGCCTCAAGTGTAAATTTTCTCGTATCATAGTCTATTCTGTCTTTGCTCGCAAGAACCTCCCCGGTCTCGGCATCATAGATATAGAAATGAATATTTGCGGAGGTCTTATTCCACCAGCTGTTTGACGTAGGGGCGGCCTTCAATACAAGCTTATTGTACTCTCCGCCAAGATAATAGTCGGCAAAGGATTCATGTCCGTCAGCCCAAAATGCCCTGAACCGCAAGGAGCCCTTCCAATCCTCGCCTCCATAGGTGAAATCTTCATCGTATATTTCGATATCATCCTGTACATCAGGAGTCATCTCAAGAAGGTTTGCTTTTGGAGTGGACATATCCACATTATCAACGCTTTCCGAATCGTTCCCTCCTACTGCAGTTCCCGAAACGCCCCTCATCTGTACCGCTCCGTCTATCACCCAAGCACCGTTTGCGTCCACAGTATATCCGTCGGGAGTGGTGGTATTAGCCACCATATATCCGTACTGATCAAAATAATAGCATTCCGCTATGCCATCATTGTTTCCGTCTATCCACTGCCATGAGCTTGCGGGCCAGGTTCCGTTTCCATAGTCGTACCACCAGCCTGTGCCGTTTTCCATCCACTGTCCTGCAAGGGCTGTCATGCCCATAGCCATAGTCATAGCTCCTGCCATTGCCAAAGTTTTCATTGTCTTTTTCATAGTTATATCTCCTTTTTCCTTTTATTTTTGAGATTATTTCTCCCTCTTCTGATTATGTAGATACAGCATCCGGGAAAAAGGTTTTAAAAAATCAAAAAATTTTTTTTAGGAGATCCGATATATTTGCAGAAAAAAAGAGCAGCCTCCTCGGATGCTCTCTTTAAAACCGGCAAAAGCCATATTCCGTTTTGTGAAAGCTATAGATGACTACCTTTAATATAAAGCTTAGCCTGCAAAGATAAGGCCGTCAAAATACTCCTCTATAGCCCTGCCCTCAATGGTGCGGGGCCAGCCCTCCCCGTTTATCTCAACCCTTATCAGCTCCCCCGTGTCCATATTCTCCAAGATCACGTAGCTTTCTTCGTCTGTAGATACAGCCTCAAGCCGAGATCCCGACCGAATAGCGTCCTCCCTGAAAGCCTCTTCTCCTGAGTGTCCGAGGACATAGCCCGGCACACTTTCCTTTGCCCTAAGCTCAAAGTTTTCATAGCTGTACTCGTCCTCAAGGGCTACAGGCATGCCGTCGCCCCCGACAGCATATTTGCGTATAAGACTCACTGTCGACAGAAGATCTCCCCTTGTTGAAAGATAAAACTTCTCGGAATTTACGGGCACATTGCCATAGAAAGCCTCGTAGTATCCCCAAGGCTCACTTTCATTTGAGGGATCTTCTTCCGACCAAAGGCCTGTCACATCGACTATGCTCAAGTGTCTCCAATCATTTTCTCTCGATATCTCCCCGTAAAACACATATCTGTCTTTAGGAGTCTTCATTATATAGGCATCGGTGATCCCGTAGCCGCAATCCCCACCTTTCGAGACAGATTTTACCCCATCGGAGATCGAAAGTCTGTATTCCATGTTGTCGCCTGACTCTGACAGCTCATATGCTATGCTCTCATCTGTCCCGTCTCCGTCTATATCGAGGAAAAGCTCCTCATAGGGATCAAGCTTCCAAACGCTATGCTCCTCTGTGGGAAGATATTCCTCCTTAAAACCTATGGATGCCTCCCCGTAGGGCACATCTACCGTCACTGTCCCCAAGGCATAGGGTCCTATGAAGTATGGCGCATAATATATTTTTAAGCCCTCGGGCCCCATGGCAAAGCAGGGCTGCGATTCTCCTCTCACTATTTCCTCCCAGCCCTCGAACAAAAGGCCCTGAGAGCCGTAATTATCTTCGAGGTAACCCACTATGTAATCTGACAGGGCATTGGTATCCGCCACTATATCCCCAAGCTCAAGGCTTTTACCTGTATTTACATCAAAGCTTCGGCCTGTTACCGCCGAATTCCCATGGGCACCTCCTGTATAGGTATAAGTCTCTTCCGTAAAGGAGAGCACACTCTCGTCCGCCATCAAGATATCCATGGTGCTGACGGATTGATAGCCGAGGAATTCCTCGCTGTCTCCGGAATCTTCTCTCGCGAGAGCAAGTATTTCCTCGTATTCGGAAACAGCTCTCTCCTTGCGGCTCCTGTCATAGAGAGCCAGAGCATTTTTGAGTTCACTGTAGTCTGCTCCCTCGGAGCGCAGCCACAAGAGCTCATAGCGGCTTAGAGCAAGTAGCTTTCCCACATCGGCATACTCTGATTCCTGTTCGACATACACATAGGGAAACAAACCGCTTTCAGCTTCCGTACTCTTGCCTGTTTTATCGAGGCCCAACTGTTCTTCCCTATTAAATACACTCTCATTGGTTTCAGTATGAGTCTCCTTATACTCTAAAGCACCATCTTCGCTCAGCTCTGCTTCCCCTTCGAAGCTGTTGTTCTCCTCTTCAGCCTCGGGGTCATCATTCACAAAAGATGCAGAGGTTTCAGCCTCTAAAGCGCTGCTGCTCTCATATATCTCGGACTCCTCATCCCCTGCGTGGATAAGTGAGCAGCCTGTGAGAAGCATCAGGCAGAAAAGGGCTATAAAGGCCCGCCTTGAGAAAAAAAGCTTATACTTCTTCAGCATCTTCATCAATCTGTGACCTCCTTTACCTCCACATCCAAGCCCATGCTCTCGAAGAAGGCCTTTATAGCCTCCTCGGAACTCAAGAGAAGATCCTCTGATATAATAAAGCTGCCTGTAGCAGTCACAGCATTGGCATCGCCTACTCTGAAAGACACTGAGGCAGGTCTCGCCTCCTCATAGGTGTATATGTAGATCACATCCATGGCAGGCTCTTTATTTACAAAGGTTTTTTCGACAGTACATATATTTGCGGCGGCAAGGCTTTCCGCTCCCTCCATTCCGTTTACAGTGGAGATCAGGGAGCCTGTTACCCTCTGCTCGAGATAAGCCCTCAGCTCCTCGGACATATTACCGCTTATACCCGCCATTTCCATGAGTTCGTCCACGCTGTCCCTGCTCACAGTAACGGAATACACGGCATTGGGCAGGCTGTGGTCTTCGTTTCCTATCTCCCTCACAATGTCACCCACGGCATTGTTTCCAACAGCCATATCGACATAGTCATCAGAGGCCGCCATCTCTGCCATGAGCTCTATCAATTCAAGTCCTGTCTCCCTCAGGCTTGGGGCCTTCGTCTCGGCAGCATCCTCCCTTGCCGGGCCTGCGCAGCCCCAAAGCGCCATAGACATGTAAATACACAAGAGTGCTGTTATTATTTTTTTCATCATTTTCCTCCAACGGCTTCCTTCTCAATTCGGCGCATAAACAGGATGGGGTAAGGCTTCCCCTGCTCATCAAGCTCCGATCTTTTATATGCCTTAAAACCCATATGCTCATAAAATCCTTTTGCCTGAGGGTTTTGCTCGTTTACGGTGAACTCTTTTATACCATATTCGGATATACCGAATTCCAAAAGCTTTCTTCCCAATCCCCTGCCACGCTCCTTCGGGGAAACGAACAGCATCTCAAGCTTTATTCCGTCGATACCCATAAAGGCTATAGGAGTTCCTGCTGCGTCGTCTTCCACGATCAAGGAGGGGACTGACTCCAACGCCACAGGCACATATTTTTTTGATCTCCTCTATCTCTTCTACGGATAGAAACAGATGAGTCTCTCTTACCGATTGCTCCCATACATCAAGTAAAGAGGCAACAGTCACTGAGTCTCTGTCCTTTATTTTAATTTCCTTCATACCTCATAACTTTTTTTTCGTGCGATTTATTTTTTTTTGGGGAATATATTTTATATATACTTTATCATGAAATATCTATCGCCTCAACATCCATGAGTATTATGCGTATCCGGTATAGCAAGCTACCGATTTCAAAACTGAAATTTTTAACATTTTTTGAAAGCAAATAAAAACATGAAATCCGCTGTTTTATACTTGTTTCAGCACCTCCCCAATGTCCCCATTAATACAGATTGACCGCTCCCCAATCTTCCTTGGCGCATAGGCCTCCCCGTAATTCACACAGGCATAAACCGCTCGGTGATTCTCCACTGTCATTCTCCTGAAAGGAAATTTTATAATACCGGGAGTATTTCCTCCCACTCCAAGCTCAAGAAACAATACATGCCTAAACTGATGGGCCTCAAGGAATTTCGCATACCTGTTCATTGCTTTATGCCATCCTTCATCCTCTACAAAGGTCTCGTCAGACCTGAGGTTCATTGACATGGGGCTTTTACATACCGGACAGTAAGGGACAAGCTCGGAGGGGACAGACATTTTAACAGTCACTCCAGGCATTGGCGAAAAGCCATGTTCGTTTACCGTAAGTCCTTGGGCCTCCACCATTTTCCTTATTATATCCTCATTGTCATAGGTGCCCATATGGCAGGGCCTTGAGCATTGCAGCAATCCGTAATCCCCCTGCGTGTAGAACAATCTTTCCTTATCAAAGCCTGCTTTCTGAAAGCAGTGATCAACATTTGTGGTAATAACAAAGTAATCCTTATCCGAAACAAGGCTAAAAAGTCTTCTGTACACATCCTTTGGCGGGTCCTGATACCTGTTTATCCAAATATAACGGCTCCAATAGGCCCAATGTTCCTCAAGAGTATTGAAGGGATAAAAACCTCCTGTATACATATCCTTAAAGCCATACTTCCGGATAAAGTCCGGGAAGTTCTCTTCAAATCGCTTCCCTGAATACGTAAAACCTGCGGATGCAGAGAGTCCTGCTCCCGCTCCTATAACTATGGCCTGTGCTGTCTCTATCTCCTCTTTCAGTCTTAAAATACTATCCGAGGAGCTCTCTGTATATGCTGTAGTCGCTGTCTTTAAAAACATTAAAAATCACCTCCGGACATCCCTTTACATCCCTCCTGTATTTTTTAACAGTTTCAACGGCTATCTCCGCCGCCTTTCGCTGCGGGAATCTGAATTCCCCTGTAGATATGCAGCAAAAAGCTATATTCTTGAGCTTATGTATTCGGGCAAGCTCAAGGCATGAGCTGTAACAGGAAGCCAGCAGTTCGCAGTCCTTTTTTCTGAGTTCCCCGGTTATCATAGGCCCCACCGTATGAATCACATATTTGCAGGGGAGATTGTAGGCATGAATGAGCTTCGCTCTGCCTATAGGCTCCTTGTGTCCCTGTCTTTTCATTATCTCGGCGCACTCAAGTCTCAGTTGTACCCCCGCATAGCTGTGTATTACGTTATCTATGCAGCCGTGGCAGGGAATAAAGCATCCCAGCATTTGGCTGTTGGCCGCATTTACTATAGCGTCTGCCGCAAGCCTCGTTATGTCTCCCTGCCACAGATATATGCCTTCTTCTACAGGAGTGAGCTCTTCGACAGAGACTTCTCCCTTCTCCCTGTTTATCCCCCTCAAATATTCATCCTGTATCTTCAGAAACTCTTCAGATACAGGCTCCGGCATCCTGACATTCATAAGGCTCCTCAAAAGCTTTCTCTTTTCGGTCTGATCGCCGGGTATATTCAGCCCTTCAAGGTCCTTCCTCTCATTTGTAAGATAATTTATCAGGTAATCAAGCCTATCCTTGTCAGTCATTTTTACCTCCTTACTATCGCCCTCGCGGGGCATATCTCACATGCTTTAAAAGGCCCTGCCGGAGCTTTGCCTGCAGAGCCTTTAAATAAATTACAGTGTGTACTCTTTAGGCGGATTGCCTGAATAGTCTGCGATTACCGCATGGGCATTTTTGAGATAGAAAACTTCAAATATAGGATTTGTAGCCTCTCCGTACTGTCCCTTTACAATAGGGTTTTTGATGCACATCTCCTTTGCCGCCATTTTGTTCTCAAATACAGCCTCTCCGTTTAAGCGTATCCACGCATATGAAGGGCTCGATACGGATACCTCGATATTGGGGTTTTCCTGCATATCCTTGTAGACTTCCTTGGTATTGTTGGTGCAGAACCAAAGCTTTCCTTCCAACTCTCCTGCAAACATAAAGGGACGGCATTTTGCCTTTTTGTCTCTGCCTACTGTTGCCAGATACTGTACGGGATTCTCCTCAAGAAACTTAACGACCTCATTCATGATAATACCTCCTGATAATAAAATTATTTTTCTGTAAAGGATTAAGCTTTTACGATTGCTTTTTGTTCCTCACACATTTAAAATAATCCTATCGGTAACTTTTGTGAAGTAAGCACTTTTTTGTGCTATAGTTACCTTTTAGAAACTATTGGAGGTATATATTATGAATGACTCCGGAAATCTGCCCGCCTGCCCTGTAGAGACGACTCTTACTCTCATAGGGGATAAGTGGAAGGTGCTCATATTAAGGGATCTGATGCCCGGCACAAAGCGTTTCGGTGAGCTGAAGAAATCTGTCGGAAACGTATCTCAAAAGGTACTCACCTCCCAGTTAAGGGATATGGAGGACAAAGGCCTAATAACGAGAAAGGTCTATGCTGAAGTTCCCCCGAGAGTTGAATACAGCCTGACAGAACTGGGCAGGAGCTTAAAGCCCATACTCGACGCCATGTGGGATTGGGGTGAAGGATACAAGGCGAGTTTTTTATAAAACCATTTAATTAAAGGAGCTGTCAGACCTTTATATCAGCTCTCTCCAATAAAAGGAGTTTCAATTTCCTGTCGATTCCTCCGGCATATCCTGTGAGGCTTCCCGATGCGCCGACCACTCTGTGACAGGGCACAATGATCGATATGGGATTGTGTCCCACCGCCCCGCCTACCGCCTGAGGAGAAATATGCCCTACCCCTCTCTCTTTTGCAAGGCGGCTCGCAATCTCCCCATAGGTAACAGTATGCCCATAGGGGATCCGGCAGAGTATTTTCCATACCTCCTTCTGAAATTCCGTTCCTACAGGATTTAAAGGCACTGAAAAATCAGGCTCTTTTCCTGAAAAATAGATGTCAAGCCATCGCTTTGCCCGGTTAATGAACTCACTCTCATATTCCTTATGCTCTCTATCCAAATGAAGGGCATAGTACTTCTGCCCCTCAAACCAAAGGCCTGTAAGGCCCTCATTATCTGCTGCCAACAGCATGTCCCCAAGCGGGGAGTTATAATGACTTATATATTGCATGATCCTTCTCCCGATTTCACTTAATATATATTACCTTCCGGCAGACTTCTTTTTAGGAGCATGATCTCTCAACTCAGGAATTGCACCTCCCGCCGCTGCCCATAAATATAAGCTTGCAACGCTGCAGTAAGGGCTGAATCGCCTGCGATATTTCTCGAATAAGTTTTTGTTGATGTCTCTGTGGTGATATACCATTCTCAGTCCCCTCTTTATGGCAAGGTCATCAAAGCTGAAAATATTCGGGCGCTGAAGGCAAAAAAGCAGGATCATCTCCGCAGTCCACACACCAATCCCCTTCAGAGATACAAGTCTCTTTATAGCCTCATCGTCAGAAAGCAATTCTATCTCTCCCGGATCAAATTCTCCTTTTTCCACCTTCTCTGCAAAATCCTTTATATATTCCGCCTTGCGAAACGTCATCCCGAGAGACTGCAGCTTTCTAAGCTCTGCTTTTAAGATGTTTTCGGGGTTTACCTCTCCCAAGGTCTCCCGCATCCTTGTCCAAATAGTAGCCTGCGCTTTTGTTGATATCTGCTGTCCTATTATGTGGTGAACAACAGAAGAAAAAAGGTCAGGGTCAACCTCTCTGTACACAGGGCCTATCCTTTCTATAACCTCTCCAAGGACCTTATCCTTTGCCTTTAAATACTCTGTCTCCCTGTCTCCGTATTGAAAATACAAGCTGTATACCTCCCATGTTTTCCAAAAAGATATTTTCGGTCTGCTCTTATGGCGATTTTAACATAAAGAGGAAAACTTTGCTATCGGAAGAGAGTTTACTGCAAGCCTTGACCTTATACATTTTTTCTCATATACTTGTGCATAGTATAAGTATATCTCAATCGGATCTTTTTTGATATTCTTGCCTTTATTTTTCATATTTCTGTTCTATTTAATTTTCACATTCTTTTATATTCTCAATTTTCATAACAAAGCATTCACATCAAACTGATTCCAAGGAGGATTTAATGTCATCTGAAGTATCCAAATCTTTTCTTAACGCATTTATCACTAATTTAGGGAAATATAATGAGGGCGAGCTCATCGGCGAATGGGTATCATTTCCGACTACCTGCAATGAAATAAAAACGGTGTTTAAGCGGATAGGAATAGGACAGGCCGACGAATTCGGCCAAATATATGAGGAGTGGTTTATAACCGACTTTGACTGCTCCATTAAAGCAATCTCAGCATATCTGTGCGAATATGAGAGTCTTGATATCCTTAATTATTTGACTTCCGCGATCTCTGAATTGAATACTCCGGATCTTGAAAAATATACAGCACTCTTAAACAGCGCCTGTGACAGCTTTTCAGGTATCGCTGACCTAATCAATCTGTCCTTCAATCTTGATTGCTACGACTATCTGCCCGGAATCAGCGATGAATATGATTTAGGGTATTTTTATGCTATTTGCGCCGGAATGTATTTAGAAAATATCCCCCGAGATCTCATAAACTATTTTGATTTTGAGGACCTCGGCAGAGATATAATGATAAACGAAAACGGGGCCTTCTATGATTCAGGTTACATAAGGCGGAATGAAAATAATTGGGTTGAAGTATTCAACGGCACTATAGAAAATATACCAATCAAATATAGGCTTATATGCTGATAAATTTATTGATATATTTTATATAACAATTTAATATATAAATATATAAAGACTAACTATTAAAAGTCAAGACGAAAATTCAAATAAAGCATCAACCGATGTTTTAGATAAAACAGGCGGTTAAAACTGCTGCCGGTACATTGAAAACAGCACGACAAAAAGAGTATCCGTTAGGGTACTCAGACGAGGAAAAAGAAGATTCGGACAGCTATGCCGTGTAAGGTTCGCCTGTTATCAAGAGATGATAGATGAGCCTTACAAGCTTCTTTGCGGCATGAGACAGCGCAACATAGTAATGCTTGCCTTCAGCTCTTTTCTTGGCAAGATATGCGGCAAACTTTTCATCCCACTGACACACATATCTTGCGGCGTTGAAAAGAGCATATCTCAGGTATCTTGATCCCCGCTTCTCCATCCTGGAGTAGGAGGAAGTAAGCTGACCTGACTGATAGGTCGAAGGAGAAAGACCGGCATAGGCAAGGAGCTGATCGGGAGAGGAGAAACGGGAGATATCTCCGATCTCGGCAAGTATCATGGCACCCATGCGATACCGGATACCGGGAATGGACAGGATAGGAGACTTCAGCTCGTCCATGATAGAGCAAACAGATTCTTCTATCTCATCTATCTCCTGAGATATCATCCGAATGAGAGCGATGGTATGCTTGAGCTCCAAAGATTTGGCGGGCATTATTGCGGCAACGGATCTTGAGGCAGCCTCTCTTATGGCTATTGCCTCATCACGTCCGTAGCGTCCCTTGGAAGAGTCATGCAGGAGCTTTTTGAGGTGGGTAAGATGGGAAGCGGCAATAAAAGAAGCGCCGGGCATCTCGGAAAGCAAAGCATAGACGGAAGCCATATGTAGCGTCGGAACAAGAGTTTCAAGTTCAGGGAACAGAATGTTTACCAACCTTGATAAAGAAGTCTTGAGCCTTGCCCGTTCCCGGACCTTGGAAAATCTGTAACGGCAGAGTGATTTTAATTCTTCGTTATGGTATGATAGTTTCGAGTAGGGCTTGAGGGTCCTGTCGGACATCAACAGCATAGCGATGGAGCGAGCATCAACTTTATCCGTTTTCGTCTTTCTGAGGCTGAGACCTTTTCTGAAAAGATTGGTGTGTAACGGATTGATGACATAGGTGGTGAGACCTTTATCCAAAAGCGATGCAAGGAGATCGAAGGAGTAATGTCCGGTAGCTTCAAGGCCTACTTTTATATTGTCTTTATCTGTACATACAGAGTTTAACTTGGAGTAAAAGTCGGAGAAGCCGTCACAGTCATTCGAGAAAGTAAAGACAGGCATGAGCATCTCACTGTCAGAGCCAAGGATACAGCAGTCATGCTTGTCCTTAGCGACATCGATACCAACATAGATCATGATGAATGATCCTCCTTAGAAATATTTGATGCTGTAAAGTTCCACAGGACTCTCTGCCGAATGTATCCTCGTCCCACATAAACCGTCGTGCGGTATCTAACTGATCAACAATAAGACAAAGAGGCTGTGGCCGGAGCCTTTCTAAAACCGTCAAAGCGGTAGGAGGTGAATACCGATCCACAGCACCTTTAACAGCATAGCCTGCCCTATGGAAAAGGTAAAGATTGGCTATGACTATATAATACGAGTTCTCTCTATCATAGTTGTCATCCCATCCTACCACTACCACCTCGTGATTTTGGGAATGATTGTCGGGCAGCATATTTTTAAGGACTTTGATTTTTTCCCCTTCCGGCCCCTTTACAGTGGTAAAATCCCACCCGCTGTAATAGTAGTTTTCCTGATCTTCACAGTTTAAGCCGGACCAATATATGCCTGTGGTGAGAGCGCCGTAATTCATGATGCCTGCCTTGATATGAGCCTCCCAGTCAGGATTTTCAATGCCCTCCCCATTATTCTCATAGCCCGTATACCTTGCAGGAAGAGCTATGGAGTTCTGAACATGGATCTGAGGATCCGCATCTCTGTAGGCGATCGCAACATTCTGGAGATATGCCTGATAATCTAAAAGCTCCTCATAAGTGGAACCTTCAAAATCCTTTACTCCGCTCATAGGATGTGCATCCTCGGCAACAGGGCCAAGCCAGGATGAATAGTAGCTCTGAGGAAAAGGATATATGCCGCCATAATCCACTCCTCTGCTGCTGTAGACAGGTTCATCCAGTTTATACCACTGATATTTTGCCGGTAGAGTCGGATCGATGACCTCATATTCATAGTCATAGTGTGGATCCGTACCATTGAGACGATAGGGTGATCCGTTTCCCTGAAGAGTGCCTACCATGTGCATCTCGGAAAAATCCACCTTTTCAACCTCGGCCTTGGAAAGCTTCAGCTTCTGTCGTCCGATTCCACTGAGACGGAGATATCTGTCATACTGTCCAGCGTAAAGACATAGTACTGCTCATCATATCCCTCCTCCAAAGAGTCGGAAAAGCGGCTCGGGAAGCTGACAAAGGACGTGTTTTCGCTCTCAGGTCACGCCTCCTGAAAACTCTCCTCCCCTACAGCTGATGTTCTCTCATAGCTCTCCCTTGTGTCCGCAAATGCGAAAAGGAAATCCTGAAAGATCAAGGTACAGATAAGGAGTGCCGCGGTTTTTGCCCTCAATATGTTCCACAGATAGCGTTTTTTCATATTCCTTGCCCCCTCCAAAAGGCTCCGGCTTAAATTTTAAGGGTCCGGCTTCATTGACTTTCGGTGTTCTCAAGGCCTGACAGATGCTCTGTCACTTCATTAATATATGTTTATTTTCTTATACAGTATTTTGTAGAAGCTTCGCAATAAAAAAGACGGCTTGCCGTCGCCGCCCAATTAAAGAAATTCACCTGCTTTTCTTCATTATGAAGTTTGTAAGAAAAACTCCCTGCCTTTCCATCTGCTGTTTCTTAAGGACCTTATACCCTCTTTTCTCAAAAAAAGGCTTTGCTGTAATGGAGGCATGAGTAGTAATATCTCCTTTTGCGTACTGCTCCAGTTGATCACAGATGGCAGTTGCAATTCCT
>CALWLK010000030.1 GCA_944381505.1 uncultured Lachnospiraceae bacterium
GGGCCTTACCTCGGAAAATGTGTCCGAACTCAGAGCGCAGCTTTATAACGCTGCGGTCTCCCTGACTGATTCCGATTTCAGAAGGCTGTATGACATAGACGACTCTCTCAACGCCTCGGTAATGGAGTATGCGGGCTTTAACAGCCTCAGCACCCTGTCGGACTCCTTTGACGAGCTTGGCATAAGCTTCAACGAATTCACCGCCCCGGGCTCCGGCGTTGTTTCGTATTCCATAGACGGATTCGAGTCCCTGACGCCTGACCAGCTCACGGCGGATATGTTCGACAAGACCGGCTACAGCGCAAATATCACAGGCTCCGGCAAGCCCGTGGAGGAGGGAGCCCCCGTTTACAAGCTCATAACCTCCGACAACTGGTCCATAGTTTTCCCCGTTGATACCGAGGATATGGCCGAGTTTTCGGACAGGGAGGAGATAACCGTAAACTTCACGGACAAGGGCGTAAGCAGTGAGGCAAATCTCTCCATAGTAAAGGGCCTGGACGGGAATAATTACGGAAAGCTTGATTTCAGCCGTTATATGGTAAGCTTTGCATCAGACAGATTTGTGGACTTTGAGATAGTCACCAACAACGTCAGCGGCCTTAAGATACCTGAGAGAGCCATCACCTCCAAGGACTTCTTTGTAGTGCCTGTAGATTTTCTTGTTCAAAACGACGACGGCACAGAGGGCTTCAATAAAGAGGTTTTATCAGATACAGGTACGGCTGTTCAGTTTGTGGACACAGAGATATATTCCATAGATGACGAGTATTGCTATATCGACAACTCCGAAGGCTCGGAGTTCAAGTCCGGAGATTTCGTGCAGAAGCCCGAGAGCACCGATAGATATCAGATAGGACCCACTCAATCCATCCCCGGAGTCTACAATATAAACAAGGGCTACACCGTGTTCAGAAGGATAGAGGAGTTGGAGAGGGACAACGGCTACTGCATAGTGAAGAAAAACACACCCTACAGCCCCTCCGTATACGACCATATAGTTCTCGACGCCCAAAGCGTTGAGGAGGGAGAGATCCTTTACAGATAAAATCTTACGATTTTTTGAATTTGATGCTTTTTTGTCAGCTTTTTTTCTATTTCAGTTGACAGATTGACAAAAAACATTGATAATGTATAAGAATATTTTTAGTTTGAATGGAGAAAGCTATGAGTATTTTTAGCAAGCTTATGGAGAATTTCAACATGAACTCCGATGAGGATGAGGGATACTTGGACGACGATTATGAGGATGAGGACGATTTTGACGACGCCCCTCAAAAATCAGGATTTTTCTCAAAGAGATCTTCCTACGAGACAAAAGAGCAGCCCAAAAAGCCCGGCTTCCTTTCGAGAGGGAACGTTATCCCCATGAAGCATGCGGACGGAGGAATGCAGGTCACAATGATAAAGCCCACGGGAATGGATGATTCCCGCGAGATATGTGACAATCTCCTCGACGGAAAAGCTGTAGTACTCAACATGGAAGGCATGAATACGGAGATAGCTCAGAGGATCATAGATTTCACCTCGGGAGCCACCTATTCAATGGGAGGAAACCTCCAGATGATTAGCAAATTCATATTCATTGCTACTCCTGAGAGCGTAGAGCTCTCCGGTGATTTTCAGGATATCTTCGGCGGAGGAACTACAGGATCTGCCGCTGCAAGAACTAACTTCAACGGAATGAACTTCAATGTTTGATACTGAAAGACTGAATTTTAAGAGGCTCCCTATCGTTACAGTCAGCGTATGCGCGCTTCTTCTCTTGGACAGACTTACCAAGAACGCCGCATCCGAGCTTTTGTCAGGCAGAGAGCCTTTTTCTGTTGTACGGAATATACTTCTTTTCACCTACGTCGAAAACAGAGGCATAGCCTTCGGGCTGTTTCAGGGTAGGGCAATGGGGTTCGCCATCGTTGCGGCTGTCGTGTCCCTTTTCTGCGTTTACATATGCCTGCGACTTCCCAAAGGAAGTCGTTATCTGCCTGTCGGCATCTGCATGTGCGCTATAATAGCGGGAGCTTTGGGAAATATGATCGACAGGATAATGTACGGCTACGTCATAGACTTTATCTATTTCAAGCCCATAGATTTTCCGGTTTTCAATGTTGCGGACATATACATTACCTGCAGTGCCTTCGCCCTTGTAGTCCTTCTTATATTTTTCTATAAGGACGAGGAGCTGAAGGAGATAATATAGTTTTAAATACGGCTTTTTTCGGAGCCTGGCTTTTACTGTTATGATCATCACTTACACTGAAAATACGAAAAAAAGACTTGACTCATATCTCTCTGAACTCGTGGAGGATATGAGTCGTTCTCATATAAGCAAAAAGATAAAGGACGGAGGTATAACCGTAAACGAAAAGAAGGTAAAGCCGGGATATGAGCTTTCCCTCGGAGACAGTATATCTGTACCTGATGATGAGCCCTTGGAGGAGACAGCTATACTCCCTGAGGATATTCCCCTTGACATAGTTTATGAGGATAAGGACGTCATAGTGATAAACAAGCCCAAGGATATGGTCGTTCATCCCGCCTGCGGCCACAGCACGGGCACTGTGGTAAACGCCCTTCTTTTTCACTGTAAGGATTCCCTGTCAGGCATAAACGGTGAGCTGAGGCCCGGAATAGTCCACAGGATAGACAAGGACACCACAGGGCTCATCGTAGCATGCAAGAATGACAAGGCTCATCTGTCTCTGGCCTCACAGCTTGCCGCTCACAGCATCACAAGGTGTTATACAGCCCTTGTCCACGGGAATATCCGAGAGGATTCAGGCACTGTGGACATCCCTATAGGCCGCAGCGATAAGGACAGGAAGAAGATGGCCCCCGGAGCCCGGAATTCCCGAAGCGCTGTGACTCATTTTAAGGTGCTTGAAAGATACGGAGACTATACTCTTATAGAGTGCAGGCTGGAAACAGGCAGGACGCACCAAATACGCGTCCATATGGCGTATATAAAGCATCCCTTGGCGGGAGATGAGGTCTACGGCGTAAAGAAGGACAGACTTTCAGGCCGGGGACAGTACCTTCACGCGAGGGTTTTGGGCTTTATACATCCTTCAACGGGAGAGTATATGGAGTTTGAGTCACCCCTTCCTCCGTATTTTGAGGAAACTCTTGACAAGCTTCGCAAAAGAAACCTATAATGATAGGGATTTAATCTTCTTTTTTGAGAATTTTCTTTGGGCCTCCACATAAGGCCCTTCGGATTTCAAATCGCTATCAAAGGTTTCTTTTTTTATTCCCTTTGGCTTACAAAAATCAAATAACCAAAGGAGTTTTTATGACTGATCTTAGAAAAACGGTCGCGCTGTCGGTTTTGGCGCTTTCAGCCTGCCTTGTCACAGTATCCGTCGGTCCTGCTCTGGCGTCCGTGTCTACTCCGAGCGCGATAGGCGAGGACCGCCTTCAGCATTTCAATGAGATGGAGACCCGGACTGATGAAGCTTCAGGCTCCGAGGACATCTCCACCCCATCAGAAGCTTCCGGGGAGCATTCCCCCTCTGACATTATCTCACTCAGGCCCGGGATTAGCGCTATGCTGCCTGCAGCTCGCAGCTCCGAGGAAAACGTGAAGCTTACGCCTCAGGTCACAGATCCCAACTATTCTTTTACAATAAGAGATTCCCCCGATCAAAGCGAGATATGGATAGACGTCACGGACTGGTATACCGCTGCAAACGCCGTCTACAATTCCACATATTATCCCCACAAGGAATGCTCATCAGGCTTTCTTCTGCTTTTTAACGGCCAAAAGATAAACTCTATAGGAGCCACCACCTTTGAGGGAAGGTACAATTACTACAGCAGCGGCTCCTCGGAGCTTTCAGGAGATTTCAAGAAACGGATAAACTTCTCAATGGGAAGCAGCTCCATATCTACAAAGAAAAACTACGGTGAATTCACCAGCGTAAACGGAGGCAGCTATTCGCTGTATCACATGTATATGCGAGGCTCGGGAATGTATAACGTGGGCTTCATAGACTGCCCCGGAGATTACTGGGACGGAGCACATCAGGAGACGATCACTCATCCGAGGACGAGTGACAGCTGCAGCTTTTATGCAGGTCCTGCCGACACTACCCAATCAAAGAAGATAACCCTCAAGTGGACTGTGGACCCCATAACAGACGACGATCTGACAAACGAGAGGCCTCTCACAAGAAACTGCTTCAGGATAAAGATCGACAAGAAACAGCTCACAAACAATGCTCTGAAGCTCACAGGAATAAAGGCCATATCATTTTTCGGAAGCGACAAGGAGCTTGTGGAGTTTGAAAACAACAACGTTCTCAAGGAGGTAAGCTATAGGCTTAAGGGTATCTCCACCTCGGAGGCGGCCCCTGTACTCTACACAGACACAAAAAAGGCAAAAAAGGGTGCCTCCGTCAAGGAAACTCCCAGGGCGGTCGCAGGGTATAAGGCGCCTGCTGAGCTCAGCTTCACCGCCTCCGAAGGGTACGAAGCCGTATTTAAGTATGAGCCGCTGGTTTATAAACTTACCTACGCAGGCTTTGAGGAGGCAGAGGGCCTCAAAAATGAAAATCCCGAGAGCTTTACTGTGGAGGATGAGCTTGAGCTAACCCCGGCGTCAAGGGAAGACGGCTTCAATTTTACAGGTTGGTATGACGAGAGCGGCAAGAGAGTATATAAGATAGCGAAGGGCAGTACCGGGGACAAAAAGCTCACGGCCCGCTGGAGCGCAGACATCAAAGATAACAATGACGGCACCTATACCTACAACAGCGGTCGCTACAAGGGAAAACGATATACCTACGGGGCCGACGGGGAGGCGGGCTTTGAGGATGACCATGAGGTGATGATAGGGGAGGACGGAGCCTGGGGCACTTCCGACGATTATTATTCCTTAAATACCGACGGTAACCACCGCATATTCAAGGGAAAGGACAATAAATTTGTCACTCCCTCTACAGACCCGGACGATTATTATGACAACAGCCGCTACAGTGAAGGGACCTACGTCACGCCCGGAGAAAACAGATATTTCGAGATGGATGAGAAGGCCCCTGCAAAGGCCGAGAAGGACGACGAGCTTTGGTGGAGCGGTCCGGACGGCGTAACAGGAAGCGATGATGATCTCCTCATAAAGGGACACAGACATAACTCCTCCGGAAATCTCTATGTCTCCGGAAGCTCATATATAGAAAAGGGGGACGGGATACTTAAGCCCGGAAAGGATCTTGTCTTCGGCACTGATGACGACCTTTATATACTGACAGACGGAGAGGATGCCCCCTATATAGACAATGAAAACGGCACCGTCACAAGGCCCGGAGAGGACGGAGAGTTTATGACCGGGGACGACGAGCTTTGGTTTGAGGGAGCTGACGGGATCCCCGGCACCGAGGACGACCGGAGGGTTTATCCCGGAGAGGATGAGAAGCTCGGCACAGGAGACGACTACTATATAAATGACGAGGGCAACAAGATCTTTCCGGGAGAAGACGGTATATTCGGCACAGCGGATGATGTGATGCAAAAGGGAGATGAATATTTCAAGCCCGGGCCCGACGGAATCTTTGGCACTGAGGATGATGAAAAGACAGAAAAACCGAAGGGAGACAGCGAAGGCTCGGATAATTCCGGAGATACGGGTGATTCAGGATCTTCCGAAGGATCCGGCGGTTCAGGAAATTCAGGCGGTTCGGAAAATACAGGTACGGGCGGCAACTCCGGAAACAGCGGAGGCGGGTCCGAAAGCAACTCATCGCAGGGATCGGGAGAAGCAGGATCATCGGGTTCGAAAGGCAAGGGCCATTCCTCAAAGGGAAGCTCGGGAGGGCCCAACGCTTCAAATAGCAGCTATGTGGCTTCAGGCCCCGGAGCGGTATCAAAGCCTGAAGCGGAGGCTCATGAATCGGATAGGTCTTATGTCTCGGCTCAGGCTGCGGCTACAGCCTCTGTTGCCGCCGTCTCACCCGACTCTTCTTCCGGAGACGGCCCTGAAACAGGAAGCTTTTCCTCCGACGCGGTGATAGATAAGGTTTTCGGAAAAAAGCGGTCCGGACAGTCTGAGATATCCGCCTCTTCACATGACAGTTCCACATATAAAAAGTCCGGGACTCGTCTTCCGAGTATACCAAAGACAGGGGATGAGGATCCCACAGTATTTCTCTTTACGGGAATGGTGTTTTTCTCGGTGCTCACTGTACTTTTATTTTATAGGAGAGATCTTTCAAAAGGTCTCATAAAGAAAAATTTAAGAAATTCGTAGAGCATATGTCCGATATCTATGCTATATTTATAGTCATGCGGAAAAATTTTAACAGAAAACAGATCATAACTATATCACTTATCTCACTGATGCTGGCGGTTACAGCGGTGGGGCTTGACGTATGCCTTGAAAACGGCCTTTTCACCTCGGCGGACACACTTTCGACGCCGAGCACTGTATCTACAGCCTCGGCTGTGGAGACTACGGGGTATATATATTCCGAAAAGTTGGGCTCAAAGCTCACGGAAATAGAAGATGAGCCCTATGTGGAGGGCCCTGACGTGCTGAACCTCGCATATTATTATCCCGAGGGAGCCGACACCTCCGACGTCATGAATTCCTTTGCGGGAATGGCCTACAGTGAGCTTGCAATAAAGGATGCGGACTATTTTTCAACTATATATGACATGGGAGACAGAGACCCCCTGAGCTTTGCGAGAGAGCTGGGGTACGACTCCTCAAAGGTCATGGGCAAATACAATCCCACAGTTGCCTCCCAGGATTCTGACAACCCTGCCACATGGTCCGTGGAACGATTCAAAAATGTGAATGTGTCCTTTTACGACGGGGACGGCAACAGGATCAACGGCTACTCCAACGTCAAGGAGATACTTTCCATGGCCTCGGTCTATTCCTATTATCACGATATGACCGACGCGGAATCAATGAAGGCCTATGCCAATGATCTCTGGAACAGGTCCCACAGCTACAAGGTGAGCATAGGGGACGTATACTATTGCAGCGGATGCCTGAATAAGACTATTCAGGAGGAGGCTATGGAGGCCATAGAGCAGGAGAGAAAGCAGCTTCAGATGGAGCAGTCTCTGGCATCGAACACAGCCGCCTCCTCAGGCGATCCTGCCATGACAGAGAATGCGGTGCCGGAGTTTACCATAGAGGAGTTGGAGAACGGCACAGAGGCCCCCAAGATCTTATATGCACCTACGAGTACGGAAAACAGAGAGAGCTCCTCGGGGCAGACAGGATCCCAATCCGGCTCTCAATCTCAAAGCCTATCTGACTCCGCCTCTTTTGAGGAGGGGTCAGGCGCAAGCATTCAGACTTCCGCCCCGCAAAGCGGCGAGACGCCTTACACGGAGACCACAGCAGCTCAGACGACTGCGGCTCAGACGCAGGCCTCCGGTATGGAAGTGTCCCCCACAATAGAGCTTCAGGCGGTGTCACTAAAGGAGGATATCTCGGGGCTCAGCTATGACGGCATACCCTTGGAGACCCTTCTTGTAGCCTCGAATGATTTGGACTTTTCAATAGAGGACATGGGAAACGCGGCGGCTTCGGAAACCGAGGCGACATCTCCGACATCGGAGGGAACTTCCGGCACTTTGGAGCAGTCCGCAGCGCAGAGCTCCGAGGCGGCAGAGACATCCGTGCACGAATCCGTAGATACCATAATAGACCCGGGACTCCTTCCTGATAACGGGCCCGGAAGCTCCGGCGCTTCATCACAGCAGCTCCCCGGGGAGAATGTATATGCCTCCGAAGGTCAGTCAACAGCGGAACAGGGAGCCCAGGAGTCGTCAGCCGCTGACGGCCTCATCCCCGCATCGGATATAGTGGGGAGCTGCCCCGGACACGTGGACCTGAACATTACAGTAACTCTCTATGGAATAGACGACGCAAACGGACTTATGTCGGCAGACGTCATCGGCAATGACAAGGCCAACTTCAACGACAGATGGCAGGGCTGGACAGAGGAGGCCAAACAGGCTGCAAGGAGCCTCAACGGAGCCGACTGGTTTAAGAGATATGGAATCACCATTTCCGCCATAAACGTCCGAAATCCTTTAAGCGAGTCAGAGATAAACGCTTATATTGACAGGATGCCCGCAGACACCTCTCAGCAGAGAAAGGATATAGTGAGCTTTGCCCTCCACTCGGTGGGAAAGGTTCCCTATTACTGGGGAGGAAAGCCCTCGGGCTCAGGCTATGAGTCCAACAACTTCGGAGCGCTGATGGTGCCTGACACAAGAGGCAGGGTATTAAGAGGGCTTGACTGCTCCGGCTGGATAAACTGGGTATACTGGTCCGTATTGGGATCCCCCCTTCCCGGAGAGAGCACCGGAACTCTCATAGGCTGCGGAGAGAGGATAGCGAGAAGCGAACTGAAGCCCGGAGACATAATCGTAAGGATAGGAGCAGACGCCCACGTCATAATGTTCATTGAGTGGGCTGACAACGGAAATATGGTGGTGGTCCACGAGACAGGCGGAGCTATAAACAATGTCACGGTTTCCGAAATGTCCGCTAACTGGCCCTACTACAGAAGACTGGTGACAGAATAAATACGACTCAGTAAAAAACGGAGTTCTGTATGAACCTACCCTCAAAAATCAGACCTGATATCTGACGGTTAAGGGAAACTCGGTAACAGAACTCCGTTATTCGTCTTTTACATAGATCTAAGCATCTTATCTAAGCATTTCTGAGCTTTACGGCGGAGCGGGCCTTTCTGAGCCTTTCCTCCTTCATGGCCGCATAATGCTTCTTTGTGGTATTTACATCGGAATGCCCCAGTACGTCGGCCACAAGATATATATCCCCTGTTTCCTGATAGAGATGTGTCCCGTAGGTGCTTCTAAGCTTATGCGGGGTAATATGCTTAAGGGGAGTGACCACAGAGGCATATTTCTTGACCATATTCTCAATGCTCCTTACGCTCATCCTCTTGTTCTGAAGAGAAAGGAAGAAGGCCTCCTCATGGCCGCTCTCCGCAATGATATGCCGCCTTTCCTCGCGGTAGGCGTAAAGAGCGTCCAAGACCTCGTCACCGAAATACACTACAGCCTCCTTGCCGCCCTTTCTGTGTATCCTCACAGCAGTGTTTTCAAAGTCTATGTCCTTTATGTTTATCCCCACGCACTCAGAGACACGCATACCTGTGCCCAGTAGAAGAGTGAGTATTGCGGCATCCCGCACCCTGGTCCTCTTGTGATAGAGCTTTTGCCTCTCTGTGAGGCATTCCCCGCTGTCCACCTCATCAAGAAGCTCCGCCACCTCGTTGTACTCCAAGCGTATGATATCCTTATCATGGATCTTGGGAAGCTTTACAAGGGCGGCGGGGTTTGTCTTTATCCTCTCGGTCCTAAACAGATAATTGTAGAAGGATTTGAGAGAGGAGAGCTTTCTCTTAAGGCCGCTTTCCTTGTTTATGACCTCACGGTCCTCGTCAGGGCGATACTTAAGGTATTCCAGATATTCCTCTATATCCGCCGTAGTCACGTTCTCTATATCCTCAAGCTTAAAGTCGGAAGGGCGTCGGTCCTTATACAAGGGATTGCTATTTATCAAAAAGTCAAAAAAGACTGACAGATCATAGGCGTATGCAAGCCTAGTACGAGGCTGAGTCTGAGGCTCGATACCTCTGAAAAAATCCTTGCAGAATAAGGGCAGCTCCTTTTGCATATGCATGAGCTTAATATGTATGGATCTCTCGGTCTGTTCGCTGTAGGAGAGGTTAGGCATAGTGTTTTTCCTTTGTGGATTACTATATTTAACTATTCGCGAAACCCCAGTTTAACGAATAGTTATGGTAGGATTATACACCGAATTATCCGATTTGTCCACAAAAACATGAAAATCCTCGAAAATCTCCTGAAAAAGCCAAAGGCCGAATCTCTTATTCGAGATTCAGCCTTTTCGCAAGTATATAGTCTGTTATTAATTTAAATGCTGTCAAAAAGACTATATTAAGTATTGAGAAGCCGATCAACAGTATGTGCATGGCCGCCACAGCATTTAAGGCGGATACCACTGAAAAGATCCCTGTTGATGCCAAGGCGACGCTTATTATGGCAAACCAGGCCACAGTGCTCTGGGCTATGTTTAAGACCACATACCACAGTACCGAGAAGGCCACCTTGTGATTGCGGCTCAGCTGTCCCATTGCCATGGAGGCATACAGCATATATATGGAGCCGAATACAGAGCTTAAAACCAATATTATAAGCTCCAACACATATAATATCAGATGCATCAGCATGACGGGCTTTATTTCTCCGAACAAAAGTCCCTCTCTTATGGATTTTATTATCGCAGTCGGAAGACTGATTATATTCCCGAGAAGCTCCAAAAGTGATGCCGGATCTGAGCATGATAAGAGGGCCAGCGCCAATATACCCACAAATCCCGAGATACACATTATAAAGAACGACACGACAGCCTTGGAAAGGGCCAGACTCGAGGTTTTTACAGGCAGCGTGAACATAAGATAGCCTTCCTCCTTCAAAATCCCGTTCCAAAAGCGTCTCACTGTGACTATCAGGGTCATCACGAAAAGCCCCACAAACATTACTACATAGAGCACGGCCAGCAAAAATTGAATGAACTCCGCCAGGCTGTATAAAATATTGCTGTAGTCTCCTATGAGTTCAAGCCCTCGTATCTCCTTAAAGAGATCCGAATTCAAGGTTATCCCGTTTATCAGAGATATGGCCACCGTAGCCCCGTACACGGGAAGCATGGCCCTTATCATTGCCTTCCATTCATATTTTATGAGTTTTCCGAACATATTATAAGGCCTCCTTATCTGCAGGGACGGACACTGAGAATTCTTCTCTGAAAAGCTGATCCACCGATCTGCCCTCCCGGTCTCTTATATCGTCCACGTTTTCTCTGCGCACAATCTTACCCTCTTTCAGAAATATGGCCTCATCCAGTATCTTCTCAACGTCTGATATGAGATGGGTCGATATGATCACTGTGGCGTTTTCGGAGTAATTTGTGATTATAGTCTTAAGTATAAAATCCCTTGCCGCAGGGTCCACCCCTCCTATAGGTTCATCCAACAGATACAATGAGGCTTCCCTGCTCATTACCATGATGAGCTGGACCTTTTCCTTATTTCCCTTGGACATGTTTTTGATACGCTCATTTTCAGAGATACCCAGGCTCGAAAGCATATTTAAGGCCTTTTCAGTGTTGAAATCTCTGTAGAAATCGGAAAACATCCTGAGGAGGTCCTTCACCTTCATCCAATCCGCAATATAGGCTCGATCAGGAAGATATGAAACTACGGATTTCGTGTATGGCCCCGGATGCTCCCCTCTCACTGTTATCTCCCCTGAATCAGGGCTCAAAAGTCCGTTTATAAGCTTCATCATGGTTGTCTTTCCCGACCCGTTGGGGCCCAAGAGACCCACTATCCTGCCCTCCTCTATCTCAAGATCTATGTCCTTTAAGGCATATTTGTTTCCGAATCTCTTAGATATTCCCTTAAGCCTCAAAAGCTCTGTACTCATAGCTCATCCTCCCCCAGTGCCTCCTTAAGGAGACTTTTTATCTCATTTCTTTCAAGTCCCAAAGCGCTCATTTTCTTTAAAAATTCCTCCGTCTGCTCTCTTGCTCTCTTTCTCCTGAAGGAATCTATTATGTTGATATCCTCGGTCACACACCTTCCCGCTGTCCTGTTGGTAACAACAAGCCCCATATCCTCAAGCTCGCAGAGAGCTCTCTGCATGGTATTGGGATTTACCCCTGCATCTGAGGCGAGATCCCTCACAGAGGGTATCCTGTCTCCCGGACCGTATCGGGATGATGCGATAAGAGAGATCAACCGCTCTGTCAGCTGAGATCTTATGGGAAGGCTTTCGTCTAACTTCCAATCCATAAAGACCGCCTTTCCGAAACGATTTGTAAACTGTATTATTGCTTTAATACAAAGATACAGTCAGAAGCCGGTAAAGTCAATATCATACGGATATATGTAAGCTAAGCTTAAGAATAACAGCGCCATAGCTCATAAGTAATAAACTACCATAGCCCGTAAGTAATAATACCTATTGCCTTAATAGATTTTTTAGAGTAAAATATGCAAATGATAATTCGAGAATAAGAGGATGAAAATGGAACTTCAAAAGCTTTTGAGCCTTACAAGAAAAGGTATAGATACATACGGGCTTATAAACGAGGGAGATCACATTGCTGTCGGCGTTTCCGCAGGCAAGGATTCTCTGTCTCTGCTCTATGCCATGAAATTTCTTCAGAGATTCTACCCCAAAAAGTATGAGTTGAGCGCCATAACCGTCGATCTGGGCCTGGGGAACCTTAAGCTTGAGCCTGTGAGAAAGCTGTGTCGGGAATTGGACGTGCCCTATTACGTTGTGGACACCCGTATCGGCGAGGTGCTCTTTGATCTTCGCAAGGAGACTAATCCCTGCTCTCTCTGTGCCAAGATGAGAAAGGGGGCCTTAAACGAGAAGGCCAAGGAGATAGGCGCCAACAAGATAGCCTATGCCCACCACAGAGACGACCTTATAGAGACCATGATGATGTCTTTGATATATGAGGGCAGATTTCATGCCTTCTCTCCCCTCACCTACCTTGACAAGACCAAGCTCTACGTCATAAGGCCATTTCTTTTTATAGAGGAAAAGAACCTCATAAGCTTCGCAAAAAAAACGGATCTTCCCGTGTGCAAGAACCCCTGTCCCATGGACGGAAACACAAAGAGGCAGTACACAAAGGAACTCCTTACGAAAATATATGAGGATAATCCCGGCGCGGACAAGTGCCTGTTTCACGCCGTCACAGACGCCGATCTCCCGGGATGGCCCGAAGCTGTCAAAAACCCCCGCTATAAATCAAAATAAAATAAGCTCATATCAGTCACCCTCGGGCGGCAGATATGAGCCATTTTTTTTGCATTGAGCTTACAGAACTTACAGTTCCTCCACATCAAGTATCTTCTTTCCGTCGCTCCATATCCTTTCGATATCGTAGAACAGGCGGTTCTCCTTGTCAAAAATATGTATGATGACGTCGTTATAGTCCATGAGTATCCAGCCCGCTCCGGCCCTTCCCTCTATCTGTCTGCAATGAAAGCCGGCCTTCTCCAGCTTTTCCTCCACATTGTCCGCAAGGGCAGCCGTCTGTCTGAGATTGTCCGCGCTTGCAACCATAAAATAATCCGCAAGGACAGACAGCCCGCTTATGTCTATAACGCTTATATCTGAGGCCTTCTTCTCGTCAAGAGCCCTGTAGGCAGCCTTGACAAGTTCTTTGATCTTCAATTCTTCTCTCTCGCTCATTCTAAATCTCCATCTTTTAAAATACGGGGTTTAAACTGTACTCTTACAGTTTAATTTAAAGTATCTGCACCCCTGTTGTCAAGAAGCTTACGGAAATAATCCCTTGCCTTCAGTGTGTCCGGGGCTATGCAGGATCTTTTTGCCTTGAGATAGCCCACGGTTCCCTCAAGTATGCGATACATACATAGATCCAAGTCCTTAAATGCAAGGCGGCGTATCTCCGGGAGATCCGAGGCCTTATATCTTCTCGGCTCTATGTAGTCCGCAACATAAACTATCTTTTCAAGCATGGACATTCCTTCCCTGCCCGTAGTATGATAGCTTATCGCATTCAATATATCCTCGTCTGTGATGCCGTACTTTTTTACAGCCAAATATCTTCCGTACTTCGCATGTACTACCGCAGGGGAGTTTAATTCCCCCTCCGTAAGCATTACTCCGTTCTTCTTACATTTCTCTATGAGAACGCTGTCGGGGTAACGCTTGGCGCAGTCGTGAAGCAGCCCCGCCATCTCTGCCTTGTCTATGTCCTGCCCGTAGGCCATGGCGAGGGAAGCGCAGGTAAAGGACACTCCCAGAGTGTGCTCGTATCTTCCGGGATCAAGCTTTTCCGAAAGTATCCTCCTTATCCTCTGTATCTCGTCTATATTGCTGTTTATCATAATAGAGTATCCGGCCTGTAGAGGCCCCTTTCCTTTATAAAATCATATACGCTTTCAGGCAAAAGCTGCGATACGTCCTCGCCCTTTTCTATGAGGCTTCTTATCTCTGTGGAGGATATGTCCACGGTGTTGCACTCTATCCTTCTTATATCCGGGCTCACCGAGGCAAAGCGGCTCTCAAGACTGCTTATCACCTCCGAGAGCTTTGCCGTGACCTCGGGATCCTCTCTGTCCGCGCACAGTATGACAGCCTTTTTGAGAAGCACCTCCGGCTTGTACCAGGTATCAAGCTTATACAGTGAATCCGCTCCCATGATAAAATAAAAACTGTCCTCCGGATACAGCTCGGAAAGCCTCGATATAGTATCTGAGGTGTAGGTGTTTCCCTCGCATTGAAGCTCAAAGTCGCTGGCCTCGGTATAGGGAAGCGTCCCGGCCGCAAGCCTTGTCATCTCAAGCCTAAGATCGGCTGCTGTCACTCTATGCCCCTCTCTTGTCTTAAAATAGGGGGTGTTTGCAGGCATCAGCCACACTCTGTCAAGCTCAAAGGCGTCGTGGGCCTTCTTTGCCAAATACAGATGACCGTTATGTATGGGATCAAAGGTACCACCGAGTATTCCTGTCTTCATGGCTTATCAGAGCTCTATCTTTCTCTTTTTTTCGTCCTTCTGATATCTGAAAAGAACTATCTTTTTGCCTATCACCTGTACGACTATGGAGCCTGTCCTCTCGGCAAGTGTCTCCGCCAGAACATTTATGTCGTCGTCGCAGTTTTTGAGCACAGATATCTTTATGAGCTCACGCTTCTCCAAAGCGTCGCTCACCGCCTCTGTGAACTGAGGGCTGAGAGAACCCTTGCCTATATTAAAGATAGGGTCTATGGACATTGCAAGCCCCTTCAAATGACTTCTCTGCTTGCTTGATATATTAATCATAGTATTCAAACTCCAATCCTGCTACTCTTACTGTATCTCCCTCGTTCAAGCCCATCTGCTTCAGGCGGTCGATGATCCCCTGCTCCTTCATGAAATTCTGGAAGAAGTTAAAGCCCTTCTCGGACTCAAGATTCGTGTAGCCAAGCATTTTCTCGACTCTCGCACCCTCGACCACATATACCTTGGAGCTTTCCTTATAGATATTGAGAGGAAGCTCCTTTTCCATGGCCTCGGAAGGATCATACTCCTTCTCATATACGGTGACGTCCTCCTTCATTTCGGCGAGGATCCCCGATATATAGTAGAGGAGCTCACGAACCCCCTCCCCTGTGGCCGCCGAGATGGGAAATACCTTTATCCCCTTATCCTCAAACTCTCTTTTAAGCCTGTCCACAGGATTTTCGGAATTGCCGTCGTCAAAGTATGCATCCATCTTGTTGGCGGCTATTATCATGGGCTTCTTGAGGAGAGCCGGGTCATACTTCTCAAGTTCGGCATTTATCTTCTTAACGTCCTCCACAGGGTCTCTGCCCTCAAGGGAAGCTGCGTCTGTGACATTCACAAGCACCCTGCAGCGGTCTATATGCCTGAGGAAATCGTGGCCGAGGCCTATACCCTCGGAAGCTCCCTCGACGAGTCCCGGTATATCCGCCATGACGAAGGTCTCCCCGTCGTTTATCTCAACGACCCCCAGGTGAGGCGTCAGTGTGGTAAAATGATAGTTTGCTATCTGAGGTCTGGCATTTGAGGACTTCGTAATGAGTGAGGATTTTCCAACATTCGGAAATCCAACCAAGCCCACGTCGGCTATGACCTTTAGCTCAAGCAACACCTCAAGCTCCATTCCCGGCTTTCCGGGCTGGGCATATCTGGGAGCCTGCATGGTGGGGGTGGCAAAGTGCATGTTTCCAAGTCCGCCTCTGCCTCCCTTTAGGATTATCTCCCTGCTGTTTTCCCCGGACATATCGGTGATGACCTTTCCCGAGTTCAGCTCTCTGACTATGGTTCCCTCAGGGACCTTTATGATGAGATCGCTCCCGTCCTTTCCGTGACAGCGCTTGCCGCCGCCCTCCTCTCCGTTTTCAGCCACATACTTATGTCTGTGCCTGAAATCTGTGAGGGTATTCATCCCCTTGTCCACCTCGAATATTATGTCTCCTCCTCTGCCGCCGTCGCCTCCGTCAGGGCCTCCGTTGGGAACGTACTTTTCTCTCCTGAATGAGACATGACCGCTCCCTCCGTCCCCCGACTTTATAAAAATTTTTGCTGTGTCTGCAAACATAGTTCCACCTTTATTAACAAAGAGGCTGTTGCCTATTAAGCAACAGCCTGATTCTTACTGATTAACAACTGCCTCGGGATATACAGAAACCTGCTTGCGGTCTCTGCCTTTCCTCTCATATCTCACGATTCCGTCAACCTTTGCGAAAAGGGTATCATCCTTACCCCTGCCGACGTTGTTGCCGGGATGTATATGAGTGCCGCGCTGTCTGTAAAGGACATTGCCTGCAAGGACAAACTGTCCGTCAGATCTCTTCGCACCAAGCCTTTGCGATGCTGAATCTCTACCGTTCTTGGTAGAACCCATACCTTTTTTATGAGCCATTATTACACCTCCTTGAAATTCGGCAAATCAACTTCCGATTATTTATCCTCTGTCTTCTTGGTTGTCTTTTTAGCTGTGGTCTTCTTCTCATCAGCGGCCTTGGCTGTAGTCTTCTTAGCTGCGGTCTTTCTCGCAGGCTTCTTTGCAGCAGCCTTTGCCTCAACCTCCTGAGTCTCCTCGGCCTTTGCCTCCTTCGCAGGAGCATCGTTAAGCTTTGAGCTCTGACCCTTTGAGAGGATCTCCTCGATCTTAACCTCTGTGAAAAGCTGTCTGTGTCCGTTCTTCTTGTGGTAACCGGTCTTCCTCTTGTACTTGTAGACGATCACCTTCTTGGCCTTGCCCTCCTTGGTAACTGTGGCAGTTACGTTGGCTCCCTCAATGTAGGGCGCTCCAACTGTCATCTCATCACCGTTAATAACAAGGACCTTGTCAAAGCAAACCTTTGAACCGGCCTCGGCTCCGAGCTTCTCAACTCTAATGATATCTCCTTCAGCTACCTTGTACTGCTTTCCGCCTGTTGCTATAATAGCGTACATTACAGGTACCTCCTTAATCATTACTCGCTAACACGGGTGGCGTAGACGCACTTTTACCCAAGTTAAGCGGCATACTATAAGATGATAGCATTTCAAATCGCGAAATGTCAAGATGTTTTTTTGATTTTGCCTCATTTCAGGCCTAAAATCAATTCGCCCTCCCGCAGAGGTCCGCATTCATCCCCTCAAGGTAGTGGCAAAGGTACTCGCCCTTGGGATAAATGCGAAAATCCTTGTCTATCTCGTCGTAGGTAAAGGACTTTCTGCCTCCGCTCTCCATCCTCCTCCAAAAGCCGTAAACGTCCCTGAAGGGGACATAGTACATCTCATCCCGCTTCGTATAGTAGAGGACTATAAAGGCGATCCCCTTCTGCTCCTCAAACTCCCTCATAAACTCCACCTGGTGCTCGTGAAGGTTCTGCAGCGGAAAGGTGTCCGCAGCGCACTCCTTGGCGTCAAAGCATACAGGGATACCCTGAACGGCTCCTATGTAGTCCACAGTGCTTTTCTTGTCAAAATAGGCGAGGGTTATCTGCCTTTGAGAGTTCATGTCCACAGGAGTGATGGGGGTGGGCACCTTTTGTATGAGAGCGAGATGCCTCTGCCTGTAGGCCTCGTTTGTCCTGTTTATAAGATCCTCCAGCGTTGAACCTCTGAGGCCGTGTCCTTTCCAAGTAGCCAAAAGTCCCTCCTCTATCTGTCTGAAAGCTTCTTTGTCCAATCCTTTATGAGCGCGCTGTCGTCAAAGTAATTTATCCTCATGGCGTTCTTTACCTCGGAGAGGGTCTTTCCGGTGGTTATCCTTGCCTTCTCCGTCCCCTTCTTAAGTATCTCATACACTCCGGGGATATCAGCCTCCCAGGCCTTCCTTCTCTCTCTTATGGGGGAGAGCTCCTCGGTCATGACCTTCTCAAGGAACTTCTTGCACTTTACGTCTCCAAGGCCTCCCTTTTTGTAATGCTCCTTCATCTCGGAAAGGCAGCTGTAGTCAGGGAGATATCTCTCAAAATGCTCGTCCCTCGCAAAGGCGTCAAGATAGGTGAACACAGCGTTACCCTCTACTGTTCCCGGGTCTGTGATATTTATGTGGTTGGGGTCCGTATACATGGACATGATCTTCTTGTGGACCTCCTCCGGAGTGTCCGAGAGATAGATGCAGTTTCCCAGTGATTTGCTCATCTTGGCCTTACCGTCAGTTCCGGGGAGCCTTCTGCATATCTCGTTTTCGTTGAGCATGCATTTTGCCTCCACAAGAGTGTCGCCGTAGATGAAATTGAACCTTCTCACTATCTCATTGCACTGCTCTATCATGGGAAGCTGGTCGTCTCCCACAGGCACGCAGTTTGCCTTGAAGGCGGTTATGTCGGCGGCCTGAGAAATGGGATAGGTGTAGAAGCCCACCGGGATCCCGGCTCCTCCCTCCTCAAAGCCCCTCATCTTTATCTCGGTCTTTACTGTGGGATTTCTCTCAAGTCTCGCGGTGGTGACGAGATTCATGTAGTAGAAGCTGAGCTCATGGAGAGCGGGGAGCTCTGACTGTATGCAGATGGTAGTCTTCTCCGGATCTATGCCGCAGGAGAGATAGTCGAGGGCCACCTCAATTATATTCTCCCTTATCTTTTCCGGGTTGTCGGCATTGTCGGTGAGTGCCTGGGCGTCGGCTATGAGTATATATATATCATCGTACTTTCCGCTGTTCTGCAATGCCACCCTTCTCTTAAGAGAGCCCACATAATGCCCTATATGAAGCTTTCCTGTGGGCCTGTCCCCCGTAAGGATTATATTCTTTAAATTCTCAGCCATTATTCCTCCTTCATACAGAGCATAGCGGCCAAATTGCCTCTCTTTGCCCCGCATATCCTGTGTGAATATAATAATTTATTATTGCACCTCGTGCAGACATTTGTGACGGAGATGTTTTCAGGTCTCACTCCCGTCTCCGTGAGCACGAGATAATTTGCATACCAAAGATCTATATAATACTTTCTGTCGGCTCTGATATCCTTTAGGCCCTCTATTCCGGTCTTTTCAAACTCCGAGATATCCCGGTTATAAAGATCCTCCGGGCTGACGCGGGGTGATATCATCTTTATGAGCCTCCCTGTATCCGCCTTGGGGAACTCTTTCAGGAAGGCCTCGGCCACCTCCGCTCCTGTCTCGAAGCAGTCCCCGCATATCCCCGGGCCTATGCAGCACAAAAGCCCTGAAGGATCGGCTTTGAACTCCGACCTGAGCCTTTCCACAGTCACAGCACCCATGCGCGCCACCGTGCCCTTCCATCCGCTGTGGGATAGCCCTATGCACTCCCTCTCGGGTGAATAGAAATACAGCGGTATACAGTCCGCGTAAAAGGTTACCAGAGTGATGCCCTTAACGTCGGTCACAAGCCCGTCAATGTCGTCGTAGTCTCTCTCTCTTGTAACGCCCTTTCCGGCATCCGCCAAGGTGATCCTCCTTACATTCGTGGTGTGGGTCTGCCTCGACGTCACCATGCGTTCTATGTCTACGCCTATAGCCTCGGCAAAGCGCTCGTAGTTTTCTCTCACCTTTTCTCTGCTGTCTCCTCCTGTGTAGGAAAAATTCATTGAGGAGTAGCATCCCTCGGAAACACCTCCGAGCCTTGTGGAGAAGGCGTTTATCACTCCGGCTTCATCAAGGCTTCTAAAGCTCAGATAAGGCACCCTTCCTTCATGGATATTGAAGACCGGCGCTGTGTTTTTTAATTTCAGCTCCATATCATTGATATAAGCTTTTCCTTTGTACATCAAACCTCCGTCAGTCCGAATGCGTTTTCGGTATGTTTTAAATCTCCCCCGCTGATCTCTATAACATCAAATCTCAGGGGAGCCTCGTACAGCCCGTTTATGGCTGCATAATACTTTGCCGCAGCTTCTATCCTACGCCTCTTGCGGCTGTCCACCGCCTCGAAGGGCTCTCCGAAAACTTTTGAGGACCTGTATTTCACCTCCACAAAGACCGTCGTGTCCCGGTCTCGGGCTATGATATCTATCTCTCCGTATCGGGTATAAAAATTCTTTTCAAGTATCTCAAAACCGCGGCCTTCGAGAAAGCCTGCGGCTATATCCTCATAGTGCTTACCCTTTTGTCTGTTGTTCATCTGTAAAATGGCCTATGAAGCTCCTTCTGTGTATGGGACAGGGCCCAAACTCCCTGAGGGCCGCTATATGCTCCCTCGTCCCGTAGCCCTTATGCTTCGCGAATCCGTATTCGGGATACTCCTCATCGTATTTGATCATCATCCTGTCCCTTACGACCTTCGCCAGTACAGAGGCTGCGGCTATTGAAAGGCTCCTCGCATCTCCGTGGACTATAGCTATCTGCTTTATACTTATTCCGGGAATGTTTACCGCGTCATTTACGAGAAGATCCGGACAAAGCTTCCTTCCCGTTTTCCTCTCGAGCATCAGAGAGCACATGTCCACAGCCTCCCGCATTGCCCTGTAGGTGGCGTTTAGGATATTTATCTCGTCGATGACCTCAGGGCCTGCTATGCCGATGCCGTAGGCCCGGGCTTTTTCCTGAATCTCAGGGAAAAGCTCCTCCCTGCGCTTTTCGCTAAGCTTTTTTGAATCATTCAGAAACAGTATCTCCTCGTCCCTTTTGAGTATGCATGCCCCCGCTACAACGGGTCCGGCAAGTGGCCCTCTTCCGGCCTCGTCCACGCCGCATATCAGACTGTACTCGGAGTATTTGTCCTCAAACTCCCACATGAGCCCAAGGCGCTCTCTCTCCTTTTTAAGCTTCTCCTCGCTCAACCTTCTCAAGGCTTATCCTTCCCATCCTTCCGCTTTTGAAATCATCTGTGATTATCTTTGCAGCTCTCTCAAAATCCGCCTCGGCACCTTTTTTAAGGCAGCCTCTCTTCCTCGCCGTGAGGTCCAGATAGGCCAAGGCCTCGCAGTTTACTCCAAGAGCGGTCACTCCCTTTTCGTATTCCGCCCTCTTTTCCGAAAGCTCCTCCCCGGAGATAGAATATCTCTCCTCAAGGACTCCCGGATACTCCCTCGAAAGATAGGCTATCAGCTCTATGCTGAGCTCCTCCTTATTAAGTATCTCGTCATTTACAGAGCCGATGAGAGCCAAATTGGTTCCCGTCCTCTCGTCGTCAAATCTGGGCCACAGCACTCCGGGGGTGTCCAAAAGCTCAAACCTTTTGTCGGGCCTCAGCCACTGATTTCCCTTTGTGACTCCGGGCTTGTCTCCGGTCTTTGCCGAAGCTCTTCCGCAGAGAGAGTTTATGAAGGTGGATTTCCCCACGTTGGGGATGCCGCAGATGAGGGCTCTGAGTGGTCTCTCCCTAAGTCCCCTTTCCCTGTCTCTTTTGTACTTGTCCTCCGCCAAGCGAAGAAGGGCCGACTTCACCTGCCCCATTCCCGCGTTTGACCTGGAATCAAGGGACACCACCTCGCAGCCCTCCTTTTTGAAAAACTCCGTCCACTCCGAAGTGGCATTTTTGTCCGCAAGGTCAGCCTTATTAAGGAGCACAAGCCTCTTTTTCCCCTTCGTTATGCGCCTTATGTCGGGGTTTTCCGTGGAGCGGGGAGCCCTGGCGTCCAATAGCTCTATGACCGTGTCCACAAGCTTAACGTCCCTCTCCATGGCTCTCCTTGCCTTAGCCATGTGTCCGGGATACCATTGTATTTTCATAACACCTCTATCGCACAGGCCCCATTGCCGAAAAAGGCCTGAGTCTGAACCATATCTTTCCTTCTATATTTTCACGCTTGACGTTTCCGATGTTGCTGAATCTGCTGTCCTCTGAGGATTCCGTGTTGTCTCCCATGAGAAAATACTCGTCCTCGGCAAGGACGACGGGGTTTTCCGCTATCCCCGGAAGGGATATATCCTCTATTATGCCCTTTGTGTCAAGCTTATAATTGTTTATGTATATATCGCCGCCCATGATGCTTACGGTCTCGCCGGGAAGGCCGACTATCCTTTTAACATTGAGCCTTGATTCCTCGTCCTTTTGAAATACTACTATATCAAATCTCTTGGGCTCTCCCAGATCGTAGGCGAGCTTGTTGATCAAGCACACGTCCTCCGCCTCCAGGGTAGGGGCCATGCTATGCCCGTTTATGATGGTTTGGTTCATAAAGCTGTGTACCACGAACCATGCGAAAGCGATAACGACTATCGTGTCGGTGATACGGTGTATTACCTTTCTGAGGAGCGGGTTTTCATCGTAAGTATAGTATAAAGCCATCTCGATTCTTTCTCAACCTGTTATCTGAATATAAAAACATAAGGGCGCCCTCAGGGCACCCTTAGCTCTTAATCTTATTTCATAAGCTCTTTAACCTTAGCTGCCTTACCTACTCTGTCGCGTAAGTAATTGAGCTTAGCTCTTCTTACCTTACCATATCTCACAACTTCGATCTTTGCAACGAAGGGGCTGTACAAAGGCCAAGTCTTCTCGACTCCCACTCCGTTTGACACCTTACGTACTGTGAAGGTCTCTCTCACGGAACCGCCCTGTCTCTTTAAAACAGTGCCCTCAAAGATCTGGATCCTCTCACGGTTTCCCTCTCTGATGAGGTTGTGTACTCTGATAACGTCGCCCACGTTGAAGTCGGCGATCTCCTTGCCAAGCTGCTCGTCTTCGATCTTCTTGATGATCTCCTGCATCTCTAATTCCTCCTTAAAATCATTTGACGTTCTTAACCGAAAAGGACAGAGGACCGTCTTATTTTAATGCAACTATTGCATGATAGCATATTTATTCTGTTCTTTCAAGTTCTTTTTATGATTTGGAGCTCTGATTTTTTTTTCGCTTCGGAAGCCTCCTCTGAAGCCTCCTTATCCTCAGACAAAGCCTCATCCGTCACCGTGAGCTTTACTCTCTCGACCCTCGTTCTGTCAGCCTTGTCAATGACGAATACAATCCTTCCCTCTCTTATCTCCTCCCCTGTCTCGGGCATATGGTTCAAGAGGCCTGTCACATAGCCTCCAAGAGAGTCAAAATCCTCGGACTGAAGCTCGGTGCCTATCCTCTCATTTATATCGTTCAGCTTCATAGCTCCGTCAATAAGCCAGGTGTTTCCTGAGAGAGCGACGAAATCCTCATCCTCGTCGTCGTCATACTCGTCTCTTATCTCTCCAACAAGCTCCTCAAGCATATCCTCAAGCGTTATCATACCCACTGTAGAGCCGTACTCGTTGAGCACAATGATAACGTTGGCTGTGGATTTCCTCATCTCGGCTATGAGCTTTGATACCTTCTTGTATTCGTGGGTATAGAGAGGCTCTCTCATAAGCTTCCTTATGGAGAAGTCCGCAGGGCTTTCAAGCTTCAGCATGTCCTTCAGATTGAGGATACCTATGATATTATCCGTATCGTCCTCATAGACAGGAAGACGCGAATAGAGCTCGGACTTAAAGGTGTTGAGCGCCTCATCGTAGCTGTCCTCCACATTTACGACAGTCATGTCCACTCTGGGCACCAT
>CALWLK010000031.1 GCA_944381505.1 uncultured Lachnospiraceae bacterium
GAGCACGGACACCAATATCGAGAATTCCTTGAGAGAGGCGGATCTCACAGTGGGCTCGGTGCTCATCCCCGGAAAGGCTGCTCCGAAGCTCATAAAGAAGGAGTATTTGAGGGAGATGAAGAAGGGCAGCGTAATAGTTGACGTGGCGGTGGATCAGGGCGGCTGCTGCGAGACTACGAAGATGACCAGCCATGACGATCCCATATATGAGGTGGACGGAATAGTTCATTACTGCGTGGGAAATATGCCGGGAGCGGTTCCCAGGACGTCAACCATCGCCCTTACAAACGCCACCTTGAAATACGGGCTTAAGATTGCTTCAGAGGGACTTGAGGAGGCATGCAGGAGGGATCCCGTCATGATCTCGGGCGTAAATACCTATGACGGAAAGCTTACCTGCAAAAATGTGGCTGTAAGCTTCAACATGGATTACACGGACTTGAAGGATCTGATCTGACAGACATTATTTGACAGCCGGCCTATAGCTTTGATCTGATTTGACATAAAAAAACTCTCTCGGTTAAAGGGATTAAATCGTATCTCCTTTAAAACCGAGAGAGTTTTAAGATTGTGCTATAAATTTATGCTGTGATTTCCGCCTTCCAGAGACCGTGGAGATTGCAGTACTCGTAGACCTCTACCGTTCCCTTGTATCCGTTCAGGCAGAACTCGGCTACGGGCTTCTCCTCGGGGGAGAGATCCTTTCTCATCACTACATTTCCTGCCTTTGCTATGATGAATGCGATATAGTGCTCCTTCATCATGGGATGCTCAACGCTTCCCACTTGAACGAGGAGCTTTCCGTCTTTTATCTCACAGGCGGGAACGTGCTTCTCCAAAGCCGCGTCCGTAACCCCTGCCTTGAGCTCCTCCATGGGCTTTCCGCAGCACACAACAGCAACTGTGGAGTCATAGAGCTTTTCGATAACGTTTCCGCATACCGGACATTTGTAAAATTTCATTTAAAACACCTCCATATATCTTTACAGCCAAGCGGCCGTGGCCGCACTCCGGGTTTCCGAACAGATTTTTAGCCTATAGTAAGTGAGGGAGCCGTGTAGGTCCTTGCCTGCATTTCTTGATCAAGCATATAGAGGGCCTTGGAATCTCCTCCGAAAAGCTCCATCTTCTGAATGTTTGTGCGTGCGTTGTCCTCCTCCTCGGCCTGCTCCTTTATGAACCAATCCAAGAACTGCATACAGCGGAAGTCCTTCTCCTCGGAAGCTGCAGCGTAGATGTTGTGGATAAGAGAGGTCACATACTTTTCGTGCTTCAAGCTTTCATTCAACGGATCTATAAGCTCCTTTAATTTCTTGTCGGGCTTGGCTATGGCATCAAGAGTTATCTTCATATCATTTTGCTGCATATATTGAATGAACAAAAGGGCGTGATCTCTCTCCTCTTGAGCCTGAATATTGAACCAGTTGGCAAATCCCTTCAGACCCTTGTCCTCGTAGAAATTTGCAAAGTCAAGATATAAATAGGCTGAATAAAACTCCTTGTTCACCTGTTCGTTTAAAAGCTTTGCTACCTTTGATTTATCTGCTGCCATTTTTTATCCTCCGTTTTTGAATTTTAAGGTTTAAAAAAACTAACCTTTCATGATTTAATCTTATCATTTATAAAAAAATAGTAAAGGCTTTTCCGGAAAATAAAATGAATTTTCGGAAAAGAAGCTTCCGAAGGAAAATGACAAAAGCGGCGGAAAGGGTTATAATATTTCAATCAGTAAGGATCCTCGGCGAAAGCTGAAGATTTTAAAAGAGTTTTGAAAGGATAAGGATTGAAAATGATAAGCGCAAATACTCTTATAGGGATAATGATACCCCTTCTGGGCACGACCCTCGGCTCCGCCATGGTCTTTTTCATAGGGGAGAAGCTTGACGAAAAGCTGCAAAAGGCCCTTCTGGGCTTTGCGGCGGGGGTCATGATGGCGGCCTCTGTGTGGTCTCTTCTGGTTCCCGCCATGGATATGAGCGAGGAGGCCGGTATGGGCAGGCTCTCCTTTATCCCGGCGGTGGCAGGCCTTGCCGTGGGTATAGCCTTTCTTCTCTTTATGGACAGACACATCCCTCACCTTCATCTTGACTCCGAGGATCCCGAGGGACCCCGCACGAGCCTCGGAAAAACGGCCATGATGCTCCTTGCGGTGGTGATACACAATATCCCGGAGGGCATGGCGGTGGGAGTGGTGTTTGCGGGACTGGGGGAGACAGATTCTCTCACTTTGGCCTCGGCTCTGGCTCTTTCAGTGGGTATAGCCATACAGAATTTCCCGGAGGGAGCCATAATCTCTCTGCCCCTTAAGGCGCAGGGAGGGATGAGGAAGCCGAAAGCCTTCCTCTGGGGATTTTTGTCGGGAGTGGTGGAGCCTGTGGGGGCCATATTCACCATAATTTTGTCAGGAATACTGATACCCCTTCTGCCCTATCTTCTCAGCTTTGCGGCGGGAGCCATGATCTATGTGATAGTGGAGGAGCTGATACCTGAGTCTGCGGAGGGAGAACACTCAAATATAGGGACCATAGGCTTTGCCGCGGGCTTTGCGGTGATGATGATCCTTGACGTGGCCTTAGCCTAGGAAAATTAAGAAATTGTCAATTGTTTAAAAGCCGGCTCTATGCTAACATAAAAAAGATAATATATAAAAGTAATAAAGGGGTAGACGATTCTATGGAACAGGAAAACGTTTATGAGGACGAGATAGACTTAAAGGAGCTCCTCTACGTAATATTCAGGAAATGGAGAGGCCTTATCATATGCGCCCTTGTTTTTGCCGTGGCTGCGGGAGGCTATAAATATTTTGCGTTCTCTGCCGGAGATGCAGAGGCCGAGGCTATGGAGAGCTATGAGAAGGCCCTCGCCGACAGGGAGAAGGCAAGGGCGGATCTGGAAACTCAGCTGGAGTCTTCGGAGGCAGTGTTAAAGCTTTTGGAGGGCTATGCGGAAGGAGTGGATATGCAGAACATATCCGTAGAGGATCTGGCTGTGATCACCGAAAATATGCTCTCGGTGCAGGACAGAGTGAAGTCGGTATCAGATGCACTGGACAGTTTTTCGGAGGAAGAGCCTATGCCGGAGGTGCCCTCCTCGGGGGCTGTGAAATATGGAGCTCTCGGCTTTGTCCTTGGCGGATTTCTGGGAGTTTTCGCTGTATGCGTTTCCTATCTCATGAGCGACAAGGTGAGAAGCATGAAGGATCTTCAGAGGAGATTCGGGCTTAGGAGCCTCGGAAGCTTTGAGGGGGCAATGAAAAGGAACGGCCCCATAGACCGGCTTATAGACAGAATGTTCGGAGTAAAGGGCGGTCCCTCCATTGAGGAAGCCTGCGGTATCATGGCCGCAAACACCGCAAATTACCTGTCCGAGGGTTCAAAGAAGATCCTTCTCACGGGAAGCGCCGCAAAGGCCGACGTGGAAAAGGCGGCGGAGATATTGAGGGCTCAGACCGAGGGGGAGGGATTTTTGAATCTCCCGGTAAAGCCTGAGTTTATCTCGGAGGAGCTTATAACGGATCCGAAGACCATAAGGGCTCTCGCCTCCTGCGACGAGGTCATCCTTGTGGAGAGAAAGGGAGTCAGCAGGATGTCCGACCTCGAAGAGGAGCTTATGCTCCTTAAAAACCTTGAGAAGAAGGTGACGGGCGCGGTCCTGTTTTAGAGCGCAAAGATTATTAAGATGGAGAACCTTAAGGGGGCGCCACTCAAGTCCTGACGACTTTTGGGCGCCCTCTGAAAACATGCAGACAGCCAAGGAAGGATAAAAACATATGCAAGCAGTGATCATGGCGGGAGGCAAGGGAACAAGGATAAGGGAGGTGGCCTCCGATATCCCGAAGCCCATGATCCCTATAGCGGGAAGGCCTGTCCTCGAATATCAGATAGAGAATCTCAGAAAAAACGGGATAAGGGATATTTTCCTGGTGGTGGGATATCTCTCAGACAGCATAAAGAAATACTTTAAGGACGGAAGTGGATTTGGAGTAAACATTCGATATATAGACGAGGAGGAGCCTTTGGGGACCGCGGGAGCTCTGTTTTATTTGAGGGATGAGCTGAGAGAGGACTTTCTTCTCCTCATGGGGGATCTCATCACGGGAGTTGACTTCGAGCGATTCATGAGATTTCACAGGGAACGTGGAAAGCAGGCGACTCTCTTTGTCCATCCCAACAGCCATCCTTATGACAGCGACATCATAGTGGCGGATGAGAGCGGGACGGTGAGGGAGATACTTCCCAAAAATGTTGAGAGAAATTTCTATTGCAAAAATCAGGTGAATGCAGGAATATATGCTTTTTCATCGGAGATACCCGGTCTTATCAAAGAAAAGAAAAAGACGGATCTTGATAAGGAGATAATAAAGCCTCTCATAGAGAGACACGAGGTGGCTGCATACCGCTCCGGGGAATATGTGAAGGACATGGGGACTCCCGACAGGTATGAGGCGGTGGCATCAGACCTGAAAAACGGAATTATATCCGCTCGAAACCTGAACAATAAACAGAAATGTATTTTTTTAGACAGGGACGGGACTTTAAACAGGATTTGCGGCTTTATAAAGAGCCCTGAGGAGCTAGAGCTCATTGAGGGAACTGCAGAGGCGATCAGAAGGATAAATGCCTCGGAATACCTTTGTATAGTCATTACGAACCAGCCTGTACTTGCAAGAGGCGAATGCAGCTTTGACACCATGGAGGAGATCAACGGAAAGCTTGAGACTCTTCTGGGAGAAAAGGGAGCTTATATAGACGATCTGTTTCTCTGCCCCCACCACCCTGACAAGGGATTTCCGGGAGAGGTGCCGGAGCTGAAGATTGACTGTGACTGCAGGAAGCCGAAGCCCGGATTGCTCTTTAAGGCGGCCGAGAGATATAATATCGACCTCTCCTCCTCCTACATGATAGGAGATATGACTCAGGACGTCCTCTGCGGGAAAAATGCGGGGACAAAAACGGTCCTTTTAAGGACCGGAATGGGCGGACAGGATAAAAAGTATGACGCTGCTCCCGACCTTGAATGCGAAGATCTCACAGAGGCGGTGGAGAGGATCTTGAAGCCTTAAGAATTGGAGCGGGAGGACTCCTGACACGGACACGTGATCATGGGGCCACAATCTTGCATGAGTTAAGGATATATGATAATATTAGCAAAAATATATTTTCAGGAGGATTATTTTATATGGACGGCGACCCACAGGCGGGCAATATTATTTTTCAGTTGGCGGTGCTTGTAGTACTCACCCTCATAAACGCATTTTTCTCGGGTTCCGAGATGGCGGTAGTATCGGTAAACAAGATAAAGATCCACAATCTTGCGGAGAACGGAAACAAGAAGGCTAAGATGATAGAGAGCCTCACGGACGATTCCACAAAGTTTTTGTCCACCATACAGGTGGCCATAACCTTGGCGGGCTTCGCTTCATCGGCTTTTGCGGCAAACAGTATCTCTCAGGTACTTGCCTCAAAGCTCACGGAATTGGGAGTTCCCTACAGCCTTTCCATCTCGAACGTTGTTATAACAATAATACTTGCCTATTTCAACCTTGTGTTCGGTGAGCTGGTGCCTAAGCGTATAGCTTTGCAGTTCAGCGAGGCCTTCTCTCTTTTCTGTGTGAGCCCTATATGGACTCTGAGCAGGATACTTTCACCCTTCATAAAGCTTCTTTCGGTGTCCACCAACGGATTTTTGAAGCTCATCGGGCTACATCACGACAGGCTGGAGCAGGACGTATCCGAGGAGGAGATAAAGTCCATGCTGGAGACGGGGACCGAGACGGGAGTGTTCAATGATATAGAGAAGGAGATGATAACCAGTATCTTCTCCTTTGACGACAAGAAGGTCAGAGAGGTGATGGTCAACCGTCAGGATATGGTGGCCGTGGACATAAACGAGCCGGTGAACGACTATATAGACGAGATACTGGAATCCCATCACAACAGGATCCCTGTATATGAGGATAATATTGACAATATCGTGGGCATACTCTGTATGAAGGACTACGTCATAGCGGCGAAGGGAGCAGGCTCCTTCTATAAGGTGGACATCAGGAAGCTCTTGAAGAAGCCCTTTATAGCCTCGGAGATGCAGAAGACCGACGCTGTGTTCAAGGAGATGCAGGAGAGCGGAGAAAAGCTTGCCATAATCGTGGACGAGTACGGCGGTGTCAGCGGAATGCTCACCATGGAGGATCTGGTGGAGGAGATAGTCGGAGATATCAGAGACGAGTACGAGGAGGAGGAGACAGATATCAAGAAGCTCTCCGACGACGTGTATGAGATACTGGGTGGCACGACCCTTTCCGATATAAATGAGGAGCTCCACATGCACATAGAGAGCGAGTGTGATACCCTCTCCGGATACATGATAGAGCTCTTGGACTATTTTCCCAAGAACGAAAATCTCCCCATAAAGGTGTCGGATAAGGAGGCTTCTTACGAGATACTTGAGATGGACGACAGAGTTATAAGCAGGGTAAAGCTTGAAAAGAAAACCTCTGAGTCTGATGGGGAGAAAGGAGAGGAGTCCTGATGAGGCTTTATATAATGCGCCACGGCGAAACCGACAGCAACCGTCAAAAGAAGCTTCAGGGGCGGGCCGATAATCCCCTTAATGCTTGCGGGATAAGGCTCGCCGAGGAGGTTGGAAGAGCCCTTGAGGATATCCGATTTTCCCTGTGGATATCAAGCCCTTTAAAGAGGGCCGTTCAGACAGGAGAGGCGGTGCTCTCCCAAAATCGTGTCTCCGGAGATGTTCCTCTTGAGAAGGATGAGAGGATAATAGAGATCTCTTTCGGCTCGTGGGAGGGCCTTGGCTGCGGCAAGGATAATTTTGAGCTGGACTGCGATAATTTTTCAGACTTTTACAGAGACCCGGAGCTCATAAGATTTCCGAAAGATGCGGAGACGCCCTCCGAGGTGAAGGCCCGCACGGCAGAGTTTCTTAGGAGCATATCAGAGAGAGAGGACTTGAAGACAGGACGTGACAGTGTCGAGAAGAACGTGCTTGTCACCACCCATGGCTTTGCCATGAGAGCGATTTTAAACAGCCTGTACGAGGATCCCAATGATTTTTGGCAGGGCAGAGTTCCCGCAAACTGTGCGGTAAATATAGTTGATATAGACGACAGCGGGTATGCGAGGCTCACTGAAAAAGACGTGATATACTATGATAAAGGCGAGGTGAAGGATTACTTCCGAAATTAGGGAAGTATCCTTACCTCCTTTTTTGTGAGGATATAAAAGCTTAAGATCTCCTTCACATAAAAACCGCATTTTTTGTACAGCCCAACGGCGGCGGGGTTATCCGAGGAGGTCTGAAGGAATATCTTTTTCGGAGGGGAATCCCCGGGAAAGGAGAATTCGCTGCTCTTTAGCCCCGTGAGGACCTCTGTGAGGAAGCGAAAGCCGTATCCCCTTCTCTGATATTTGGCGTAGGTGAGCATACCGAAGAGATAAGCTGTGTCCTCCCGGTGGCGCATAAGAGAGCATTCGCAGAATTTTGAACTCACAAAAAGCTCTGTGGGGGAGAGGGCGTCAGCCTTTATCTTCATATCCAAGCAGGGCTCCCCCGGGAGGGAGCTTTTTTCGCTTGGGGAGGCTGAGGGAAGATCTTCGAGGCAAAGCTCCATAAAGTACTCGTCTCTGTCCTTTCGGGCCCCCAAATGTGAGAGGACTGCCCGGCTTTCAGGGCAAGCCTCATAGACGGGGAGGCTGAGGCTTTCTCTCAAAACAGGCTCTGCGAGGGAGAAAAGCCTTGAGAAATATCCTCTCCTTCTGAATTCCGGGAGAGTAAAGGCATATATCTCGTCTACCGCCTGTCCGCCGTTTTCGGCCCCCATATGGTAGGCGCAGAGAGCGGCCGCAAGCTTCCCCTCATCCCGCAGGAGAAAAAATATATCCGCATCACAGGGCGCACTGTAACGGGTCCCGTCGTTTTTGTTGCAGGTCTCTGTAAGGCCGAAAAGGAGCCTTGTCTCCTCCTCGTTTAAAAAGTCTCTGTATGCAGTCTCCAATTTCCACTCCTTTCTTCATTCCGTTAAAGGATAACATAAACCCCGGAAAATATCATTAAATCAGGACACAAATCTTTACCCGGCAGTCTATCTATGCTAAAATAATTCGGATATGATCAGGAATACCACGAAAAATCAAAAACTTTGCTGGCTCGTTTTTGTCTTGTATCTGGCGGGGCTCACCTATTTCATGTTTTTTGCCGAGAGCCTGGGGAGAGCCGGAGAGGTAAAGTCCTACAATCTGATCCCCTTCCTGGAGATAAAAAGATTTATAGTACACAGGGAGGCTCTGGGGTTTCGGGCGGTGTTTTTGAACCTGTTCGGAAACATCATAGCCTTCATACCCTGCGGCTTTTTGCTGCCTGCCATAAGCAGGAGATGCAAGATAAAGGCTATATGTGTGCTGGTGGGATTTATGATAAGTCTTCTCATAGAGATGACCCAGCTTCTGTTTCGGGTAGGGAGCTTTGACGTGGACGATCTGATACTTAACACCTTGGGAGCGGCTTTGGGAGCAATGCTATACACAGCCGTTCAGAAATACAGGATAAAAAAGAAAAAAAGATATCTATGAAAAAAAGAACAGGCAGCGAAAAAAAGAAATATTCATATATAAAGAAAAAATTTGCGGTAAACGGCTTTTATGCTTTTGCGGTCATGCTTACGGCCCTGTCTCTCGTTGCGACGGCCCTGTATCTCGGGGTGAGCTCCGCGGGGAACGGAGGGCTCAATCTGGGGGCTCTGGGAGTGTCGGGACTCCTCATGGCTTTTATGTCCCTGCGCTTTGCCTTCATATCCCGCAGGGAGGAGGGGAGAGATTATGTGTTTTCCCTCATTTCGGCGGCGGCGGACATTCTGATAATCATAGCTCTGGCCGCAGTTTTATACATAGGCCTCAGAGCATAGTTTCAAGGAGCGCAATGGAAGAAAGATATTTGATTGCTTTGGAAAGAATAGAGAGCATGCCCCGGGACGGGGATGTGCTGCCGGAGTTTAGGGAGTATTTCGACAGGCTCTCCGGATTCATATTGAAGGCGGTGAGAGGCTTTTCTCCGGAAATCGGAGCAAAGGAGCTTGAGAGGGCCAACAGAGAGCTTTTCTCAGACCTGAGTAAGGAAGGGTACAAAAACTCCTATCTTGACCCTGAATACGCCGCAAGGCGGCTCGGATCAGGCTTCGGAAGCCTTCTCTCCATGTTTTACGCGGAGCTTATGGGGCTTCCCGGTCTTGTGAGAGAGGGGAAAAAAGAGTCCGTCACCATACTTATGGAGACCTTCATACAGCTCTACAATCTCTTTGAGGCGGAGGAAGCTCCCACGGAAAAGGAGGTGAGGGATCTCCTTTACTCCTATCTCTATGACTACTGCGGGGATTTTACGGCGGAGGCTGTATTTGAGGAGCTTAACGGGGCTTCGGGCCTCGCCTACGATATAGTCACAAAGGCCGACCTGTCGGATCCGTCTTACCTCTATCTCTTCGGGGAGATGATAACGGAGTCGGAGCTTGAGACTTCAATGTATCTGTCAAGGCTTCCAGAGGAGAGGATAAAGCTCATGGCCTCGGCCCTCACAGAGGGATATATAAGGGGCTTTGAGGTCACAGGAAGGGACATCAAAAAAAAGAGCACCGTAGGCTTGGTGATGCCCTTGGGCTTTGAACGCATGTTCAGAGAGGTGATAAAAAATTTCGAGGCGGCAGGCCTTAAGCCTGTCATAAGAAGACGTGGTACAAGGCTTATAGAAAAGCGGAGCTACGGAAGCTCAAGAAAGGGATTTTTCGGACACATAAATGAAGAGTTCGAGTATGACCACAGAAACGACGAGGCCCTTTTTTGGGGAGCGAGACTTAAAGAGAGAAAGCTGGAGTCTCTGAGAAACGCCTACGAGGAGAACAGGGAAGCGGCAGGACGCTTTTCGGGAACCGCTCTCTGTGAGACCTTCGGAGAGGAGAGCTTTTCTCCCCGCTCTAAGGAAAACGAGCTCCTGTTTTCCGACTATCAGGAAAAGCTCAGGGCAGAATACCGCAGGGAGGCCGCTGAGATCGTCCTTCGGTTCATGCCGGAGGAGGAGACGAGCTTTGCCATAATAGCGTGGCCCGTCCCTGATATAGGCGGAGATTACCTTGAGATCCTTGACGAGATGATAGAGATAAATACTCTGCCCTGCGAAAAGTATTACGATATACAGAAAGGCCTTACTGACGCGCTGGACAAGGCCTGCTATATTGAGATGAAGGGCAGCGGGGAAAACCGCACGGACTTGAGGATCATGCTTCATGAGCTTAAGGACAGAGCTCGGGAGACAAATTTTGAGAACTGCCTTGCGGACGTGAATATTCCCTTGGGGGAAGTGTTCACCTCGCCGGTTCTTGAGGGCACCTGCGGAAGGCTCAACGTGAGCTCTGTGTATATAGGCGGGATACTGTTCAGAGATTTGACAATTGATTTTGAGGATGGAAGGGTAAAGGACTACTGCTGCGGAAATTTCCCCGATGACAGGGAGAGGGGCAGAAGGCTCATAGAGGACGTGATCTTTAAAAATAAGAAGGCCCTTCCCATGGGAGAGTTTGCCATAGGCACAAACACCACCGCCTATATGGCCGCAAAGAGGCTTGACATAAGCTCAAAGCTCCCCATACTTATAGCGGAGAAGACGGGACCTCATATCGCTGTGGGAGACACCTGCTACAGCCATGCGGAGGAGCTTGCGGTCTTTAATCCGGACGGCAAGGAGATAACAGCCCGCTCGAACGAGTGCGCGGATCTCAGAGATACGGAACCGGAAAAAGCCTATTTTGACGTCCACTGCGACGTGACTGTCCCCTACGATGAGGTGGGGCTGATACGCGCCGTGGCAGAGGACGGAAGCTTTACAGATATAATCAGAGAGGGGAGATTCGTGCTCCCGGAGGCCCTGGAGCTCAACATTCCCTTTTACAAATAAATGAGATATGGAGAAAATGACAGATGAAGATATATAGAATGAAACCGATGTTAGCCGCAACTTTTATCTGCGCCGCTGCCGCGCTTTCAGCCTGCGGGGGAAAGGATGAGGCTCCTTCAGAGAGCCCGCAGATAAGCTCGGAGAGCCCTGTGGAGACGGCTCAGACGGAGGCTCCACAGGAAAATACGGAGACCTATCCCGGGACAGTGGAGGCCACTGACTCCGAGGGGAATGTCAGCGGAAATTTCGGTATAATGCACGCAAAGGTCCTCGGAGTGCAGCCTGACAACGACGAGGGTATAGATATATACAGCCTTCAGGACAAAAACGATGCGGAAAACATGTGGTCCATACCCGGAAACCGCATAGGCTCCATAGAGGCGGACATGTCCGAGGGAAGCGAGGTGGCAGTGGCCTTTAAGGGAGACATGATAAACGATTTTGAAAATGTCAAGTTCATAGCTGTGATCCCTGAGGGGAATTATCTCATATCCTCAGTCACAGGGACGACCGTCGTAAATGTCATGAGCACCTTCTCCATAGCGACTGATGACGGAAAAGAGATGACCTTTCTCAAGGACAACTGCGAGATAGAGGAGGATGCTATGACCGGAGACAGCGGCGAGCGCATAAGCGTCTACTACGCTCAGGCGGCTGACGGTACTAATTATCCTCTGGCCGTCTACAGTGCGGACTGATGTATCTTACAAATTTACCCACAGAGGTTAAGGAATGAAGGGTTTTGTCTTTTATAATGATGATTTCAGCCCGGAGGCTATAGCCGAGAGCGGGCAGTGCTTCAGAATGACCTCTCCGAAGGAGGGAGTGACGGAGCTGGTGGCTCTCGGAGATGTCCTCAGGATAAGTGATGAGGAGGAGGGAGGCTTCCGCTTTTCCTGCGATGAGGAGAGCTTTGAAAAAAAGTGGAGGCATTACTTCGACCTGGACAACGATTACGGAAGATACAGGGAGGCGGTCCTCCCTGATGACGAATATTTGAAAAATGCCGTCTCCTTCGGCAAAGGGATAAGGATACTCAATCAGGATCCGTGGGAGATGCTGATAAGCTTCATAATTTCTCAGAGAAAGTCCGTTCCCGCTATAAGGACCTCAGTGGAGAGGCTTTCCGAGAAATTCGGGAAACCCATCGAAAGCGAGCTTGGGAGGAGATATGCTTTCCCTGCGCCGGAGGCTTTGGCAAACGCCTCCGAGGAGGAGCTCTCGTCCTGCGCCCTCGGCTACAGAGTGCCCTATGTGAGAGGCGCGGCCAGGGATGTGTGCGAGGGACGCCTGAACCTTTCGGAGTGCTCAGCCCTTGATACGGGGGAGCTTATAGAGCTTTTTATGAGGGAAAAGGGCGTTGGCATAAAGGTGGCCTCCTGCATAGCCCTTTTCGGCTATCACAGGCTTGACGTGGTTCCTGTGGACGTGTGGATGAAGAGAGTTATAGATGATATCTACGGGGGAGAACTGCCTTTGGAGTATCGGAATTATGCGGGAGTGATACAGCAGTATCTCTTTAATTATGCGAGGCTTGTAGGCCTTGGTCGGGGAGAATGATGTCTATATCCGAAAATATGAGAAAAACGGCGGCGAGGATCCTTCTTGCAGTCTACATATCGGCGGCGGTATTTGCAGCGGGGGCCCTTTCGGCCTTCCCCTCTTATGCTGCCGTAAATTGGCCCTCTCTTTCACAGTCCGTGAATGCGGGGGCTGCTGTGTGCATGGATGCGGACACCGAGGCGATACTCTACGGGAAAAACATTCATTCCAAAAAGTATCCCGCCAGCATCACAAAGATAATGACGGCCATAATAGTCCTGGAGAACTGCAGCCTTGACGAGGAGGTCTATTTCTCCGAGACGGCTCTAAACAATCTGGAGGCGGGGGCGGTAACTGCCGGGACCTCGGTGGGAGACGTCCTCACAGTGCGAGACTGTCTCTATGCCCTTTTGTACCGCTCGGCAAACGAGGTGGCAAACGCCCTTGCAGAGCACGTTGCGGGCAGCATATCAGCCTTTGCGGACATGATGAATGCCAAGGCTAAGGAATTGGGCTGCCTTAACACCCATTTTGTGAACCCTTCGGGGCTTCACAACGACGAACATTACACCACCGCCTACGACATGGCCCTCATAGCCATGGAGGCCATGAGAGATCCTGTCTTTTTGGATCTGGAGGACGATGAGAGCTACAGGATAGGTCCTACAGCTCAGGTGCCCCAGGGAATGGTGGTTACAATAGGCCACAGGATGCTCCGCTCCACAGGAGGATATACGGACAGCAGGGTCATCGGCGGAAAGACCGGATACACCTCAAGAGCGGGAAATACTCTCGTCACCATGGCGGAGGACGGGGGCAGGAGGCTGGTGGCCGTAGTCCTGGAGGACAGGAATCCCGCCCACTACAACGACACGAGGGCTATGCTTGATCTGGGCTTTTCCTCCTTTCAAAACGTGGAGGCCGAGGGCCTTATCGACAGTGCGGCCTTGGAGGAGAGGCTTGTGACAGACGGCATAATCCCGGAGAGCGCAAACAATTTAAAGACCGAGAGGCCCCTTCTCTTGAGCCTTCCCGCGGGAGCCTCAACGGAGGATGTCACTGCGGATTACGAGTACAACATTTCGGGAAATGCGCCGTCGGAAGCGGTGGCGAGGGTGAGCTTCCTTCTGGGGGACCACACCGCAGGCTCATATTTTATACTCAATGAGAGGGAGTCCACTCTCTCGATACTGGACGATGTTCCCACGGGAACAAAGGTGGCCGTCATATCCATAAGCCTTGCCGGAATTATAGGCATAGCCGCCTTCCTCATACTGGGAGGAGGCACGGCCTACCATGCCCACAATGTGAGCGTAGAGAAGAAACAGCTTCAGAGAATGAAGGAGAAAAGGCGCAGAAGGCTTGAGTCCATGGGAATAAGCGAGGCGGAATTCAAGCGCATGGTGGAGTCAAGAAGGACCGGATATACCGGAAAGAGCTCCTACAAAAACAGCGACAGGGCAGGCGCAAATACGTCCGGCAGAAAGGGAAAGCCGAGGAACAAGGGATAAGATGAGTATCACCGAAAAAATAAAAAAGCTTATATTCAACAGGGAGCTTATATCCTACATTATAGTCGGAGTGCTCACCACCCTCGTAAATCTCGTGGTTTTCGCCCTTGTAAACGAGAAGCTTAAGGACGTGGGCTTTGGCGTGGGCTTCTCCTCAAAGACCGCCTATGTCCTTGCCTTCATAGCCTCCGTGGTATTTGCATATTGGACGAACAAGCTCTTCGTGTTCAGAAATTATACCATGAAGCCCTCCTATCTTCTGAAGGAGTTTGCAGGCTTTATGTCCGCAAGGATAATCAGCGGAGTCATCACCTTTTTTTTGATGGCTCTTTGCGTGGACATAATAAGAATGAACGAATATTTGGCTTGGCTTTTGACTTCGGCCTTCAATCTTGTCTTTAACTATGTGGCCAGCAAGTTTTACATTTTCAAAAAGAACGTATGACAGGGGAAAGAAAGGGATAATGAGAAGGATAGAGGACAAAACTTTTTTTGCGGCTTTTTTCATTCCGGTATTGGTGATGCTGATAACCTTTGCCGCGAGAGGGATATTCCCCTTCGGGGAGGAAACGTTTCTGAGAACGGATATGTACCACCAGTACGCCCCCTTCTTTTCCGAGTTTCAATATAAGCTTCAGAACGGGGGAAGCCTTCTCTACAGCTGGGATATAGGCCTGGGAGTGAATTTCTCCGCGCTTTACGCCTACTATCTGGCAAGCCCCTTAAATTGGCTTCTTATCCTTGTGCCCAAGGCCTTCGTGCTGGAGTTCATGACCTATATGATAGTCCTTAAGACAGCTCTTAGCTCCGTGGCTATGACCTGGTATCTGAGGAAGAACCGGAATACGAGAGATTTCGGAGCCGCAGTCTTCGGGATCTTTTACGGGCTGTCCGGATATATGGCGGCCTATTCATGGAACATAATGTGGCTTGACTGTATAGTTTTGTTCCCCCTTGTGGTCTACGGTCTGGAGAAGCTTGTAAAAGAGAAAAAGGGACTTTTTTACAGCCTCTCTCTTGGCGTCTGCATACTTTCAAATTACTATATATCCTTTATGATCTGCATATTTATGGTGATATACTTTATCGCTCTGCAGATACTTGAAAGCCCCAAGACAGCCTCCGAGTTTTTCGGAAGGTGCCTGAGATTTGCCCTGTTTTCTCTGCTTGCAGGGGGATTTGCCGCCGTGACTCTTTTTCCGGAGGCTATGGCGCTTCAGAAGACCGCCTCGGCGGAGGTGAATTTCCCCACAGTATTTTCACGGTACTTTACCGTCATAGATATGTTCGCAAGGCATCTTGTGAACGTGGAGACGGAGCAGGGGCTCAACCACTGGCCGAATATCTACTGCGGCGTGGCATGCATACTGCTGTTTTTCGTCTACCTTAGGGCTAAAAGGATAAGCCTCAGGGAAAAAGCCGTTTACTGCGGCATGCTGTTCGTGTTTTTTGTGAGCTTTGCGGTAAATGTGTTCAATTTCATATGGCATGGCTTCCATTATCCCAACAGCCTTCCCTGCAGGCAATCCTTCATATATATTTTTCTTATGCTGTATATGTGCTACAGAGCCTATATGAACCTTAGGAGCACATCATTGAAGACTCTCGGGTCCTGCTATCTTGCCTCTGTGGCTTTTGTCCTCCTCTGCGAGAAGCTGGTGACGGCGGAGCATTTTCATTTTTCCGTATTCTATGTGAGCATAGCCTTTTTAAGCGCCTACGGGCTTCTCCTTTACCTATGGAGAAGGCACAGGATAAGGACGGCTTCGGCCATTCTTTTGCTTCTTGCGGCAGCCTTTTCGGAGGCTCTCCTCAACACGGCGGTGACAAGCGTTACAACCACCTCCAGGACCTCATACATAAAGGATAACAGGGCGGTGGAGGAGCTTGTGGAAAGCCTTACCCCCGCGACGGAGTTTTTCAGGATAGAGAAGAACCCTGTAAAGACAAAAAATGACGGGGCATGGATGAATTACCCCTCTGTCTCTCTTTTTTCATCTGTTGCAAATGCCGACATAACCGCGTTCTTCAAGGCTGTGGGCTGTGAGGGCTCCACCAACGCCTATGCCATAACAGGCTCCACGCCGCTGATAAATATGCTCTTTTCAGTGAAATACGCCCTCTACGACGCTCCCCAAAACGACGGGGAGGGGAAGAAGTTTATAGAGAGCATAGACGATACATACCTTTATCAGAACAACTACTCCCTATCAGTGGGATTCATGATGCCTCAGGGCATGAGCGGCTGGGCCTTGGATTTCGATGATCCTGCTCTGGTGCAGGACGACCTCTGCAGGGCAATAGGCACTGATGCGGTGCTTACGCCAAACGCCACCTTGGGGGATGAGAACAGAGACACCTACACAGTCACCATAGGAGAAGCCGGGGAATACTACACCTATATAAAGAATCCCCGCGTAAAGAAGGTGAGCATAGAAAAGGACGGGGTCGTCACCGAGTACGACAACGTGGACAGGGGATTTTTCCTTGAGCTGGGGGACTGCGACAGCGGAGAGACCGTGATCATAAGGTCAAAGACCGAGGGGCAGGATATAATGGCGGACACCTACAGGTTTGATTATGACGCTCTGAAACAGGTGTACGCCAAGCTCTCCAAAAACGAGCTCATCCTGACCTCTTGGACTGACGACAGCCTGAGGGGAAATATCGACGCCGGCCCGGGAGGCGTGATGTTCACATCTATCCCCTATGACGAGGGCTGGAGCGTTAAGGTGGACGGGGAAAAAGTCCTCCCTCAAAAGCTCTTTGACAGCTTTATGGGCATCCCTCTCACGGCGGGAGAGCATTACGTGGAGCTTAGCTTCATGCCGGAGGGACTTGAGACGGGGCTTATAATAAGCGGCGTGTCCGTACTTCTTTTGCTGTTCGTATGGATCTTCGGCAGACTGAGAGGTAAAGGCGGCCTCAAAAAGGATTTCAAGGAGGATCATTATCCGGAGGAATTCTTTAATGATGCTGACGATCCGGATGATCCGGTGTATGAAGAGATAATGCCGGAGCCCGAGGAGGACTTGAAAAAAGCGGTCTCCGAAGCAGGCGGAGCCGATATAAGTGAGAAGCCGAATACGACAAAGGAGCCGGGAGAGGCGCGTGAGACTCTCCGCGACAGAAGGCAGCCGGATATTTTGGAGAGACTTGAGGCAATGAAGGATATTGATGAAAACGAGGAGGAGAAAGTGTCGGATGGATATTTCAAAGATGACCATAGGTGATTTTTCGGAGAGCCTTGCCTCCTCGGCCCCGGTCCCCGGAGGAGGGGCTACCTCCTCGCTGGCGGGAGCTCTGGGCGCGGCCCTGGGTCTTATGGTGGCAAGGCTCACAAAGGGAAAAAAGAAATATGCCGAGTTTGAGGAGAGGCTTTCGGAGATAATTCCCGAGCTTGAGAGGGCGAAGGAGAGCTTCCTTATGCTCTCGGAGGAGGATGAGATCAACTTCCTTCCACTCTCCAGGGCATATAAGCTTCCGAGGGAGACCGAGGAGGAGAGAGCCTGCAGGGACAAGGTGATGGAGAAGGGCCTGAGGCTTGCCTGTGACGCCCCTCTTAAGAGCCTTGAGCTTTCGAGGGACTGCGCTTCTCTCCTTGCGGAGCTCGGAGACAGAGGCTCGAGGCTTGCGGTGAGCGACACCGGAGCCGGGGTAAAGCTTTTGGAGGCAGCACTTTCCTCCTCGCTTCTAAACATTTTTATAAATACAGATATGATGAAGGACAGGGATTATGCCGAAGGACTGAACAGCCGGGCTCTTTCGATATACAACGAGGGCAGAGAGCTCTGCCTCAAGGTCTTTGAGGACATACTGAGAGAGCTTTCCGAAAATTCCATATAGTTTTTAACAAAGCGGAGGTGGGATGATGGTTGAAATGAGAGGGAAGGCCGTGTCCGACGGCATAAAGGCTCGGATAGGAGAGAGGCTTGAGGAGGTAAAGGCCGCTTTGGGGAGGAAGCCGAAGCTTACTATCATAAGGGTCGGCGACAATGAGGCCGACGGTGCCTATGCGAGATCCGCTCTGAAGAAGGTGACGGATTTCGGCATGGAGGCGGAGCTCTGCTCGCTTCCCGGTGACTCGAGGATATCTGAGTTTGAGAAGCTCTTAAAGGCGAAAAGCGACGATAAGAATGTTGACGGCATACTGGTTTTGAGACCCCTTCCGGAGGGCTTTGAGGAGAGGGCCAAGCTTCTGCTGGACCCTGAAAAGGATCTGGACGGCATGACCTACATCAATCAGGCAAGAGTGTTTTGCGGAGAGAGCGAGGGATTTGCCCCCTGCACAGCCGCCGCTGTTATAAGACTTCTTGAGCACTACGGGGTCGAACTTGAGGGGAAGCATGCGGTGATAGCGGGAAGAAGCAACGTGGTGGGAAAGCCCCTGTCCATGCTTCTTCTGGAAAAAAACGCCACTGTGATACTGTGCCATTCAAAGACTCCCGAGGAGATATTGGACAGAGAGCTGTCTGAGGCCGACATCATATGCCTCGCTGTGGGAAAGGCCGGATTTTTGAGCTCCCAAAGGGTAAAGGAAAGCGCGGTGATAGTGGACGCGGGGATAAACAGCCTTGAGGGCGGAGGGCTCACAGGGGATGCGGACTATGAGGCGCTTAAGGGCAGGTGCGCCATGATAAGCCCGGTGCCCGGAGGACTGGGAGCCGTGACTACCGCCGTGCTGTGTGAAAGCCTTTTTGAAGCCGCGAGACGGAGGACAGGGCTATAAATTTAAAAATATTTTACCTTGCCCCAAGCACAGGGTTTTGATATACTACTATGTTGTATTTTGACGACGTGAGTTTTTGCGCGAATTTTAAATAAAACTTTTTAAGGAGAAAGAAAAATGACTTTACTTGAGAATTGGAGAGAGAAGGCCTACGGAGAGGGCATGGACAGAAAGGCCCAGGAGAAGCTCTGGACAGATTATTTCAGGACTGAGAAGGGAATATACGAGAAGCTCCTTTCCGAGCCTGAGACAGTCGTTACCGGAACCGTAAAGGAGCTTTCCGAAAAGTACGGCACAGACGTGCAGACCATGACGGGATTTCTGGACGGAATAAACGAGTCCTTAAAGGGCTATGAGAATCCCATAGAGACCATGGATGAGAATACCGAGGTAAAGATCGAGATAGATCCGGAGAAGCTCTACTACAACATGGTGGACGCCAAGGCGAACTGGCTCTATGAGCTCCCTCAGTGGAAGGATATCCTTTCCGAGGAGAAGAGGGCCGAGCTCTACAAGAAGTGCAAGGCTTCAGGAACCGTCAGAAGACAGGGAAAGAAGATATACCCCAACGATCCCTGCCCCTGCGGAAGCGGAAAGAAGTACAAAAAGTGCTGCGGAAAGAACGCATAGGAGAGGGTGAAGACATGAGGGAGCCCAAGGGAGACTACATAGTAAGGGCAACGGCGGCAGGAGGAGAGATAAGAGCCTTTGCAGCCACCACGAGGGATACGGTGGAGAGGGCGAGACAGCTTCACGACACATCTCCTGTGGCTACCGCCGCTCTGGGAAGGCTCATGACCGCAGCCCTCATGATGGGCATAGACCTTAAGGGCGAGAAGGACCTTATAACCCTTAAGATAAACTGCGATGGCCCCATAGGAGGACTTCTGGTGACGGCGGACTCCAAGGGGAGAGTGAAGGGCTACGTCAATGATCCTCAAGTGATGCTTCCTGCCAACTCCATAGGAAAGCTTGATGTGGGAGGCGCTCTGGGAGGCGGGGTCTTAAACGTCATAAAGGATATAGGCCTCAGGGAGCCCTATGTCGGTCAGACTCTCCTTAAGACAGGGGAGATAGCCGAGGACCTCACCTATTATTTTGCGGCGTCGGAGCAGATACCCTCGGCCGTGGCGCTGGGAGTCCTCATGAACAGAGAAAATACCGTGAGACAGGCCGGAGGCTTTATCATTCAGCTCATGCCGGGGGCTTCTGAGGACATAATATCAGCCCTTGAAAAGAGGCTTTCGGAGATACCTCCCATAACGAGCCTTTTGGATGAGGGCATGAGTCCCGAGGATATTCTTTACAGGGTGCTCGGAGGTTTTGAACCGGAGATAAACGAGAGGACGGACTGCGGATTTTACTGCGATTGTTCAAAGGAGAGGGTGGAGAGGGCCCTCATAAGCATAGGCAAAAAGGATATAGGAGAGATGATAGCGGACGGAAAGCCCATAGAGGTGAGCTGCCATTTCTGCAATAAAAAATACAGCTTTGATACGGCGGAGCTCAAGGTGCTCCTCGAGAAAGCGAAATGATGCCTGATAATGCAGAACCTGTGAGGCGCAGGAGCTTTTTATAAGGATATGTATTTGGAATAAAGAACAGCCTGTAAAGGGTGACATGTGATTGATATGTACCCTCTTTACAGGTTGTTTTAAATCGTTCAAGCCTCCTTTTGCTCCAAAAGGAGCTTTGTGTAAGAGTCGAGTACTTTGTAAAAGGAGTCTATCTCCTCTTGTGTACAGGTCTTTAGGAGAAAATCAAGGGTATTTCTGAGGCCCTTTGCATCGTAGAGCCTGTGCATGAGGCTCAGCTCCATCCCCTTTTTTAAATCCCACACCGCATTTTTGCGGATGCGGGATTTTTGTATCCGGATAATTATGCTTTCGGATCTCCGGGAGTTTTGCAATAGGCAAAAGGACCAAAAACCGACCTCGGGTGCTATGATATTTGTTTAACAAGGTACTTGAAAAAATACAAAATAGAAGGTAAGATATAAGCTGACTGTAAATGATATTATTTTTTAGTCCATAGAGGAGGAATTTAAAATGGCAGTTAAAGTTGCAATTAACGGATTCGGACGTATCGGACGTCTTGCATTTCGCCAGATGTTCGAGGCTGAGGGAACAGAGATCGTAGCCATCAACGACCTTACAGATCCCAAGATGCTTGCTAACTTACTCAAGTACGACTCATCACAGGGAAGATACGCTCTCTGCGACAAGGTATCTGCAGGTGAGGACAGCATCACAGTTGACGGAAAGACAATAAAGATCTACAAGGAGCCCGACGCTTCAAAGCTTCCTTGGGGAGAGCTGGGAGTTGACGTTGTACTTGAGTGTACCGGATTCTACTGCTCAAAGGCTAAGGCACAGGCTCATATCGATGCAGGAGCAAAGAAGGTAGTTATATCCGCTCCCGCAGGAAATGACCTTCCCACCATCGTTTACAACGTAAACCATGAGACCCTTACAGAGAATGACAACATCATCTCAGCCGCATCATGCACAACAAACTGCCTCGCACCTATGGCCAAGGCGCTCAATGATTTCGCTCCCATCCAGTCAGGAATCATGGCTACCATCCATGCATACACAGGAGATCAGATGGTTCTCGACGGACCCTACTGAAAGGGTGATCTTAGGAGAGCAAGAGCTGCCGCTGTAAATATTGTTCCCAACTCAACAGGAGCTGCAAAGGCTATCGGACTTGTTATCCCCGAGCTCGCAGGAAAGCTTATCGGAGCAGCACAGAGAGTGCCCGTTCCCACAGGATCCACCACTCTCCTCTTCGCTGTAGTTAAGGGAAATGGAAAGGAGATCACTGTTGACTCCATCAATGCCGCTATGAAGGCTGCTTCAGAGAAGATACCCGAGACCTACGGCTACAATGAGGATATGATCGTATCTTCAGACGTTATCGGAATGAGATACGGCTCACTCTTTGACGCTACTCAGACCATGGTATCAAAGGTTGCCGACGACCTCTACGAGGTTCAGGTGGTTTCATGGTACGACAATGAGAACTCCTACACATCACAGATGGTAAGGACTATCAAGTACTTCGAGAAGTTCGTTAAGTAATTATAATTATATAATACAAAATACGAGTTTATTAAGGGCTCGGCGCCTTCGGGCTCCGGGCCTTTTTTCAAGGAAAGCTTCGCAGACTTTTAAAATATCAATGTAAAATAAAACCGAAACTGAAAATAAGATCCGAAAGGAGAGGATTCAAATGGCTAAGTTAAACAAGAAATCAGTAGACGACCTCAATGTAAAGGGAAAGAGAGTCCTTGTAAGATGTGACTTCAACGTGCCCTTAAAGGAGGGAAAGATCACAGATGAGAATCGTATAGTTGCGGCTCTCCCCACAATAAAGAAGCTTATAAACGACGGAGGAAGAGTCATCCTCTGCTCACACCTTGGAAAGCCCAAGGGAGAGCCTAAGCCCGAGCTTTCATTGGCTCCTGTAGCAGTGAGGCTTTCCGAGCTTCTGGGAAAGGAAGTAAAGTTTGCCGCCGACAATGAGGTGGTAGGGCCCAATGCCAAGGCTGCTGTTGCGGCAATGAAGGACGGAGATGTGGTACTTCTTGAGAACACACGTTACAGAAAAGAGGAGACAAAGAACGAGGACAATTTCTCAAAGGAGCTGGCTTCGCTCTGCGATGTTTACGTTGATGATGCCTTCGGAACAGCTCACAGAGCTCACTGCTCAAACGTGGGAGTCACAAAGTTCGTGAAGGAGTCCGCTGTGGGCTACCTCATGCAGAAGGAGATAGAGTTCTTGGGAAATGCGGTCGAGAATCCCGAGAGGCCCTTTGTTGCCATACTAGGAGGAGCAAAGGTCGCTGATAAATTAAACGTTATCTCAAACCTTCTCGAGAAGTGTGATACTCTCATAATCGGCGGCGGCATGGCCTTTACCTTTCTCAAGGCAAAGGGCTATAACGTAGGAAATTCCCTTGTTGACGACACCAAGATCGACTACTGCAAGGAGATGATGGAGAAGGCTGAAAAGCTTGGAAAGAAGCTCCTTCTTCCCATTGACGCCGTAGTTGCAAAGGCCTTCCCCAATCCTATCGATGCGGCCATCGAGACAGCAACAGTTTACGCCGACAAGATGCCCGAGGGAGAGATGGGCCTTGACATCGGTGCAAAGACCATGGAGATGTACGCCGATGCCGTAAAGAGCGCAAAGACAGTGGTATGGAACGGTCCCATGGGAGTATTTGAGAATCCCGAGCTGGCGAAGGGAACCATAGCAGTGGCAAAGGCTCTTGCAGAGACAGACGCCACAACCACAATCGGCGGCGGTGACTCGGCTGCAGCCGTAAACACTCTGGGCTTCGGAGACAAGATGACCCACATCTCCACAGGCGGAGGAGCTTCCCTCGAGTTCCTTGAGGTCAAGGAGATGCCGGGCGTTGCCGCTGTAAACGATAAATAATAATTTTATTAATGACCAATATGGAAAACTCCTTTGCTCGGCTCGGCTGACCCCTTCGCTAAATGCCTCCCGAGCTAAAGGAGATTTTCCTTGTGAATATGTATTATACAAAAGATATTCATAAAATTAATAAGGAGAGAGAAGATGAGAAGAAAGATTATTGCGGGAAACTGGAAGATGAACATGACTCCCTCGGAGGCGGTAAAGCTCGTTGAGGAGCTTAAGCCCCTTGTAAAGAACGAGGAGGCGGACGTGGTATTCTGCGTTCCCGCTATAGATATAGTGCCTGTTGTTGAGGCTGTAAAGGGTTCGAACATAGAGGTGGGCGCCGAGAACATGTACTTCGAGGAGAAGGGAGCATACACCGGGGAGATTTCCCCTGCTATGCTCACAGATGCAGGCGTAAAGTACGTTATCCTCGGCCATTCCGAGAGAAGAGAGTACTTCAAGGAGACTGACGAGGACATCAACAAGAAGATGAAGAAGGCCTTTGAGCACGGCCTCACACCCATCATGTGCTGCGGGGAGAGCCTTACTCAGAGGGAGCAGGGCATCACCATAGATTGGATAAGACAGCAGGTAAAGATAGGATTTCAGGGTATCCCTGCTTCTGATGCCGCAAAGGCTGTCATAGCCTACGAGCCTATCTGGGCCATAGGTACAGGAAAGACCGCCACCACAGAGCAGGCCGAGGAGGTCTGCAAGGCTATCCGCGAGTGCATAGCCGAGATCTACGATGAGGCAACGGCAGAGGCCATCCGCATCCAGTACGGCGGATCTGTAAACGCGGGAAATGCCGCAGAGCTTTTTGCCGAGCCTGATATCGACGGAGGCCTCGTGGGAGGCGCTTCCTTGAAGGCGGACTTCGGGAAAGTGGTATGCTATAAGTAAGTGAAATATAAAAAGACATCTTACCCGCTCTCAGTCAGGACGCAGGCTAAATTCCTTCGAGCGGGTGAGATGTCTTTTTATTATAGGGCTGGATAAGCCCGTGTCGAGCACGCAGAAGCGTGCGAGATATAAACCACCCGCTATGCGGGTGCGCGACGAAAGTTATACAAAAATCACCTTTCCGGTACTATACTGAAGGTGTTCAA
>CALWLK010000032.1 GCA_944381505.1 uncultured Lachnospiraceae bacterium
CTGTGGTGTATTTTGGTCGGTACCCGGGAGGTGTTTTTATTATATCAAAAAATGCTGAGGCGGTTCTTCCGCCCCAACATTTATTATAGAACCTTTTTATATAGTGTTAAGACTATGTCACATAAAACGGCGGAGAAGTGAAAACTTCCCCGTTTTTCTTTCATAAGCTATGCAATCGCCCCGCCAAAGTTAAATAGGATCCCGACTATTGCTGAAAAACCTATCCAAACTATAGGATGGAGCTTTTTCGTCTGAGGTATGAATCGGGTGAGGACTATGAGGGCTGCCGCAAGTATCACAGCCTCCGGCTTTAATACTCCAAGTGCCCCGCTGTCCGCCTCTTTTGAGGCGTCAAAAAATGCGGAGGCCGCAACCGAGAGCCCCGAGGCCGCAATGAGTCCTGCCGAGGTGGGCCGGAGACACTTAAACACCGTATCGACATATACATTGTTTCTGAAGGCTTTCAGAAAGCCTGCAATTATAAGGATGATTATCACTGAGGGAGTAACTAACCCGATGGTGGCTGTGATTGCGCCGGGAATGCCTCTTACCACGAATCCCACATAGGTGGCGGCGTTTACGCCCAGCGGCCCCGGAGTGGACTCGGAGACAGCTACCATGTCCATGAGCTGAGACTGAGTGAACCAGCCGGTCTTATCCGCCATCTTGGAGAGAAAGGGAAAGGTGGCGAGGCCACCGCCTACTGCAAACAATCCTGTTTTAAAGAATTCCCAAAATAATTGAAGCCAGATCATTATTTTTCATCTCCTTTTCCTTTGGCCTTAAATTGAACGAGGCCTATACCCAAGATAGCCGAGATTACGACGAAGATCACCGGAGATATATCGAATACTATGGAACCTGCCGCTACCACAAGGAAGATCACAAGGCCCATTCTGCCGGTGACTGCGTTTTTCCAAAGCTTTATGACAGCATTCAGGATCAGGACGCACACACAGACTCTTATGCCGGCGAACGCGTTTATCACTATCGGAAGGTGGGAGAAGGTAGAGATAAAGCCTGCAAGTATGCTTATGATGACAAGGGAGGGGAATACGACTCCCAGAGTGGCGGCTATACCTCCTGCGGTTCCTTTGTATTTCTGTCCTATGAATGTGGCCGTATTTACAGCTATAGCGCCCGGGGTGCACTGGCCTATGGCAAAGTAATCCGCCAGCTCCTCATCGGTGGCCCAGTGCCTGTTCTCCACTATCTCACGCTGGAGCATGGGAAGCATGGCATAGCCCCCTCCGAAGGTCAAGGCGCCGACCTTTGCGAAGGATAAAAACAATTGTGCGAGTATTTTGAACATAAGCTTAACCTCCGAGATACATAAACTGCATATAAGCATATATCAATCGGCTGACATTGAAAATGTCCAAAATACATAAAAATCATATATTTAAATAAATTTTACCTCTCCTTAATGTCGCCCTGATGTTAATGCCCTCAAACTGTGATAAATAATAAGTATAACTATATGTTGCGGGAAAGGAGAGTACTCGGTACAAAATACGCCCTATGGTAAAAAATTATGTCTTGGACACAAACGTCCTTCTGCAGTCCCCTGAAGCTTTGTTTTCCTTTGAGGATAATACAGTGGTAATACCTGTAGTAGTCCTTGAGGAGCTTGACAACATGAAAAAGGCGGAGGGAGAGACAGGAGCAAACGCTCGAAAGACTATAAGGAGCATTGAAAAGCTCAGGCTCACGGGAGATCTCTTAAAAGGGGTACCTCTCCCCGAAAAAGGTAAAATAATTGTCGAGAAGAATTTTGTGGATGTGGAGCTTCCCCCGGATCTTCCGGAAGCAAAAGCCGACAACAGGATATTGAAGGTGTGCAAGGGTCTCTCGGACTCAAAAAGAAACAAGGTGATTCTTGTAACAAAGGACATACTTTTAAGGATAAAAGCTCAGATAATAGGAATAAAGGCTGAAGATTTTGAAAGGGAGCAGGTAAAGGCAGATCCCTCCTATACGGGGAGAAGAGAGGTGTATGTCCCCGATGAGTGCCTTAAGGATATGAAAAAGAGCGGGATACCCGTCTCATTGGCTTACGAGTCTGATAAAAGCGGTGCAAAGTCAGTGCCCGAGCTATGCGAAAATGAATTTATCCTCCTTAAATCGGAGCTCTCCGAGAAAAAGACAAGGCTCGGGAGAGTGGAGAACGGAGTCATCAAGAAGCTTGAATACCAAAAAGCCACACCCTACGGTGTGACACCTCGAAACCTTGGAATGACCTTCCTGCAGGAGGCTCTCATGCAACCTGCCGAAAAAGCTCCTCTTGTGATCGTCAAGGGGATGGCGGGAACGGGAAAGACCTTCTACGCCCTTGCGGTAGGCCTCGAAAAGATACTAAATCACCCCACGGGTGAATACAGACGCATACTCATCTGCAGACCCAATTCTCAATTTGACGACGATATAGGATTCCTCCCGGGAGACGAGGAGGAAAAGATAGCGCCTCTTATGAGGCCTGTAACAGACAATCTGGAGCAGCTTCTTGATTCCAACGAAAAGCACAGATATGACAGCGAGGCCGAGCTCAAGGACAAAGTGGCTGAGATATTTGACAGGGGAATAATCAAGACAGAGGCTTTGAATTTTATAAGGGGAAGATCCATAGTGAACACCTATCTGATAATAGACGAGGCACAGAATATGACCCCGGGGCAGGTGAAGGGAATAATCACAAGAGCGGGAATGGGAACTAAAATAATACTTCTTGGAGACCCCAATCAGATAGACAGGCCCTTCCTTGACGAGAGGACCAACGGCCTTTCCTATGCCTGCGAGCACATGAAGGGAAGCCCTCTTTGCTGGCAGATAACTCTGGGAGTTGAGGAGTGTGTGAGATCGGCCTTAGCGGTGGATGCGGTAAAAAGGCTTTAAAAATCGGGAAATTCTGCTATAATAGTTATATTTCCAAAAACATATCCGAAGGGGAAGTACTTTATGGCGAGTGTTCAGTTAAAGCATATCAGCAAGAGATATCCCAACGGCTTTGAGGCCGTGAAGGATTTCAACTTGGATGTGGAGGACAAGGAATTTATCATATTCGTGGGGCCTTCCGGCTGTGGCAAGACCACTACCCTAAGGATGATAGCAGGCCTTGAGGACATTAGCTCGGGAGAGATATACATTGACGGAAAGCTTATGAACGAGGTGGAGCCAAAGGACAGAGACATCGCCATGGTGTTCCAGAGCTATGCTCTCTATCCTCATATGACGGTCTACGACAACATGGCCTTCTCCTTGAAGCTCAAGAAGAGGCCGAAGGAGGAGATAGACAGGGCGGTCAGGGAGGCTGCAAGGATACTGGATTTAGAGCCTCTGCTAAAGAGAAAGCCCCGAGCCCTCTCGGGAGGACAGAGACAGAGAGTAGCCATGGGCAGGGCGATAGTCAGAAATCCCAAGGTTTTCCTTATGGATGAGCCCCTCTCGAACCTTGACGCGAAGCTCAGGGGCCAGATGAGGGTGGAGATATCAAAACTCCACAAAAGGCTGGGGGCAACTGTCATATATGTGACCCATGACCAGACAGAGGCCATGACCTTGGGCAGCAGGATCGTTGTTATGAACGAGGGGGAGATACAGCAGATCGACACTCCACAGAATCTCTACGACCACCCCTGCAACAAGTTTGTGGCGGGATTTATAGGCTCTCCCCAGATGAATATGACGGAGGCCGAGGTCCTTTGTGACGGGGGAGAGGTGAGGCTTTCCTTTGAGGGAAACGAGATCATCCTTGCCCCTGAGAGGGCGAAGGCCCTTAAGGACGGCGGCTATATCGGGAAAAGGGTCATCCTCGGGATAAGGCCTGAGGATGTGCACGAGGATCCCGAGTCTCTGAAAAAATACGAAGATACTCTCATAACCGCCGAGATAAAGGTTTTCGAGATGCTTGGAGCGGGCGCTCTCCTCTACTTCAATGTGGGGGACTCTCAGTGGGTAGCCTCTGTGTCCGCATCCACAGAGGCGAGAGCGGGAGACGTTATAAAACTGGCCTTGGATACCGACAGGATACATATTTTTGATCGCGATACCGAAAAGACCATCACAGACTGAATAAAAGACACGGAGGACTATGGAGCTTAAAAAGACAAAGCTTAAAGAAAAATTAACTGAAAAGACCGAGGAGACCCTGAAGGCCGTAGTGCCCATAGTTGTGATCGTCATGGCACTCTGCTTTACCGTGGCGCCTATAGAGCCGGGAATACTTTTGGCCTTCCTCATAGGCGCGGTGTTTCTGGTGGTGGGAATGGTCTTCTTTACCTTCGGGGCGGATCTGTCCATGACACCCATGGGTGAGAACGTGGGTACCTGCATGACTCGCACAAAGAAGCTCTCGGCCATGCTCATATTAAGCTTCATACTGGGCTTTGTGGTGACTGTGTCCGAGCCTGACCTGCAGGTCTTGGCGGAGCAGGTCCCCTCAGTTCCTAACATGGTGATAGTTTTGTCCGTGGCTCTGGGAGTGGGACTCTTTCTTGTGACGGCTGTGGCGAGGATGCTTTTTAATATAAAGCTTTCTCACATGCTGGTGTTTTTCTATATCATAGTCTTTGCGCTTACCTCCTTTGTTCCCGACGACTTCAAGGCTGTGGCCTTTGACTCGGGAGGCGTCACCACCGGACCTATGACTGTGCCCTTCATAATGGCTCTCGGCATAGGTATCTCCTCCGTCAGAGGAGACGAGAGGGCTGAGGATGACAGCTTCGGCCTTGTGGCCCTGTCCTCGGTGGGCCCTGTGCTCTCGGTTTTGATACTTGGGATGCTGTATCATCCGGAGAGCGGAGATTACGTTGCGGAGAGATTTCCGGAGATCGAGAATTCGGTGGAGCTTTTCTCCGTATTTGCCCACGGTTTCCCCGAATATATGGCGGAGGTGGCCGTATCTCTGCTTCCGATAATATTGTTTTTTGCAGTGTTTCAGCTTGTCTTTAAGAGTATGGGAAAGAGAGCTCTTATAAAGACAGCCATAGGAATGGGCTACACCTACTTGGGCTTGGTGCTTTTCCTAACGGGAGTCAACGTTGGGTTTATGCCTGCGGGAAATTATCTGGGGCAGGTGCTTGCGGGAGGCGAATTGAAGTGGCTTACCATACCTGTGGGAATGCTGGTGGGGTATTTTATAGTGCTTGCGGAGCCCGCAGTCATAGTCCTCACGCATCAGGTGGAGGATCTTACCTCAGGCTCCATATCCGCAGGTCCCATGCGGCTCGCGCTCTCTTTGGGAGTGAGTGTATCTCTGGGGCTTGCCATGTTGAGAGTCCTGACAGGCATATCCATTCTGTGGTTTTTGATACCGGGATATGGGATAGCCCTCCTTTTGTCCTTCGCCGTCCCCAAGATTTTTACCGCTATAGCCTTCGACTCGGGCGGAGTGGCATCGGGGCCTATGACGGCGACGTTTTTGCTTTCCTTTGCCATAGGTGCCTGCTCAAGCGTGGGTGGCAATATAGTGGCGGATGCCTTCGGAGTGGTGGCAATGGTGGCGATGACGCCGCTTATAACCATACAGATACTGGGACTTGGATATAAGCTTGATTATGACCGGAGGATGCGCAGAGCCAGGAAGGCGGAGCTTGCGTTTACAGCCCTTTCGGACGACGAGATAGTGGAGCTTTAAGCGGGATCAGGAGGATATATGAGCAAGGTTTACATGATGGCTGCAGTCACTAAGCGCCCCATGAAAAAGAGGCTTTCCGATATATTGAACAGAGGCTCCGTCAAGGTGAGCTTCTCTATCCCCGCATGGGGGACGGCGAGCAGCGAGATGCTTGATTATTTCGGCCTTGAAGACGTGGAGAAATCACTTTTGCTATCCATAGTCACCGACGAGACTTGGCGCAAGGTAAAGGCCTCTCTGGAGGATGATTTCAGGATAGACGCTCCCGGAAGGGGGATATCCTTTATAATACCTGTCTCGAGTATCGGAGGAAAAAAGGCGCTGGAGTTTTTTACCGAGGGGCAGGAATTTCGCAAGGAAGAGGAGAGCGTTATGAAGGATACCAAATATGAACTCATAGTGGTCATAGCAAACCACGGCCACAGCGAGGAGGTAATGGACGCTGCAAGAAAGAAGGGAGCCGGCGGGGGCACTGTGATCCACGCAAAGGGGACGGGACTTGAGAGCGCCGAGAAATTCCTCGGTTTTTCAATAGTTGATGAGAAGGAATTGATACTCATAGTATCAAAGACAGAGTCCAAGAACGAGATAATGAAGTCTGTAATGGAAAATGCAGGCTCAAAGAGCGGGGCGGGAGCAGTAGTGTTTTCTCTTCCGGTGACAGATACGGCCGGAATAAGATTCAGAGGAGAGGCTATGTGAGACAACCGAAAAAATGTAAGGAAATCTTTAGAAACAAGGTGGCGCGCCACCTTGTTTTTTATATAGTCTTAATGGTATACTATGAATTTGAACGGGTATATTTTGCCCGATGAAAGGATAAAAACATGCTTAATGCCGAAAAGATAAGACTGATGACCGACCTCGCCATCTATGAAAAGAAAAATGACGAGAAGGTCTTCAAGATAAACGACCATTATAAGGGGGACTATGTATCGAGCCACCTTATATCAGCCTTCATAAGATTCAGTCTGTGCTTCATACTCATGCTTGTGACGGTGTTTTTCCTTGATTTTGCAGGCATTTTTCAAATGCTCAACGAGCACGGCACCGGGAAAGCGGCGGAGGAGCTGGCGGCGGCTTACCTTATCGGGCTTTTGATATATCTTTTCATCGCATATCGAGTGGCGGCGGTGAGATATAAGAAGGCAAAGAGAGGAGCACTTTTGTACGCTACAAAGCTTAAAAGACTCGGAAGAAAATACAGCAAGGGAAGGAAGAGACCGTGATAATTTTTGTGGGATTGAGAAACAAGCTTAAGGAGATATATGCCTCCTACGATATATTTATAAGGCCTGTCATAAAGTTTATATTTGCCTTTTCAGTTTTCTTTTTTGTGAGCAGTTACATAGGATATTTTCAGCGCATATCCGAACTTCCTGTGATACTTGTAAGCTCGCTTGTATGCTGTGTCCTTCCCTGGGGAGCTCCGGCTCTCTTGGGAGGAGTCTTCGTACTTCTCGACATAATGGAAGTTTCTGTGGTCTATGCGGGAATAAGCTTCCTGTTTTTCCTGATGATAGCGGTCTTATATTTCGGCTTCAGGCCCGGAAACGGATTTCTGATGGCTTTCATACCTCTTATGTTCTTCATAAAGCTGCCTTTTGCGGTACCGCTTATACTGGGGCTTGGCGCAGGGGCGATATCTGCGGTGCCTGCGGCCTGCGGAGTATTTGTGTATTTCATCATTAAGTATTTCCACGACAATGCGGCGGATATGAGCACTGTCTTAAGCCTCGACAACCTGACAGGCAATATCACAGGCATACTTGAGGACACCTTGGGCAACAAATATATGCTTCTTTTGATAGTGGCTTTTGCCGTGACTATAGTTCTTGTGAGCATAATAAAGAACCTGAGCGTGGATCACGCTTGGACTATTGCTGTGTTTGCCGGAGCTCTGGCGCTCATGGTGATAGTGGTGGGCGGAGGCATCTTCTTGGAGACTGAGGGGTCAACTGTTACGGACCTTATAGGCATAGTGATCTCCGCAGCCATAGCCTTTGTCTACGAGTGTATGTTCTTTGCCGCGGACTACAGAGGCACGGAACACGTGAGCTTCGAGGACGACGATTATTATTACTATGTTAAAGCCGTTCCCAAGGTGAAATACATGGAGGACGAGAGAGAAGAATAAATAAGTTCTCAGGATAAGGATAATTTATGGGAGATATAATCGCAAATCTGCAAAGCTGGGTATCGCTTCTGCCCGCATTTTCGGTAACGAACCTTATTGAGGTCATCATTATCGCTTTTTTGGTGTACGAACTCCTGCTTTGGATAATGAATACCAAGGCGTGGACGCTCCTTAAGGGAATAATAGTTATCCTTATATTTACACTTCTTTCGGCGGTGCTTCACCTTACCACTATACTCTGGATACTGGAGAGGATCTCCACTATAGCCGTGCTGGCGCTGATAGTTATTTTTCAGCCTGAGCTCAGGAAGGCCCTCGAACAGCTCGGAAGCAGGAGCTTTGTAAACGGCATATTGAATTTTGACGACGGCAGGACCCGAAACGAGCTGTCAAGGGTGGACATAGAGCGCATAGTCAAGGCTACCATGGAGATGGCCAAGCAGAAGACCGGGGCTCTCATGGTCATTGAGCGCAGCGTGCCTTTGAAGGAGATAGAGGATACAGGTATAGCCATAAACGGTCTGATAAGCTCAGGGCTCATAATAAATATCTTTGAGAAAAACACACCTCTGCACGACGGAGCCGTGCTTATAAGAGGCAACCGAATAATCGCAGCCACCTGCTATCTGCCTCTCTCCCAGAATATGAGTATCAGCAAGGATCTGGGAACGAGACACAGGGCGGCGCTTGGAGTATCCGAGGTATCCGACAGTATAACTGTAGTGGTATCAGAGGAGACAGGGATGATAACGGTCGCGCGGAACGGTGAGCTTAAGCGCATGGCGGACGCCAAGGCCTTAAAGGAGGCCTTGATGACCATTATAGCGGACGAAGAAGAAAAATCACTGAGCAGATGGTGGAGAGGAAAGATCAAGAATGAGAGAAAAACGGAAGAATAATCTTACACTTAAGCTTTTGAGCTTGGGTCTCGCCTTTCTCATATGGCTTATAGTGGTGAACGTTTCCAATCCTGACATAGAGATGTCTGTGACCGTGCCCATAGAGGTGAGGAACGCAGATGTCCTTACCTCGGCCGACAAGACCTACAGCCTTGACGAAAAGAATGTGCGCATAAGCTACAAAATCCGTACCCAATTCCGAAGCAGGGTGAGCGCAAGCGATTTCAGCGCATATATAGATCTTGAGGATTACAGTATCACCGGGGCAGTGCCGGTCTATACGAGTGTACTCAACGGAAAGAACAATCTGGTGGGTTCGGTGTCCGCAAGTCCCATGGTGGTACACGTGGATACAGAGGATATACAGCGGAAGCGCTTTGACATGGAAAGCGGCACTTTCAGCGCTGTGACTGAAGGAGGTGCGGCGGACGGGTATGCCGCGGGTGAGATAGAGACAGAGACGGATTACATCTATGTACAGGGCCCTGTATCAGAGATCGGAAAGATAAGCAGAGTCGGAATAGAGGTAAGGATAACAGAGGCCACAGAAAATGTGTCCGGAGAGGCTACTCCTGTTTTCTATGATGCAAACGGAAATATCATAACAGATATTGACGAGAGAGTCACTCTCAGTAGAGAGACTATAGCCTACACTGTGCCTATCTATAATATAAAGGCTATGAGTATAACCGCAGATGTGATGGGCGAGCCTGCGGAGGGCTATGAATTTAACGAGGTGGAGTGTAGTCCCTCATTCATAAACGTATACGGGCCGGACGAGATACTTGACGAGTACAATACGATAAATATACCCGAATATGAGCTGGATATCACAGGAGCGTCACAAAATATCACGAGATCTGTGGATATATCGGAATACATTCCCGAGGGACTCAGCCTTGCCGAGCCGGGAAGCGAGATAACCGTTGTTGCAAGGATAAGGAGAAGGCCTGTGGTGACAGTAACCACAGAGTCGACGGAAAGCGTGGACGAGGGGGAGCCGGCGGAGACTGACGAAAATGACAGCACCTCAGAAACCCCCGAGAGCTCTGAGAGTATTTTGCAGAGCTCTGAGGCCGCTTCGGAACAGAGCGGACCACATATGACAGAGAGCTCCCCCGAGGGTGAGCGGAACAGCGAGAGCTCGCATGGCACATCGGGGGCCGACGAGTCTCCCTTGGAGTCTCGTCAGGACAGCAGGAGCGAAAGATGATTGGGATAAGCTTCATCCTGTCTTTTCTTGCGGCCTTTATCATTTCCTATGCCGCAAAGTTCATGGAACCCGGACCGAGGCAGGCTATGTATCTTTTGTCAGGTATCATATTGACAGCCTCGGCGATATATAACTATTATAGAGGAGTAAAGAAAAGCGGCAGCGCCGTGGATCTTTTGGCGCTGTTTTCCCTCTCCTACACAGGTGGGATGGGCGTATCCTGTTTGAAACTCTCGGCGCTTCAGACTGACTGGGAGCCGATGACTTGGGTATGCCTGTTTTTGGCGTATATGGGTTTTTATCTGGCCTATACGAGATCCGGGGCTGTGTCATTCAGACATAGGAAATCCACCCGAAGGGTAGGATTCATGCCGAAGAGAGTTTTTGTGAGCATGGTATGCCTGACGGCTATATCAGCAGCGGCCTTCGTCATAGAGGCAATGCTCTTGGGGTATATACCTCTTTTTACCGTTGACGTGCCTCACGCATACTCCTATTTTCATATTTCGGGCCTCCATTACTTTACGGTAAGCTGTGTGCTGGTGCCCTCGTTGGCTTTCATATATATCTTCGAGCTGAGAAAGGCCCGAGGATATATCGGTATCAGGGATATGGCGTTTTCTGTAGTATGTACGGCCTTGGCGTTATGCATACCGATACTGTGCGTGTCGAGGTTTCAGCTTCTTTTCGCTGTTTTGCTTCTCTTTATAACGGCCCTTACAGCGGTCAGGCCGGCTCTCAAAAAGACGGCGAGGGCGGCAGCCGGGCTGTTTATACTTATGCTTCCCCTGTATGTTTTCCTCACGGTGGAGAGAGCTCACAGCGTGGAGTATCTTAATGGGATATTTGAGATGAAATATGAGGAGCTTCCAATATTCATATCTCAGCCCTATATATACATAGCCAATAACTATGACAACTTTAACTGTTTGGTGAGGGACCTCTCCGAGCACAGCTATGGCCTCAGGATGCTCTTTCCCCTGTGGGCCTTTACGGGGCTTAAATTTTTAGCTCCCGCACTGGTGAGCTTCCCTATCTATGTGACAAAGACAGAGCTTACGACTCTCACCTTGTTCTATGACGCTTACTATGATTTCGGGGTTTTGGGAGTGGCCTTGTTTTCTGCCCTGACAGGCTTTCTGTGCAGGAGAGCGGCGGGGCTTTCGGGAGACAAAAATCCCGTGGGGTACCTGATATATGCTCAGCTTGCCGCATATATGGGGCTTTCATTTTTTACAACGTGGTTTTCGAACCCTACGACTTGGTTTTATCTCGCTGTCAGCGTAATAATATATTTATATACAGGAGGCTATTTTGAGAAACTGCCTGAGATGCGTGCTTAATATCGTTGTGCCTGTAATGGGTGTGGTGCTGCTTTTTACTGTGGGGCTGAGGCTTGCAGTGTTTTTCCTTCCCTTTGTGGCGGGATATATACTTGCGGCGCTGGCAAATCCCATTTCGGTATATCTCCAAAGGAAGATAAAAATAAAGAGAAAGCATTCCTCGGTGCTCATAATGATAGTGGTGCTGGCTCTTGTGGTGCTGCTCATTTATCTTGCAGGTTCATGGGCTTTTGACCTTTTTCTGTCCTTCATAAATGCTCTTCCGGGATACATAGAGTCGTTTATGGCAGCTGTAGACGAGTTGTTTGAGACCCACTCGGGTACTATAGAGAATCTTCCGGGAGATATAGGTGGAGTCATCCTTTCACTCAGGGAAAATCTGAACAGCCTCATAACAGATCTTATGGGAGAGGTGGTATCCCCTACGGCTGCCGTGGCGGGAAATGCGGTGAAGTCTATTCCGATAGTATTTATATATGGACTTATAATGGTGCTCTCCGCCTTTGCCTTCATGATAGACTGGGAGAACGTACAGGCCTTTTTGAAGAAGAACCTTCCGAGGAAGCTTCAGGACTATATCGCTTACCTCAGGAATGACATGAAAAACATAATAATCGGATGGCTGGCAGCTCAGTTCAAGATAATGTTTGTGGTGTTTGCGGTGCTGTTTGTGGGATTTTTGCTCCTCAAGGTAAAGTATGGAGTATGGCTTGCGGTTTTGACGGCGTTTTTGGATTTCCTGCCTGCATTGGGAGTGGGATTTATCATGTGGCCATGGATAGCTTTAGAGATACTCTCGGGGAATTTTATCATGGCTCTGTGGCTCAGCCTCATATATATCGGAACACAGGTGGTCAGACAGGTGCTGCAGCCGAAGATAATGGGTGACACCATGGGACTGCCTCCCCTATGGACGCTTTTCTTCCTGTATATGGGATTTAAACTGTACGGTATAGCCGGTATGATATTTTCCGTCCCTGTAGGAATGCTCTTTTTGAGCGTGTACAGATACGGCTTTTTCGACAGGGTCTTTTCATCGGCGGGAGAGCTGATAGAGATAGTGTCGGGCTTTATGAATGAAAAGAGTGAGAAGAAGTAATCTTTTATGGGAGAAGGATCCAAGCTTTCGGGAACAAAAAGCATAGGAAGGCGTGTCGTTGCGGTTTTGCTGCTGCTTTTGGCGGCGGCTGCGGCGGCATGCCTTGTTTTTTATTTTAAGAGAGTGGATTACTACAGAACTCATTTTCAAAAGAACGTGTATATAAATGGCATATCTGTGGAGGGCATGACCTCCAATGAAGCCTCCGGGATAATATATGACAACATTGAAGACTACAGCCTCAGGCTGAGACTGAGATACCTTCCGACAGAGATAATAGATGGGGAGGACGTGGATCTCTCCATAGAGTACAGCGACACTCCCGCAGAGATACTCATGGGAGAGGACCCTTACAAATGGCCCTTTAATTCGGGGAAAAGGAGAGATTACAGCATAGCTAAAAGCATCAGCTTTGACGAGGGAAAGCTTTTGGAGATAACAGAGGGCTTGGATTGTCTCAAGCCTGAAAACGTAAGCGAGCCCAAGGACGCATATATAAGCGAAAGTCCCGACAGAAAGAGCTTTATCATAGTGCCGGAGGTAAAGGGGAACCTGATAGACAAGGACAAGCTTTTCGAGGAGATAAAAGGCGCTCTTTGGGTGCTTAAACCGGAAATTGAGCTTGAAGACACAGGGGTATATGCGGAGCCTGAGATAAAGGCTGCAGATCCGAAGCTTAACGAGAGCTTGAACGAGCTCAACAAATATATGTCCGCCTCAATAACACTTGACGTGGGAAACGGGATAAAGGAGATATGTAATTGGGAAGTCATAAGGGAAATGATAGTGGAGGACAGCGCTCAGGGGGGGCCGGTATTCTCGGATGAGCTCATGAGGGGATATGTGGAGAGCCTTGCGGCTCGCTATGACACGGCGGGTACAAAGAGGAGATTTGAGACGGTGTATGGCTCCTTCGTTGAGGTGGAGGGACTCTACGGAAACCGAACAGACATCGAGGCCGAGTGTGAGCGGCTGAAATCGGAGATAGCTTCAGGCACAGTGACGGAGAGAAAGCCCGTGTATGTGGAGCCCTCGGTGCCCTCCGACGGCGATATAGGGGAGGACTATATAGAGGTCAATCTGACAGCCCAAAGACTTTTCCTCATAAGAAACGGACAGGAGATAATGAATTCAGATATCGTTTCAGGCTGTGAGGCCGATGGACATGGGACAGCCTCCGGCATATTCCCGGTCATTGACATGACTTCCGAGGGAGCTGTGGAGGAGAGAGGGTATCCCGTAAACTTTTCGGTGGAGTTCGGAGAGGGGACGGCGTTCTACGACGCATCTTGGAGATCGGCCTTCGGGGGAAACATCTACAAGAGCTCCGGAACAGGCGGAGGTATTTGTCTTCCCTATTCCAAGGCGAAGATACTCTACGAAAACACCTATAAAGGAATGCCTGTCATATGCTACAGGACAGCCGACGAGGCCCTTCCCGAGGAGAGCGTTGACAGCGCCGAACAGGCGGAGGAGAACGGGGGTCTATATGCAACCCCTTCAGAGGCTTTTCATTTTCAGGAAAAAGATATATAATAATAAAGAATTTTTTTCGGCACCATGGAGACAGATAATAAAGACGGGATTTAATGCGAAGGTTTAACATATTTTCAGGAGGAAAAAAGAGATGAGAAAGGTCAAAAATGCCCAGGAGAATATCCGCACTACCTTGGAGGAGAGCGCGGAGAGCATAAAGAAGGCGGCAAAGGAGGCCGAGGCGGCAGCCGTAAAGACAGTGGAGGACGTAAAGGATAAGGTGGCGGAGATCACAGAGACCACTGAGAAGAAGGCCCGCGCCGTAAAGAAAACTGTAAAGAGCGTATCGGCAAAATCCGCTTCAAAGGCTGCGGCAAAGCCTGCAAAGGCTGCTCAAAAGAAAAAGAAAGCCGCTTTTGCAAAGAGCCTTAAGGAGAAGCTTACCTTTGAGTTCAACGGCGCGAAGGCAGAGTATGCTGATATCATTAAGCGCGTGGAGAAGGATGCCCTTTCAAAGTGCGGCGACGCTACCATAAAGAAGCTTGACGTTTATTTCAACGCCAATGAGAATACTGCTTACTATGTCGTAAATGACGAGGCAAAGCCTGAATACAAGGTAGTATTTTAATAATAGTCTTTCAGGCAGGCATGACTCGAAATAGACTCGGTCAGCCTGCCTTTTTTGTATCCTTAAGGCTCAAATATCTTGTCCGGGACAGGCAAGGCACGTTTTCGGAATGGGTATTTGAGCTTTCAAATCAAGTCGGAGGGAGAAGATGGCTGCGAAAAAAAACGAAAGAGGATTTTCAAAGGAGAGAGAAAAGCTTCCTGAGGAGTACCTTGTGCGGATGAAGGGGGTCTTCGGAGAAGACTATGAAGATTTCCTTGGGTCTTATGATGAACCTCCCAAGAAGGGCCTGAGGTTCAACACCTTGAAGGCTCGCCCCGAGACAGTTTCCATGCTCGTGGAAAAGTGGGGGCTTAAGCCCGTACCTTGGTGTCCCTCAGGTTGGATATACGAGGAGGAAGCGGAAGGACGCGAAATAAGGCCGGGGAAGTCCCCCTATCATGCGGCGGGAGTATTCTATATTCAGGAGCCATCAGCCATGATAACAGCGGAAAAAGCGGATATAGGCCCCGAGGACGTTGTTCTTGACCTTTGCGCGGCACCCGGAGGAAAGTCCGGACAGGCAGCCTGTAAGGCGAAACTTCTCCTGTCAAACGAGATAATGAAGGACAGGGCAAGGATACTCAGCTCAAATATCGAGAGGATGGGATTTAGGAATGTAATAGTGAGCTCCGCCTCGGGGGAGGAGCTCTCGGAGATATTCCCGGAATTCTTTGACAAGATAATAGTGGACGCGCCATGCTCCGGAGAGGGAATGATGAGAAGGGATGACACGGCGAGAAGGGAGTGGAGCGAGGAGAACGTGAGGCTCTGTGTTAAAAGACAGAGAGACATACTGGAGTCGGCTCTGAAAATGCTGAAGGACGGGGGAAGGATAGTGTACTCCACCTGTACCTTTGAGCCGGATGAGAATGACGGTATGGCTGAGAACTTTTGCAGCGACCATCCGAACCTTGTGCTTTCGGGAATGACGAGCATTTATCCCCATAAGGCCGACGGCGAGGGACATTTTTGCGCGGAGATAGACAGAGTAGACGGCGCTGTGCCTCCTGTGGAGGCCGGCAGGTACATTGATTTGGAGGAGATAAGGTCCGAGGTCTCAAGGAGGCTTGCGGCGGGACATATCCATGTATTAAGAAGCGGCGTGACGCCGGGGGAGCATATATCCGGAAAGCACAAGAAGGAGGATATATATGTTCCCTCCCATGCGGAGATACTTGCGAGAACTTCAGAGGAGCTTAAAGCGGACAGCATAGACCTTAAAAGCGAGACGGCTGCGACAGCCTACCTCAGGGGAGAGAGCATAAGGCTTTCGGATCTCGGGGAAGAGGAATACGAGCTGAGGTCTGTGAGAGACGGAAGCTTCGTGGCGGTCTGCTACGACGGCTATGCCATGGGCCTCGGGAAATATGTGGGAGGAGTAATAAAGAACCATTACCCCAAGGGGTTGAGACAGTTTTAACAGGAGGACAAAACTCCCGACGATGTGTGAGATTTACAATTTCAGACAATCGCCGGGAGTATTTTTAAGCCAAATTATGCGACTTTTACAAACTGTTTGTAAATTCGAGTAAATCGGTACTTTTGTACTTCAATTTAAACATAAAAAGTGTTATAATTCTAACGAATTTTGCGAAAATGGAGGTTTTGATATGACTGATTCATCACAGGCACAAAGAAGGATCGATACACTTCTCGACGAGGGAAGCTTTGTAGAGATCGGAGCTGCTGTGACGAGCCGCCTTGCGGAGAGATCGGCAGCTTATGACAAGCCCGGAGACGGGGTGGTAACGGGATATGGCACCATTGGCGGATGTCTTGTATATATATACGCTCAGGATGCTTCCGTATTCGGCGGTTCCATAGGTGAAATGCACTCCGGAAAGATAATGAGGATATATGATATGGCTGTAAAGATGGGAGCCCCCATAATATCCCTCATTGACTGCGCGGGAGTGAGGCTCTCCGAGGGGACGGATTCACTTTACGGTTTCGGACAAATGTTTTTGAATCAGACAAAGGCAAGCGGGGTCATCCCTCAGATAGCCGCGGTATTCGGTACATGCGGAGGAGGAATGGCTGTCAGCGCGTCAATGTCTGATTTTGTTTTTATGGAGAAGGAAAAGGGAAAGCTCTTTCTCAATTCTCCCGACGCCGTGACAGGCAACTATACCGAAAAGTGCGACACCGCTTCCGCCGAGTGGCAGGCAAGGGAGACGGGGATAGCCGACTTTACAGGCAGCGAGGAGGAGATACTTCAGGGCATAAGAGAGCTTGTAGGGGTGCTTCCCGCAAACAATCAGTCGGATCTGTCCTATGACAGCTGTGAGGACGATCTTAACAGACAGGTGGAGGGCATAGACAGCCTTTCCTCCAAGGCGGATATGCTTAAAATGATATCTGATAACGGTCTCTTCATAGAGGTAAAGAAGGAGCATGCTCCCTCTGTCACCACGGGCTTCATAAGGCTCAATGGTCAGACTGTGGGAGCCGTGGCGAACAGCAAATCTGAAATCACTCATTTCGGATGCAAGAAGGCCATACACTTCCTGAATTTCTGTGATGCCTTTGAGATCCCTGTCCTTACTCTCTGCGATGTAAGCGGCTTTGCAAAGGATAAGTGCAATGAGAAAAATCTTGCAAGGGCCCTCGGAAAGCTCACCTTCACCTATGCGAAGGCGACAGTGCCCATGGTAACTCTCATCACGGGACATGCCTACGGAACTGCGGGAGTGGTCATGGGATCAAAGTCCATAGGAGCAGACATAGTCTATGCGTGGGAGAACGCCGACATGGGACTTATGGATCCGAAGGAGGCTGCAAAGCTTGTTTATGAGAAGGAGATAGCGGAGGCTTCGGACAGTGTGGAGAAGATCAAGGAACTGACGGAGCAGTACAGAAGGAACGTTTCTTCGGCTCACGCAAACGCCATGAGAGGATATATAGACGATATAATCGTACCCTCGGAGACAAGGCAGAGGCTTATAGCAGCCTTTGAGATGCTTTTCACAAAGAGTGTTTACCCTGTCTCAAGGAAGCACGGAACAGTTTAGGAGAGTATGAGAGGTGGATTTAATGAAGGACAAGTTTAAAAAGCTGCTTTTTATAAGCCTCGCTTTTGCTCTCTCGGCATTTATTGTCACAGGCTGCAGTGCTTCGGGAGCGTCGGATGAGGCCGAGCTTTCCGAGACAGATACTCTGATGCTCACGGGACTTGACGAGCTTTCGAGGGGGCTCGTGACAAGCCTTGACACCATAGACGATGAGGAGCTTGACGAGTTTTTGGTTCAGGCCGAGGATATGGGGGAGCAGGCTCTTGTAAACGGATACAATACATGGAAAACGACCAGAGACGATCTGGGAGCTCTGAAGAGTATCAATACTGTTGAGACCGAAAAGACAGGGGCGAAGGCCTACAGAGCTGTGGTGGACGCCACGTATGAAAAGAGAGATTGTGAGATCACAGTAGGCATAAGCAGATCGGCAGAGGCCGGACAGACGATAGTTGCAATAGACGAGCTGTCTTTCTCCCCTGTCTACAGCGTGGGAGAGCTCATGGCTCAGGCATTTACAAATATGGTGGTCGGAATGGGAACAGTATTTGCGGTACTTATATTTATAGCTCTGATAATAGGATTGTTCAGGTATCTTCCCAATCCTGAGGCTAAGGCGGCCGAAAAGGCAAAGGAGAGCGCCGTGCAGGAGGCTGCGGAGACGGCCTTGGAGCTCTCGGCTTCGTCCCGGGATGATGAGATATGCGCTGTCATAGCCGCCGCAATAGCGGCCTATGAGGCGGAGACAGGTACAAAGAGGCCTTCGGGAGGCCTTATCGTGAGGAGCATAAAGCGCGTTCCAAACGTGATAAAGAGGAAATAGGACAGGGAAAGTATCGGCAGAGCTTTTTCGGATAAAGGATGCGAAAGGAAAGGAAAATCAAAATGAAGAATTATACCATAACAGTAAACGGCAACGTATATAACGTGACAGTAGAGGAGGGACAGGCAGCACCCGCAGCCGCAACACCTGCAGCCGCAACACCCGCACCCGCAGCTGCAGCACCCGCCGCAGCGGTAAAGCCCTCGGCACCTGCAGGCGGCATAAAAGTCGAGGCTCCCATGTCGGGAAAGATATTGGCTGTGAAGGCCTCGGTAGGCCAGACTGTAAAGAGGGGAGAGGCGATACTTGTCCTTGAGGCCATGAAGATGGAGAACGATATAGTTGCTCCGGAGGACGGAACCATAGCCTCGATAAACTGCGCCTCGGGAGATCAGGTGGAGTCCGGAGCCCTTCTCGCAACGCTTAATTAAAAGAAAGAAGAGGCGATATAAATGGATTTAGGAGCTACCTTTTCAAACCTGTTGGGACAGACGGCCTTTGCAAGTCTGACAGTAGGCAATTTCATTATGATAGCAGTGGCATTCCTGTTTCTCTACCTGGCGATAAAGAAGGGCTTTGAGCCTCTTCTTCTGATACCTATAGCCTTCGGAATGCTTCTGGTAAACATATACCCTGATATAATGTATTCTCCCGAGGAGGCGGGAGGGGAGACAGGAGGGCTCCTGTGGTATTTCTTTAAGCTTGACGAGTGGACCATACTGCCTTCTCTCATATTTATGGGCGTTGGAGCGCAGACAGACTTTGCTCCGCTCATAGCCAACCCCAAGACCTTCCTCATGGGAGCGGCAGCCCAGTTCGGAATATATGCCGCATATTTTGTGGCTATACTCCTCGGGTTTAACGGCAAGGCGGCGGCGGCCATCTCCATAATAGGCGGAGCTGACGGACCCACTTCCATCTTTCTTGCAAACAAGCTGGGAGAGACGGCTATTTTGGGCCCTATAGCAGTGGCTGCTTACTCCTACATGGCCCTTGTGCCCATTATCCAGCCCCCTATCATGAGAGCTATGACCACACCAAAGGAGAGAGCCGTCAGGATGGACGCTTTAAGGCCTGTATCTAAGCTTGAGAAGATACTGTTCCCTATAGTGGTCACAACAGTTGTATGCCTTATCCTTCCTACCACAGCTCCCCTTGTAGGTATGCTGATGCTTGGAAATCTCTTTAAGGAGTCGGGAGTTGTAAAACAGCTCCAGGAGACTGCGGCAAACGCCCTGATGTTCATAGTCGTAATACTTCTCGGCACCTCTGTGGGAGCCACCACCAGCGCCGAGGCCTTCCTCAACATGGACACAATAAAGATAGTGGCATTGGGACTTATTGCCTTCGCCTTCGGAACGGCGGCGGGCGTATTCCTCGGAAAGATAATGTACAAGCTTTCGGGAGGAAAGATAAATCCCCTCATAGGCTCGGCGGGCGTTTCGGCGGTGCCGATGGCCGCAAGAGTTTCCCAGAAGGTCGGAGCGGAGACAGACCCCACGAACTTCCTTCTCATGCATGCCATGGGCCCCAATGTGGCGGGCGTTATCGGAACCGCAGTTGCAGCGGGTACGTTTATGGCAGTCTTCGGAGTGAAGTAAAAAGCTAATTATAAAACAGAGATAAAACACAAAGTTCAGTTTCATATGCGGACTTAAACCGCAAACGGAGGTTTAACATGGCAGATACACAAAAAAGGCAGGTAAAGATAGTTGAGACTGTATTGAGAGATGCTCATCAGTCCCTCATTGCCACCCGCATGCCTACCGAGGAGATGCTTCCCATAATAGACAAGATGGACAAGATAGGCTACTATGCGGTGGAGTGCTGGGGAGGAGCTACCTTTGACGCTTCTCTGAGATTTTTGAAGGAGGACCCTTGGAAGAGATTGAGGCTCCTTCGAGACGGCTTCAAAAACACAAAGCTCCAGATGCTTTTCAGAGGACAAAATATCCTCGGATATAATCACTATGCCGACGACGTAGTGGAATATTTCGTTCAGAAGTCGGTGGCAAACGGAATGGATATAATCCGTATCTTTGATTGCCTTAACGATATAAGGAATCTTAAGACAGCGGTAAACGCCACCAAGAAGGAGGGAGGACATGCTCAGATAGCTCTCTGCTATACCTTGGGAGACGCCTACACCATGGATTACTGGAAGAACCTCGCCAAGAAGGTGGAGGACATGGGTGCCGACTCCCTGTGCATAAAGGATATGGCGGGACTTCTCCTTCCCTATGAGGCTGAGAAGCTGGTGAAGGCCTTGAAGGAGGGAACGGATATCCCCATAGATATACACACACATTATACTTCGGGAATGGCCGCAATGACCTATATGAAGGCGGTGGAGGCAGGAGCCGATATCATAGATACGGCCTGCTCGCCCTTTGCGCTGGGAACATCACAGCCTTCCTCCGAGGTTATGGTAAAGGCCTTCCAAAACACGCCTTATGACACAGGACTCAACGTGGAGAAGATGACGGAGATCTGCGACTACTTTGAGCCCTACAAGGAGGAGTGCCTCAAGTCCGGGCTTTTGAATCCCAAGGTAATGGGAGTAAATGTGAACACCTTAAAGTATCAGGTTCCCGGAGGAATGCTCTCGAACCTTGTAAAGCAGCTTGCAGACGCAGGCAAGTCGGATAAGCTTCAGGAGGTTTTGGAGGAGATACCGAGAGTGAGAAAGGACTTCGGTGAGCCGCCCCTCGTAACACCTTCGTCTCAGATCGTCGGAACTCAGGCGGTCATGAATGTGCTCTCAGGGGAGAGGTACAAGCTGGTTCCCAAGGAGTCCAAGAAACTCGCCAAGGGAGAGTTCGGACAGTCCGTAAAGCCCATGGATCCCGAGGTGCAGAAGAAGATACTCGGGGACGAGGAGCCTATCACTTGCAGGCCCGCGGACCTTATAGAGCCGGAGCTTCCGAAGTACGAGAAGGAGTGCGCTCAGTGGATAAGGCAGCCTGAGGATGTGCTCTCATATGCTCTTTTCCCCGCTGTGGCAAAGGAATACTTTGAGTATAGGGATGCTCAGGACACCGGCATAGACAAGAAGGCCGCAAAGGACGGGGCATATCCGGTATAAATCATACGGCAGCGAAAAAGTATAGGGTAAAAGTATAAGATATATAATTTATTAAACGCTTAAAGGCGGAAATGACGAGAGAACGGGTTTGAAAAATCTATCCCGAGACTCAAGAACATTTCCGCCTTTTTTTGTGAGAGAAAATTACCAAATATACGATAAAAAGTATGTCGGACAGACCTCGGATACGAAATTCAGTATATATAAAATATCTGAAATATGTACTGATGAAAAATATCCTGTTTTTACGATAAAAAATACAAAATACTTCATATATGAAGGAAATTTATTTTATTTATATGATATATTGAATGGTTTTCAGTTGAGAACCCGGTAAAAATATATGAAAAACAGTACATAAATATATAGAAAGTTTACAAAAAATATTAAATCTTACGCAAAATATTGACAATCAGTTGTCAATTAACTAATATTGTAACCGTAGTAAATATATTATAAATAGTATATTTTAAGGAGGGAAGCATATGAATCCGATGGATTATATCAGGAAAGAGCCTTATGAGCTTTTTATCAATGGAAAGCGTGTTACCCCGGAGGAAAAAGCGACTTTTCAGGCCATAAATCCTGTAAACAATGAGCCCTTCGCCACTATATATAAGGCGGGGAGAAAAGAGACCGAGGCGGCCATAGACGCTGCAAGGTATGCCTTTGATAAGGGCCCTTGGGGAAAGATGTCCCCGAGGGAAAGAGGAGATCTCCTTCTTAAGGCGGCGGAGCTCTTGCAGGAGAGACTCGAGGAATTCGCCGCAGTGGAGACCATGGAATGCGGAAAACTCTACGGCAGCGCGTACTACTATGACGGGGCAAAATCCGTGGACGCACTGAAATACTATGCCGGGGCGGCCAGATGTCTTAAGGGAGAGGTAGTGCCCATAGACAATGATACGGTAAACATGGTTCAGTATTATCCCCACGGGGTAGTGGGAGAGATACTTCCTTGGAACGGACCTTTCATGATGGGCTGCCAGAAGATAGGAGCTATACTCGCAGCGGGAAATACCTGCGTTGTGAAGCCCTCCTCATGGGCTTCCCTGACGATGCTTATGTTTGCCGAGCTCCTGAAGGAGGCGGGTTTTCCTGACGGAGTGGTAAACGTTGTCACCGGCTCGGGAGCGGTAGTGGGAGATATACTCGTAAAAAGTGAGAAGGTAGACATGGTAGCTATGACGGGAGGGACCGCCACAGGAAAGGCAATAATAGAGTCCTCCAAGGATACCGTAAAGGATATAGCCCTTGAGCTGGGCGGAAAGAGCCCTAATATAGTGTTTGACGATGTAAATGTGGACGAGGCTGTGAAGTGGGCCAAATTTGCCTTCACCCTGAACTCCGGCGAAGTATGCGTTTCCGGAACAAGGCTCATCCTGCAGAGAGGCATCTATGAGGAATTCCTTGAAAAGCTGAAGGCAGAGTGCGAGAAGGCTGTACCGGGAGACGGATTCGACCCTGATGTTACCCTCAGTGCCCTCATACACAAAGAACATTGCGACGAGGTGTGGAGATATATTGAGTCAGGAAAGAAAGAGGGGGCAAGGCTCATATGCGGAGGAGAGCATTACACTGATCCCAAGCTTCAAAAGGGAAATTTCGTTCCCATCACAGTCTTTGCCGATGTGACTCCCGATATGACCATATTCCAAGAGGAGATATTCGGGCCGGTGCTCTGCGTGACACCCTTTGATACAGAGGAGGAGGCCATAGAGATAGCCAACGGAACGAAATACGGCCTTGCAGGCGGCGTGTTCACCAAGGATATGAAGAGAGGACTCAGGGTGGCGCAGGCTATAAAGGGCGGTCAGATATACATCAATTCTTACTTCTCAAAGGGTATGGTAGAGTCGCCGGGAACAGGCTGGAAGCAGTCGGGCCTTGGCGTAGCGGGAATAAAGAAGTACATGATCTCAAAGACCATATTCATAGACACAAAGGACGGGGATGTTCCCTTCTAAAATAAAAAAGCATCTGTGAACCCTTGAAAATACTTTCAAAATCCTGTAATTATAATATAATGACAGTTAAAGCTGAAAAGTATAAGGAAAGTATTTAAATTATAAGCGGGAACAGAGGTGCATATATGGGAGAGAATTACACAGACGATTTCAATATAGGCGCAAAGATAAGAAAAATGCGCAAGATCAGAGGGCTCACTTTGGAGAAGTTTGCGGAGGATACAGGCATGAGTTACTCATACCTCTCCGAGCTTGAGAATAACAAACATTCCATTTCCATCAATAATCTGCAAAAGATAGCGAGTTACTTTCAGATAGACCTGATACACTTTCTGGAGAAGACAGAGAGGAAGAATACACTCATCAGGAAAAAGGACAGGAACACCCTTAAGACTGAGGATGGGATACTTTTTCAGGCCATTTCCTCCGAGGAGACCGAAAACATGCAGATTACCTTTGTGACTCTGCCGCCTGATACTCCCAAGAAAAAACAACAGCATATACACAAACATCCTCAGGGGGAGGAGTTTATCACGGTCACGAAAGGGGAAGCCACAGTCGTGATCGAAGAAGAGAAATATGTTCTGAAGGAGGGGGATTCTGTCATTTTTCCCTCCAACAAGGAACATGTTATCTTTGCCGAGGACAAAGGTGCGGAGCTTATACTTATCGGAGCCCCGCCCTACGGCAGGAATTATCTTGACAAGCTCAAAATGAATTGATTCCGCTCGAAACAAAAACCTCCTCCTGAATAAGGAAGGAGGTTTTTATGAGTAATGAAACCAAGGGATTATCTCCTAAAGCTTGTATAATGATGGCCATAGGTGGAATGGTGGGAAGTTCCATCTTCACTCTCTCGGGAGTGACCTACAGTATGGCAGGAGCGGCGGCCGTGCTGACCTGGCTTTTTGCAGGAGTGATACTTCTCCTCTATGCCTTGAACATAGCGGAGTTGGCCACCACCTTCCCAAAATCAGGGGGCATATATGTTTATCCCCACGCCGTCATAGGAAAGACAAAGAAGGGAAAGGACTTCGCAGGGTGGATAGCCGCATGGTCATGGCTCAACGTGAGCATATTCGGCACAACTTTTTCAGCTCTATGCGTCAGCACATATCTCGGGCAATTCATACCGGCTGTGGGGAACAGCAGAGCTCTTCAGATACTCATACCCATACTTTGGATAGCCCTGACTTGGTTTTTAAACGCTCGGAGCGCAAACGCTTTCGGAAGCATTCATAATAAGATAACCTATGCTCTTCTCTTTGTATTGGGCGTATATATAGTTTTGGGTTTTGTAAGCGGTAAGGGAGAGAATATGACTCCCTTTGTGAGCGGGACCATGGGAGCCTCGGGAATAGTTGCAGGCATACCCATAGCAATGCTGGGATACGGATCAATCATTGCCGTGGCATCCTTCGGAGGAGAGATAGAAGACCCCAAGCACAACATACCGAGGATAATAGGAAAGGCTGTGCTCATAACAGTGATCGTATACTGCCTGATACTTATATCCACCTTCCGCATGGCGTCGGTGGATTCCCTTATAGGGGCAAACGCTCAGTATTATCCCCTTGCCTTCGCCCTCGGAAGTGTAATGACAGGAGATATGGCTTGGGTGGTTTCAATAGTGCCTTTGGCGGCGCTCCTTGCCCTGACCACAAATATGAGCATAATGCTCATGGATGCCAGCCGCACTGTAATGGCTACGGCACAGTCAGGATTTTTGCCCAAGAAATTGGGAGAGCTTCATCCGGAGAGACACACCCCTATAATGGCGCTTTCGGTGGTCGCCGTCATATGTGTGATACTGTCTCTTAACCCCGACCTGATAAATATCATTATCAACGCCGGCTCCATCTGTTCGGCTATCACAGTAGCCATTATAGCAGTTACTTTGATGACTCTCAGAAAAAAACAGAGGACAGGGGAGATAAAGGATGAGGGAGAGTTCAGGGTACCGGGAGGAAATGTATTCCCCATCATAACCTTGATAGTCATATTGATCACTCTCGTGCTCCTTTACTTCGGTGACGGAGGCTCGACTTCATACCTTGTGGCTGTGCTGTGGTATGTCATAGGATTGGTTATCTTCGGGCTTAAAAGCCTTTTAAAGAAATAAAGCGGGGTCTCAAGGAGATCCCTACATAAAACAGGAGACTTATAATGCTTAAAGCGGTTTATTATATCAATCAGTTTTACGCAGGAATAGGCGGAGAAGATAAGGCCGACACGGAACTCGGATATTTCGACGGAGCCAAGGGACCTGCTCAAGCGGCAGGCGCCCGCCTTAAGGGCGAGATGGAGATTGTAAGGACCATCTACTGCGGAGACAATTACGTAAATACAGATGCAAAATATGAGAAGATGCTTCCGGAGCTCAAGAGGCTTATAGAGGAGGTAAAGCCTGATGTTTTTATTGCGGGTCCTGCCTTCAACGCCGGAAGGTATGGAGTAGCCTGCGCGAAGGTATGCGACTACGTAAGGAGAGAGCTTCATATCCCGAGCGTCACTGCCATGTGGTGGGAGAACCCTGCCATAGGCATGTACGTGAAGGACAACTACATCCTGCCAACGACGGAGACTGCGGCGGGTATGGGAAAATCCCTCCCCAAGCTGGCGGATTTTGCCTTAAAGCTTGCCAAAAAAGAAAAGATAGGTCCTGCCCGCAAAGAGGGCTACTTTGCAACAGGACACAGGTACAATGAGTACAATGAAAAGACCGGAGCCGATAGAGTTGTGGCCATGCTCTTGGATAAGCTTAACGGGAGAGAGTACAGGACGGAGGTACCCATGAGGGGCTTTGAGCAGGTTCCCCCGGCAGCCAAGGTTGAAAATATGTCCGAGGCTGTGGTGGCCCTTATAACCACAGGAGGCCTGGTGCCTGTGGGGAATCCCGACAAGCTCAAGCAGGCTTTTGCGGATAAATACGGAAAATATGATATCTCGGGCGTTGACGAGCTGAAAAAGGGCGTCTATGAGTCCATCCACGGAGGATATGATACAACGGCTGCAAGCGAAGACCCCCACAGGCTCATACCTTTGGACGAGATGAGGGAGCTGGAGAAGGAGGGCATAATAAAAAAGACCTTCAAGTATTTCTACACTCTTTGCGGTGTCGGAACGAACGTGGAAAACAGCAAGGAGATGGGAAGGAGGATGGCCGAAGATCTGAAGGAAAGCGGTGTCTCCGCCGCCATACTCACCTCCACATGAGGAACCTGTACGCGTTGCTGTGCAACGCTGGCTAAAGAGCTGGACAGAGCGGGTATACCCAACGCCCATATCACGGCATTCACCTCTGTGGCTCAAAGCGTCGGTGCGAACAGGATCGTATTCGGCGGAGATTTCACATCCCCTGCGGGAAATCCCAAGCTGCCTTTGGACAGAGAAAAGGCATACAGACGGAAGATACTTGAAAAATGTATAGAGGCTTTGACTACAGATGTGGAAAAACCTACCATCTTCACGGTCGATGATGAGAAAGGAGGCGAGGATTAATGCCCGAGATGAAAAAAACTCTTAAGAGAAAATACTTTGACGTAAGGGATGCAGTCTTTGCCGAAAAGAACGACTACAGAGATCATATCCTCTATGTGTCAAAGGAGGAGCTCAAAAAGGAGATAAGGCCCCTCATGAAGGCTGTCAAGGATGTGGATTTCGAGATAGTAAAGCCCGGGGAGAACTGTAGGATAATACATCTTCTGGACACTATCCAGCCCATGTTAAAGACAGAGGGGGAGGGGACGCAGTATTCGGGCTTCTTCGGGGACCCTGTGATGGCCGGGACCGGAGTGACGAACCTTTTGAGAGGCTTTGCCGTAATGGAAAGCGCTGCCCTTCCCTGGGATGAGAGCAGCGCCTCCAGTGGCTTGTTATATCCGAGGGACGCCATAATGGATATGACAGGCCCCATAGCGGATATGACACCCTTCTCAAAAACGGTGAACTTGGTTATACTTTATGAGCTTGAAGAAGGAAAATCCTCTATAGAGTATGACAGCGAGATCCGAATGATAGGCATAAAGGTGTCGACTTTACTCGCCGCCCTCACAGTAGGTCTTGAGGAGGATGACAGCGAGGACTTCTCTATAGATGAGGAGAATAAGGACCTTCCCAATGTGGTGCTGGTATGGCAGTGCCAGAATCAGGGCCCCTACTCCAACACCTATTTGTACGGACAGTCCATAGACGATATAGTTCCCACCCTTCTGCACCCCAACGACATGCTGGACGGATGCGTCGTCAGCGGAAACTATGTCTGGCCGGCCTTCAAGGTGCCCACTTACCTACATGTAAACCACCCCATACTGCTGGAGCTTTACAAAAAGCATGGTAAGGAGCTTAATTTCAAGGGAGTAATCTTCTGCAGGAGCCACAATCCCTCAAACTGGCACAAAACCAGATGCGCCAACATCGGGGTAAAGATAGCCCAATTTTTGGACGCAGACGGCCTTATAATGGCTTGGGAGGGAGGCGGAAACGCCGCTACAGACGGTATGCTGACTATTCAGTGTGCTGAAAAACACGGAATAAAGGCCGCCACCATAACCTTTGAGTTCGGAGGAGTTGACGGAACGGAGGGCATACTTCTGGTGGACGATGTTCCGGAGGCCGACGCCATATGCAGCGGAGGCTCCATAGAGAAGCCCTATACCATACCTGATGTGGAGCGAGTGGTGGGAGGAAAGACTTTCAGGCTCAACAAGGAGTCGGGGGGATTTTTCCCTCCTGCCGATAAGAGCCTCACCTTTGAACAGACCACACACTTTTATTTGGGAGGAAACCAATCCGGAGCAAGCACTCTCTTTGCCGAGGCTTATTAAATAAAAATTTTATATGATAAAAGCGGAGCTGTCATTGGCGGTCAGGCGAAAGTTTTTAAGCTTGTCCGCAAATGACAGCTCCGCTTTTGTGAATTTCAGGTATCCGGCCAAACAGCACATAAATTAAGTTTCGCTGTCTATTTCTTACTATTATTTGTCTATTCGCTTAACTTTATTGACTGCTTTGCCGCTCACTTTTATAATGGCTTTATCATAATGGGAAAGGTATAGATATGACTAAGAGACTATTAAGGAGAGCGGTGTGTGCGCTTTTGGCGGCGGGCATTGCGTTTGCACCGCCTGCGACATCATTATCTGACATAAATACAGCTTATGCCGCCGAGTGGACGGGAAGAGTCAATGCCACTTCCCTCAATGTCCGCAGCGGCCCGGGGACGAGCTACAGCTCCGTCGCCCGCCTCTCAAATAATGCAGAGGTCACAGTATTATCTCAGGAGAACGGAAGCGACGGCTATGTGTGGTACAAGATACGCTGGTCAGGCGGAGAGGGTTATGCGAGAAGCGACTATATCAGGGAGCCTGTGGCCTACACCACCGATGCTGCCTTTGAGGAATACCTCAATCAGCAGGGTTTCCCGGAGAGCTATAAGAACGGCTTGAGAGAGCTCCATGCCCAATATCCCAATTGGATATTCACAGCACAGCACACAGGACTTAGCTGGAATGACGTTATAAATGAGGAGAGTATTATAGGAAGGAATCTGGTCCACAAGGACTCCATATCATCATGGAAGTCAATAGAGCAGGGAGCCTATGACTGGGACAACTCAACTTGGGCGCCCCTTGACGGAAATGCTTGGAATCCCGCTTCACGGGAGATAATAATGTATTACATGGATCCCAGAAATTTCCTGACAGACCCCTATATCTTCCAATTTGAGCTTCAAAGCTACAATGAGTCTACACAGACGAGAGACGGTGTGGTAAAATTAGTTGAGGGAACCTTCCTTGCAGGGGAGGCGATAGTCCCCATAGAAGGCTCGCAGATAGCGGGAGGCACTCCCGTTGACAATACGTCGCAGACATCTGCGTCAGGATCGGAAACGACGGGCACGGGCTCTCAGACTTCCACAGGAGGAGTCGTTGTCGGAAGCGGGCCCGCTTCCTCGGACTCGGGCTTTGTAAATTCAGGGCCGGGAGCTGTCTTGAGCGCTCAAAGCACGCAGGAATCTGCCCCCGGAATCATAATAAGCCCCGGGGCCGGAGGCACCGGAGTTGCCGAGACTCAGAGCTCACAGGGAGCGGAAAATACTTCTCAGTCTGATACCTCATCGACTGTACCCATGAAGTCTGTTCCCTACGTGGATATAATAATGGAGGCGGCAAGGCAATCAGGGGTGAGCCCCTATGTGCTCGCTTCAATGATAGTGCAGGAGCAGGGCAAGAACGGAGGCTCGGATCTCATATCCGGAAATAACGCTTCCTATCCGGGAATATATAATTTCTTTAATTCAGGGGCCTATGCCCATGACGGAATGGGAGTGGTGGAGGCGGGCCTCAATTACGCCTCTCAGGCTTCTCAGACCGGAACGGATCTGAGGCCTTGGAACAGCATTGAAAAGGCTATAATAGGAGGAGCCATATCCTACGGGCTCAACTATGTAAAGCAGGGGCAGGACACCTTCTACTTGAAGAAATTCAACGTCCAGGGCAATAATAAGTATCAGCACCAGTATATGACGAACGTTCCCGCTGCAGCGTCGGAGGGAGAGAAGGTATCCTCGGCATACAACGATCAGATAAAGTCAACAGCCTTGACCTTCAAGATACCGGTTTATACCGATATGCCTGAGACAGCCTGTGCGGCGCCTGCGACAGACGGAAGCCCCAACAACAAGCTGAGGACTCTGTCCATAGACGGATTTACGCTGACGCCCACCTTCAACAAGGATACGTCAAGCTACAGCCTTATAGTTGACAGCTCCGTAACGAGCCTGAACATAATCGCTCAGGCCATCGACTCGGAGGCAACTGTAAGCGGAGCCGGAACTGTGGATATAGCCTCGGGAATCAGCAGCGTCACCATAAGAGTGACCGCAGGAAACGGAAGCACAAGAGACTACGTTATAAATATAAGCAGGAGCGGCGGCTCAACGCCGGTTCAAAACACGACGGAGGCTCCTCAGGAGACCGGAGGAGCGGTGACGGATCAGCCGGCCGTAAGTCCTGTGTCGCCCTCACAGCCTGAGAACGGCTCGCAGAGCTCACAGCCGTCTGTAATAATTATAGGATAGACAGGGAGTAGTATGAAGAGTTTCAAGATTTTAAGACATGGATCAATATTCAAGCATTTGACGGGGGTGCTGATGATCATCGCCATGACGGTCTGCATGGTTTTCCCGAGCTTTGCCGCCTCAGGGCAGATAAGCTTCAGCGATCCCACTGCAGTGACGGGGACAGAGGTCAACGTCACCATGAAGATCAGCGCCGACGAGGGCACTGCAATATCTGACGCAAACGTTGTGTTGAGCTATGACTCGGAGAAGCTCGAATTCATAGCCGGCACGGATGCGGACGGAGGCGCAGGCACCATAAGAGTGCACGGAGTGTCAAACGGAGGCGGAACAGCCAATCTGGAATATAATCTCAGATTCAACGCCAAGGCGGCAGGCACCGCAGCCATAAACATAAGCACTCAGGAGGTCTATGACAGCGCGGATCAGCTCATACAGATGAGCCATTTGGGAAATTCCTCGGTGAATATCTCAGCGCAGGCCGAGGCCTCCGCAAATGCGGATCTTGCATCCCTCAATGTGAGCCCCGGAAGCCTTTCGGAGAGCTTCAGCCCTGAGGTGACCTCCTACAGCGTGAGCGTGGGACCTTCAGTGGACACTCTCGTCATAGACGCACCTCCCGCAGACGGAGGAGCCAATGTTATCATCTCCGGCAATGAAGGCCTTCAGATGGGCGACAACACCATAACCGTGAGAGTGACGGCGGCGGACGGTGTCACCTCCAAGGACTATATCTTAAATGTCTCCAAGGTGGAGGGCGGAGCAGAGGCACCCGAGGGAGAAGGGGAGTCCACAGCCGAGACCATGGCGGAGCCTTCTACGGAGGGCGTAAAGCTCTCGTCAACCGGAAAGACGATCACTATTATGACTCCCGGCTCTGATGTACAGGTACCTGAAGGCTTTAAGGCGGGAACCATATCCGTGGACGGACACAAGGTACAAGGATGGGTATGGGGCGCTGACACAGACCCTCAGTACTGCGTGGTATATGGAATGAATGAGAACGGAGAGCTCAACTTCTACAGGTATGACATTGCCGAGAAGACGATACAGAGATACTTTGAGGATCCCCTTGCGGTGGGTTCTGTCAGCGGCGCTCAGTATACCGAGCTTCAGCAGACCTATGACAGCCTCGTGAGAGATTATGATCTCAGGTTCGTCCTCATCTGCGTTTTGGCAATACTTGCTCTCATTTTCCTGGCGGTAATAATCTACCTTGCCCTTAAGCTCAGGAATTCCTCTGACGGAGACAAAAACTCGAGGAAGAGTACAAGTGTGAAGGAGCGCTCAAAGAGCAGGGGAAGAGCCAAAAGGTATAGTGAAGAGTATGACGAGGATGCAGAGGAAGACGCGGATCTGAGCCATGATTACAGCTACAGTGACGAGGACCTCTCCGAGGAGGAGGGCCCTGTGCCCGACGAGACTCAGGTCATAGAGCCTGTGAGAAAGGAAACAGACCGTGAGAAGAAGACCGCTGAGGCTCCATCAAAGCCGAAGGAGGGCTCGGACATATTCGATGATGAATTCGACACCTTCGATATTTAAAACCTTATAAATAATTAAAAACTATGCGCCTGACGGGAGGATACCTTTGTCAGGCGCATTGGATTTTATAAACAATTAATAGATATATAACAGTTAATTATTTGCAAAAGCCCGGGTCTGATAGTATAATTACTATTGTTTTTATCTGAAAATTCAGGAGGTTTTATGAATCAATTTACAGAAAAGGCTCGTGTCGCTCTGGAGCTCGCTTATGATGCGGCGGAGGAAATGGGCAATAATTATATAGGATCGGAACATATCCTCTTGGGGCTTATCAGGGAGGGAAGCGGCTTGGCGTCCAGCGTCCTTCTGAGAAATAATATAGACGCCGGGGGAGTTTTGAAGCTTGTGAGCGGGTATGTCTCATCGGAGGAGAGGGCTCAAGGCGCAAAGGCCGGATATACTCCCGGGGCCAAGAGGATACTGGAGGTCAGCTACAGGGAAGCCAAGAGGTTCGGCTCAGAGCTCATAGGCACAGAGCATCTGCTTATAGCAATGCTCAGGGATCCCGAGTGTGTGGCTACAAGGGTAATAAGCACCATAGGCGTGAGCATACAGAAGATATATTCGGATATTTTAAAAGCCATAGGTGAGGATCTGCCCGAGTACAAGGCAGAGCTCAAAAAGCGCGAGGGAAATGACAAGGAGGAGAGCACTCCAACCCTGAACCGATACTCAAGAGACCTGACGGAGCTCGCCCGCATGAATGAGCTTGACCCTGTAATAGGCAGAGAGAAGGAGATAATGAGGGTCATAAGGATACTCTCAAGGCGCACGAAGAACAATCCCTGCCTGATAGGAGAGCCCGGAGTGGGAAAGACAGCAGTGGTGGAGGGGCTCGCTCAGCTCATAGTCGGCGGCAGTGTTCCCGACACCATAGTCGGAAAGCGGCTTCTGTCCCTCGACATCAGCGGGATGGTCGCAGGCTCAAAGTATCGCGGAGAGTTTGAGGAGAGGATAAAGAAGGTCATCGCCGAAGCAAAGGCCGACGGAGAGGTGCTCCTTTTTATCGACGAGCTTCACACCATAATAGGTGCAGGTGGTGCGGAGGGCGCCCTGGACGCCGCAAACATTTTAAAGCCCGCTTTGGCCAGAGGAGAGCTTCAGATAATAGGAGCAACCACAGTAGAGGAATACAGAAAGCACATAGAGAAGGACAGCGCTCTCGAGAGAAGGTTCCAGCCGGTGGAGGTGGACGAGCCTGACACGGAGGAGAGCATAAACATCCTTATGGGGATAAGATCCAAATACGAGCAGCATCACAGAGTCATAATAAGCGATGAGGCTGTGAGGGCGGCTGTGAAGATGTCTCAGAGATATATAAACGACAGATTCCTCCCCGATAAGGCCATAGATCTCATAGACGAGGCCGCATCGAAGCTGAGGATAGGATCACACAGGGAGTCGGAGGATATAAAGAAGCTGAGGGACGAGGTGTCGGTTTTGGAGGCGGAGAAGGAGTCCGCAATAAAGACCGAGGACTTCTCGAAGGCGGGAGAGATAAAGAGAAAGCAGGAGCGGAAGAAAAAGAAGCTTGAAAAGCTGGAAACCGCTTGGCGTGAGGAAAAGGAGAGATTTGACCTGACAGTCACCGAGGAGGATATAGCCGAGGTCGTATCAGGATGGACCAAGATACCCGTAAAAAGGCTTTCACAGGAGGAGAGCGAGAGGATAAAGAATCTTGAGAGCATACTCCATGAGAGAGTAGTGGGACAGGACGAGGCTGTGACCGCTGTGGCAAAGGCTATAAGGCGAGGCAGAGTGGGGATCAAAGACCCTAAGAGGCCCATCGGCTCCTTTATGTTCTTGGGGCCCACAGGAGTTGGAAAGACAGAGCTCTCAAAGGCTCTCTCGGAAGCAGTGTTCGGCTCGGAGAATTCTCTTATAAGAGTTGATATGTCCGAATACATGGAAAAGCACAGCGTCTCAAAAATGATAGGTTCACCGCCCGGATATGTGGGCTTCGACGAGGGAGGACAGCTCTCTGAGAAGGTGAGGAGAAATCCCTACTCGGTCATACTTTTTGATGAGATCGAGAAGGCCCATCCTGACGTGTTCAATATACTTCTCCAAGTCCTTGACGACGGACATATATCGGATGCCCAAGGACGTAAGATAGATTTTAAAAACACAATAATAATCATGACCTCAAATGCGGGGGCTATGAACATCATAGAGCCTAAACGCCTGGGCTTTGCCTCCTCGGAGGACAGGGACAAGGACTACAGCGACATGAAGAACAAGGTCATGGACGAAGTAAAACACATGTTCAAGCCGGAGTTCTTGAACCGTATAGACGAGATAATAGTCTTCCATCAGCTCGGCAAGGAGCATATGCAGAAGATAGTCGACATAATGTTAAATGACATCGTTAAGCGTGTGAAGTCTCAATTGAATATAAGATTAAGGGTAACCGACGGAGCCAAGCAGCTTTTGACAGACAAGGGATATGACAGCAAATACGGGGCAAGGCCGTTGAGAAGGACTATTCAGAATCTTGTGGAGGATGAGCTGGCGGAAAAGATATTGGAGGGAGCCGTAAAAGAGGGTGATACAGTGAGCATAAGGACCGACCCCTCAAATCGCGACAAGCTTCAGATAAAGGTCGTTGCCCAAAGAAAAGCGGAGATACCTATGGAGGAAGGAAAAAAGCGAGGAAGCAATGAAGACAGGTAAAATACAGACCGTTTTCTTCTGTAAAAACTGCGGATATGAATCCTCAAAGTGGATGGGGCAGTGCCCCTCCTGCAGAGAGTGGAATACTTTTGTGGAGGAGCCTGTTTTAAAGACAGGCTCCAAAGCTTCGCTTGCCGATAAGGCCTGTGCGAAACCCCGAAAGCCTGTACACATAGATGAGATAGGCTTTGAGGAGTCGGAAAGGATACCCACAGGCTTCGAAGAGCTGGACAGAGTTTTGGGCGGAGGTATAGTGGAGAGTTCCCTCATACTTGTGGGAGGAGAACCCGGCATAGGAAAATCCACCATACTCCTGCAGCTTGCTGCAAATCTCGCCTCGTCCGGGAAAAAGGTGATGTATATTTCCGGGGAGGAATCCTTAAGACAGATAAAGCTGAGAGCCGACAGGGTAGGAAAGATAGAAGGAGAACTTGGGTTCCTATCCGAGACAAATATAGAGAACATAGTGGCTGTGCTGGAGGAGCAGGATCCTGATGTGGCGGTTATAGATTCCATCCAGACCATGTACACAGACGAGGCCGGAACGGCTCCGGGAAGCATAACTCAAGTGAGGGAGTCCGCTTCAAGGCTTATGATGACCGCAAAGACGTCAAAGACAGCCATATTCTTAGTTGGGCATGTGACAAAGGAGGGTACTGTGGCAGGCCCAAGAGTTTTGGAGCATATGGTGGATACAGTGCTTTACTTTGAGGGAGGCGAAGAGGGAAGCTACAGGATAATAAGAAGTGCCAAAAACAGATTCGGTTCCACAAACGAGATAGGCGTATTTGAGATGTGTTCGGACGGACTTAAAGAAGTTATGAATCCCTCCGAGCTTTTGCTGAAAGGTAGGCCAGAGGATGCGAGCGGAGCAGTGGTGGCATGTCTTATGGAGGGGACAAGGCCCATACTCATGGAGGTGCAGGCCCTTGTGACGGAGACCGGCTTCGGGATGCCGAGACGTCAGGCCTCAGGCATAGATTATAACAGGCTGAATCTCCTCTTGGCCGTATTGGAAAAACGGGCGGGCTTTGCCATGAGCAGGCTGGACGCCTACGTGAATGTCACCGGGGGAATGAGAGTAACCGAACCGGCTACGGATCTTGCGGTGATAATGGCTGTGATATCGAGCCTCAGAAACACGGTCATACCCTCGGACACCATCATATTCGGAGAGGTGGGGCTCTCAGGCGAGGTGCGCGGTGTGGCTCACGCCGATCTCAGAGTCCGGGAGGCGCGAAAGCTGGGATTCAAGAGAGTTATATTGCCAAAGACAAATATGCAAAAGATCTGCGGGCTTGAGGGGATAGAGCTTATACCCGTGCGAAACATTCAGGAAGCCGCCTCGTGCATATAGGTTTTCATTTGGAATTTACATAAATTCGTGTTGCCCCGTCTGCTTTGAGGTATTATAATATAATCAGGTATTACCGAGAATAATCTGATGATCTGAAGGAGGTATTTTCTGAAATGAAATTTTTTATTGACACCGCTAACGTGGACGAGATAAGAGAAGCCAATGATATGGGGATCATATGTGGAGTCACCACGAATCCCTCTCTCATTGCAAAGGAAGGCAGAGATTTCAATGAGGTTATCAAGGAGATAACTTCAATAGTTGACGGCCCCATAAGCGGGGAGGTAAAGGCTACCACCACAAAGGCTGAGGATATGATAGCCGAGGGACGCGAGATAGCAAAGATCCACAAGAACATGGTAGTTAAGATACCCATGACAAAGGAAGGCTTAAAGGCTGTAAAGGTTTTGAACGCCGAGGGTATAAAGACTAACGTCACACTTATATTTACTGCGGCTCAGGCTCTTCTTGCCGCAAAGGCCGGAGCTACCTATGTGTCTCCTTTCCTGGGAAGGCTTGACGATATTTCCACCTGCGGAACAGATCTTATATACGATATAGTTCAGATATTTGACAACTATCCTGATATCGACACTCAGATAATCTGTGCATCCACAAGAAATCCCATGCACATCATAGAGTGTGCAAAGGCGGGAGCTGATATTGCAACAGTTCCTTACAAGGTGCTTATGCAGATGTTCAACCATCCCCTTACAGATTCGGGAATAGAGAAGTTCAAGGCTGACTATGAGGCCGTTTTCGGCAAATAAGGCCAAATAATTTCGCGAAATTTACGGTCTGCTATTGACATTTTATGTGTATTAAAGTATAGTAGTCAAGGTCACTTTTTTAGTGACCTTGAAATTTTAGGGGCATCATCCAATGGTAGGATACCGGTCTCCAAAACCGTCAATGAGGGTTCGAATCCTTCTGCCCCTGTCAGATTTTTCAATATCTTATATTTTCAGGCAGATTCATGCCGTTTTCCCTACAGGATAAAAAATATATTTCAGTTTTTTCATTATCGTTTTATTGATTAATTTTATTTTTTTGTTAGAATATTATTATAACTGTTTGATGATTTTCGGATAAACAGACAGGAGACAAACATAGTGCTGGAAAGAAAAGACATTGAAATAATAAGTGAATTATTAGACCGAAAGCTTGAGCCCGTAAGGAAAGATATAGGCGATCTCAAGTCCGATATGGCTGAGGTCAAAGAAGACGTCAAGGTACTTAAGACGGAAATGACAGAAGTCAAGGAAGATGTCAGAGTGCTTAAGACAGAGATGGCGGAGGTCAAGGAAGACGTCAG
>CALWLK010000033.1 GCA_944381505.1 uncultured Lachnospiraceae bacterium
CTTGAGCTCCACAACGGGCTGAACGGGCACCGATACCTCAAGTATCCAATCCTGAAGATTTCTGTTTTCGATAGTCTTCTCAAGGTCAACTTTTACTTTATTCTCATAGCCTGAATAGGTATGCACCACATACCATTTAGCTTCGGAATTAGTATCTGCCATATCTACCTCTATTATCCTTAAATAACGAAATGTAACAAGTACTGCAAGATAAAGTCTATCGCCGCGATGAGAAGTCCTGTGAATATGCTGACTATAACTACGGCCACAGTCTGCTTAAGGACAGTCTTTTTGTCGGTGAAAACTATCTTTTTGTACTCCGCCCTTACTCCCCCGAAAAAGTGTGATATTTTTCCTCCGAGAGAAAGTTTTTTTGCATCATCTGCCATAATTACTTTGTCTCCTTGTGAAGAGTATGCTTCTTGCAGAATTTGCAGTATTTCTTTACTTCCATTCTGTCCGGATGTAACTTCTTCTCTTTCGTGAGAAAGTAATTACGCTGTTTGCACTCTGTACAAGCAAGAGTGATTTTGGTACGCTTTGAAGCCACGGTTATCCACCTCCCAAATTTTTAACACAAAAAAAAGAGCTTTTGTCTCTTGTGCTTGGATATCATAGCAGAAGTAAGAAGCTTCGTCAACATATTTCCTGATAAATTTAAAGTTTTTCAGCGTTTTCAGCCCTTCTCCCTCCCTGCTCCGATACATATACAAAGGAAGAACACTTTCTCTATCCCCGCCCCCTGCAAGGCCCGGGTGCAGGCCTCCACCGTAGCCCCCGTCGTGTATATGTCATCTACTATACAGGCCCTGTGTATGCCCTTAGTCTTTCCGATCACCTCGAAGGCTCCCTCAAGGCTCCTCTGCCTCTCCGAGGCCCCAAGCTTCTTTAAGGCTTCGGTTTTCTTTCTTCTTATTAATATATCAGTCCTTGCGGGTATGCCCGTAAGCTCCGAAAGTCTGAGGGCCAGCTCCTCGGCCTGATCATAGCCTCTTATCCGTTTCCTGTCTCTGTGGACAGGCACCGGTATTAAAGCGTCGGGGCGCATGATCCGAAGCTTCTCCGAAAGCCTCTCGGACATCCTCTTCGCATAGAAATCCAAGTATTCCTTTTTGTGCCTGTTTTTTACAGCGGACATGGATCTCACCATTATCCCGTCGTAATTTATGAGTGCCGCTCCCCAATCAAAGCTCCTGCTTTTCCTCCTGCAGTCCTCGCAAAGGCTCTCCTCCCCCGAGGTCACAGGGAGCTCCTTTCCGCACTTTATGCAGACAGGCTCCTCAACGTAGGATATGAGCTTCTCGCACTCCGGGCATATGAGCCCGATGCCTTTTTTGAGGGGTCTCTCGCACACAGGGCAGCAGCGCGGAAACAAAATATCCTCTATACTCTCCCTAATCCTCGCAAAGCTCTCTGATCCTTTCTCCAAGCCCCGAATATCTCTTGTTTTCGTTCTCGTTTTCCTCCATCTCCTCAAACACCTCCGGCATCCCTATAAGGCAGACGCAGCTCTTGGCTCTGGTCACCGCAGTGTACAGCAGGTTTCTGTTCATGAGCATGTGGGGGCCCCTGTACATGGGCATTATGACCGCCGGGTACTCGCTGCCCTGAGATTTGTGGACAGTCACGGCGTAGGCGGGCTCCAGCTCCTCAAAATGCTTGCTGTCATACTCCACGTATCTCTCGTCGTCGAAAAATACCGTTATAGTGTCCGCGAAAGTATTTATCTCTGTGATCACACCTATGTCCCCGTTGAATATGCCGCTCCCCCTCTCATAACATATCCCGTGGCGCTCCCGCTTCTCCCACTCCAGGTCATAGTCATTTTTTATCTGCATCACCTTGTCTCCCTCCCTGAAGGTGTAGCCGCAGGAGCTCCTCTCCCTTTTTTTCTTTGAGGGAGGATTCATAAAGTCCTGAAGCCTCTGATTGAGCTGCTCGACTCCCAGAGCTCCTTTTTTGGTGGGGGTAAGCACCTGTATATCCATGGGGCGGGCATTTACATAGGGTGGAAGCTTTTCGGTTATCAGCTTCTTTATGGAGCTGAATATATCTTCGGGGTCCTTGCCTCTTATAAATAAGAAGTCCCTGCTCCTTTTGGTCAGATCTACAGCCTCCCCGTTATTTATCTTGTGGGCGTTCACCACGATATCGGACTTCGCCGCCTGCCTGAATATCTTCGTGAGAAAAACTGTGTTGAATTTTTCCGAGGCTATCATATCCTTGAGTACATTTCCCGCGCCGACGCTGGGAAGCTGGCTGGAATCTCCCACGAATATCAGCCTTGTCCCCGGAGCCACCGCCTTTAAAAGTGAGTGGAGAAGAGATATGTCTACCATGGAAGCCTCATCTACTATGATCACGTCAGCTTCAAGGGGATTCTCCTCATTTCTGAGGAAATTGAGTTTCGTGTCTCCCTCGGGATTTCCGGTGTACTCCAACATCCTGTGTATGGTCTTTGCCTCATGTCCCGTGGCTTCGGCCATCCTTTTTGCCGCTCTGCCGGTGGGAGCCGCGCAAAATATGAGTCTTCCCTCCTCCTCGAAGTACTTTATTATCAAATTTATGGTGGTGGTCTTTCCCGTTCCGGGGCCTCCTGTTATTATGAGTATCCCGGAGTTCACCGCCTCCCTCAGGGCCTCAGTCTGTTTGGGATCAGGCTCCTCATCCGTCTCTCTCTGAAGCTCGGATATCCTCTCGTCTATCTCCTCGCAGGGCACGTTTCCCTTTACATTCAGCTCTCTCAGCATAGACGCCGACGCAAGCTCCATATAATAATATGAGCTCAGATATACGGCGTTATCCCTCACCATGATCTTTCCCTCGATCTGAAGATTGAGAAGATGATCCTCGAGATCGGGCAAATCCTCCAAGCCGAGAAGCTCTCTTGCGTACAATTCCAACTCTTCCTTCGGGAGATAGGTGTGGCCCATGGTAACGGCTTTCCCCAAGGCGTATACTATTCCGCTTTTTATCCTGAAATCGGAGTCATTGGAAAATCCCGCCTTCCTCGCTATCTCGTCGGCAAGCTTGAAGCCCACCCCCTCTATATCGTCCGCCAGCCGGTAAGGATTATCCTTTATTACCGAGTACAAGTAAGGGCCGTACTTTTGATATATCCTAGCCCCGAGAGTGTTTGAGATGCCGTACTCCTGCAAAAACATCATGGCGTCCCTCATGTCTCGCTTTTCCTCCATCTGAGCCGCGACACTCATGGCCATCCTCTCGCTTATTCCTTTTATTTCAGCTAATCTTTCGGGTTCTTCTTCGATGATACGAAACGTATCCAGTTTGAATTTCTTGACTATCTTTTGAGCTAAAGAGGGTCCTATGCCTTTTATGGCTCCCGACCCGAGATATCTCATCATGGAGTCCGTGTCCTCAGGAGGAAGGCTCTTTACGCTCTCCACCTGAAACTGCTCTCCGTACACAGGATGGGAGGTGAACCGGCCTTCGGCCTCTATGAGTTCTCCCTCGCCGCAGGAGGGGAAGATACCCACGAGAGTATATTCCTCCCCGCTGCAATCGAGCTCCAAAACCGTGTATCGGTTGGTCTCATTCCTGTATATAATGTGTTCAACGTAACCTTTCAGTACCGCCATGTTATCAATATGAGCCCTCGTCGTCACCGCTGGCGAGCTCTATAAATCTTCCTGTTCCCACAGCAACGGCGGAGAGAGGATCGTCCGCCACAACTGTATTTATTCCTGTCTTTTCCTCTATCAGCTGATCGAGGCCGTATATGAGGGATCCTCCCCCGGTCATAACTATTCCTCTGTCGTAAATGTCCGCTGCAAGCTCCGGCGGCGTTCTCTCAAGGACGTTGTGCACAGCGTTTACTATCTGCATGGCAGGCTCGGAGAGAGCCTCCAGAGTCTCGTCGCTCGTCACCTGAACGGTCTTGGGAAGTCCTGTCACAAGGTTCCTTCCCCTCACCTCCATCGTAAGGTTCTCCAGCCTCTTGTAAACGCAGCCCACGTTTACCTTTATATCCTCCGCAGTCCTCTCTCCTATGAGAAGATTGTGCTTTTTCCTCATGAATCTGATGATCGCCTCATCAAAGTCATCTCCGGCCACCTTTACAGATTCGGAGACCACAGGGCCCCCCAAGGAGATGACAGCTATATCCGAGGTCCCTCCTCCGATATCCACGACTATATTTCCGCAGGCCTTGCTGATATCTATGCCCGCTCCGATGGCCGCTGCTACCGGCTCCTCTATGATAGTGACTTCTCTGGCTCCCGCCTGATAGGTCGCATCCTCCACAGCCTTCTTCTCCACCTCTGTGGCTCCCGAGGGGATGCAGACGGCCACTCTGGGTTTTCTCAGAGTCTTCCTGCCCACGGCCTTGTCAATGAAATGCTTGAGCATCTTTTCGGTGAGGGTGTAATCCGATATGACGCCCTGTCTCAAGGGCCTCACCGCAAGGAGATTTCCGGGTGTCCTTCCCAGCATGAGCCTCGCGTCCTCGCCGTAGGCCACCACATTATTAGTATCTCTGTCTATAGCCACCACCGAGGGCTCTCTTAATACCACACCTCGTCCTTTTATATAAACAAGTATGCTCGCCGTTCCCAGATCGATACCTATATCATTTGACATAAGTGAAAACATTGCCATCCGTAATACCTCCGAAAGAATAAGACCAAATATATGTTCAAAGCCCTTAAAAGCCTTGTTATAAGCCTTTTCGCAAATTTTTACTAATACAATATATCATCAATCCGGGAGTTTTTAAAGTTTTTTTTGTTTTTAATTTATAGTTTATACTTTATTTATAAATTTTGTCTTTTTTTTATGGACCAGACATATTGTTGTCACAATTTCCCGATATTATAAAGACAGTTATCAACGAGGATAACTAAGCAAAGCTTTTTCATACTCATACCGGGTCGGTGAATGCCGACCCGGCCCCCTACAAAAACGGAAGCCTGCGGAACGCCCCGCAGGCTTTTTTCTTTGCACATTGCCAAAGCTCCCGGGGAAGGCTTACAGGGCTCGAAGCTTTACGAGCAGTCTGTCCGGAGCCGTCCTTACATAATTAAAAAGTACATTTACAGGCTTTGAACCGAGAAGTATGGCAAGCACCGTGGCAAAAGCCAAAACGAAAAGCACATTAAGCTTGCTGTGGGGATTTATGTGATCGTAAAATCCGAAATATTGGCACAGATCCCTTATAGGCCTGTGAAGTATATATATCTGAAGGGTCCTCTGTCCCAAGGTCGTCAATATGAACATGCGTCTGTTGAGCATGATCCCCATAAGCGTAAGGGACATGCAGAAGGCTATAAAATACCACACGAGATTTATCAGCCACGCCTGAGAATATATAGTCTCATGGTATCTCCTGTAGTCCGCGCCATACACTACGAGGTTATATATCATGAAAAGATCGTACATCAAAAAGAAGATGGCCACGGCGAAACATATCCCGCAGGTGTCTATGACCTTTCTTCCCTTTGACTTCAAATACACGTCAAGGTTCTCCTGTGAATAAAAATATCCCATATAGAAAAAGGGCGCGAAGGATATGACCCTGTCCAAGGAGAGGAAGGAGCCGGGGCTTATATAATATTTTATGAAGGTGCAAAAGAGTATCATCAGCCCCAGAAAGATCACGTTCGAGGGGTATTCTCTCAGATTTTTCACAAGGGGCACTGTGGAGTACCAGATCACGAGGGCCATAAGATACCAAGGCGCTCCGCTCTCACTGAAAAAGTCAGGAAAGAGCGGTATATACCCCGCCAAAAGCCCCTCTGTGATATTTACCAGCATCTTGAAAACAAAATAGAGCCACAAAAGCTGAACCACCTTGCCCCATCGAAATCTTCCGTTTTTATAAAGGCTTTTGGCGTAAAAGCCTGAGATCATGATGAAGCAGGGCATGTGAAAGCTGTAGATGAGATAGGTGATATTGTTTATGAGCCTTGTCTGATATAAGGGTAACAGAAAATGCCCGATAACCACAAGGATTATCAGGACTCCCCTCACATTGTCCACTCTCATGTCCCTCTTAAGGCTGCCCTTATAGACATGGGGGACATAGTCGATATTTACGTTATATCTTCTTCTCCCTCTCCTGTGGAGATGCGCCGCTCTCCCTTCCATAGATAACACAAAGCCTTAACCTGCTCAAATTTTCGGGCTTATAACAGGGCTCCCAAAAGGAAGCCCTGCAAATTATCCGAGGC